>CANQYV010000020.1 GCA_947628165.1 uncultured Clostridia bacterium | reverse complement strand
CAGGCGCGCGCATCTTATGGCGACGCGGCTCGACCCTGCCGCTATCTCTGTGAAGCTCGACGAGCTGAACTCGGAGCTCGCGGAGGATATGTCGAGGTTTGACGCCTGCGTCCTCGCGACGGACGCGCTTGCCGCGGCGGGCAGAGGGGTGCGCGAGAGCGTCGCGCCGCGCCTTAGGGAGTACGCGCGCGAATATATGGACCGCGTCACGGACGGAAAGTATTCGGAGCTCGGCGTCGACGCCGAATTCGGTATGAGCGTGCTTGCGGACGGGACGTACAGGGACATCGGACTTCTAAGCGGAGGCACCGTCGAGGCGGCGTACCTTTCGCTGAGACTCGCGCTCGTAAAGCTGCTTTACAGGAAGAGCACGCCGCCGCTCGTCTTTGACGAGTCGTTTTCGCAGATGGACGACACAAGGGCGTCCGCGATGCTGGAAATGATAGCGGGCTGCGGGATGCAGTCCCTGATAATGTCGTGTCAGGGGCGCGAGACAAGACTTCTCGAGGGTCGCGGGGCGCGGTTTTCGACTGTGCGGATGTGAAATGAAACTGCCGACAAACTGACAATATGAGAAAAACGGCCGCGGCAGCTATAACGATCTGCCGCGGCGCTGTATAATGAAAAAAAGGAGGACGGAATTGTGGCTGAGCTTTTGGAAAACGCCGCGGCGTACCTTAAAAAAACGCTGCGTCTGGCGTTCAAGAACGTGATATCCAACATCGGGCAGTACGCGTGCTTTTTTGCGGCGATAGCGATAATACAGACGATATTTGCGACGCTGACCGTCATCCTTTACAACAACGACAGAACGGAGTGGCAGCGCGTCACGGAGGAATTCGACTACCACATAGCGCTCTATTCTTTGACGGAGGACCAGAAGCTCGCGATAGAGAACGGCTTGCCGGGCTGGAGCCGGACGTACGAGGACGTAAGGATAACGGAGCATTACAACGCATACAAGGCGCGCTCGTACTATGACGTATATATCGTTTTCAAGGGCAACGACTTTGAAGAGGTCAACGAGGTATACAAAACCGTCTTCCGCCAAAGGCACCTCGGCATGATAAAGGACGCCGACCCGCAGAATCCCGTCGAATACGTTACGACGCCGCTCATGAATTTCAGGGAGAACCTGTTCGTGAACAGGCTCATTTACGCGGCGTCAATGGTGGTGACGGGTGTGCTGTCTGTGTTTTTGCTCGTCATACTTTACAACATAAGGATAAATCACTACAAATTCGTATACGGCATCTACATGAGCTTCGGCGCGGACTTCAAAAAGCTGTTCGAGACGTCGTTCTGGGAGATGTTTTCGATCGGGATAATGACGTTTCTGCCGGCGACGCTTGTGTCAGTGATAATATCCTGGGTCCTGCTCGCCGTACACAAAATTCCGTTTTCGTGCCCGGTGTGGACGCTTTTGCTCGCGGGGCTCTACGGCCTTATCGTTATCCTTGTGTCGGTGATGTTCCCGATGCGGATAATGTCTATGAGAGCGCCGATGACGCTTATCGCCGCAGAGGACAATTCAAATCTCGTCGTCTCGCCGAGGCGCTCCTTCCGCATTTTCGGCTCGAAATTCCCGCTGCGGTACGAGATGTTCTCCGCGTGGCGCTTCCGCCGCTACAATCTGCGCCTGCTTTTGTCAGCCGTTATCTTCACATCCCTTTTCATATGCGGGCTTTACGTCGCTGAGATAACGAGGGTAATTGTGGCGAAGCCGGCGCCGGAATACGAGCTCGACATATCGAAGGTGGAGTATCAGGACAGGATGAGAGACGAGCTCTACGACACCGAGGGCATCGTGCACGTCGGCAAGACGGCGTCGCGCGACGCCGTCGACTTAAAGAGCCATATGCGCGTCCGCGCCGAGTACATGGCGCCGTTCGGAAACCTCGTCATCCCCGATGAGGAGGGCGAATACCGCGTCGCCGGCGACCTTCAGTACAGGACAATAGACGAGGACACGGTGACGGAGCTCTCAAAGTACAAATACGACGGCGACCTTTCGGCTCCGCTGCATGACGACGGCTACGTCGTCATTGCGGACTCTATAGGGAACGAAAGAAAATTCGACTACAAGGTCGGGGACAAAATAGAGATAGCGGAGTTCGTGAAATATACGGGCTCGATAGACGGACTTCTGTCCGGCAAGGCGCTTTTGCGCGAGCAGGTGGAAAAGGGCGTTTTCAATTACCGCGAGTACACGATAGGGGCGATCGTGTACGACATACCGACGCTGCTTATGCCCATATACTTTTCCGACGCCGCGTTTGAGGATGTGACGGGCAATGAGCTAAGGTTCGACACGATAAACGTCTACGCCGACCCGACGCTGTCGCCGAAGGAGACGGCGGAGCTTGAGGAAACGCTGCGCGGCTGGGGGATGCTGTACGGAGGCATACCGGTAAAAAACACGCACTCGATATATCTCGCCCGCGTCAACGAGGATAAGCAGTACGACGAGATATTCACGTTCGTCGCCCTTCTCCTGCTCTTTATCTCGCCGCTCATATGGTTCTTCTCTCAGATGCTGTATTATTACAAGCGCGAGGGGGAGTTTACGATCTTGCAGTCGGTGGGCGCGCTCGAGAGCGATATCAAGCGGCTATATATATTCGGCGGCATCTTTATGGGCGTGCTTTCGTTCATCTTCTGCATTCTGCTCGGATATTCGCTATCGTTTCTGCTTTATAAATTCGTAAACGTGTTCGTCCCGCATTTCTCCGGGCTCGACTTGAGGTTTTCGTTCTATATGCCGTGGTACGCGATACTTGTGTCCGTCATAATGTCGGTTTCGTGCGGATTTTTGTCCGCGTTTCTGCCGTACCGCAGCTTCATGCGGCGGCGCTCGAAAACGCTTTTCGTCGAATATGCGGAGGTTTCGGAATGAAGAAAGGGGGAGCTTTTTATGGCTGACGCAAAGTCGCAGTATATCCTTCACACCGAGAGCGTCATAAAGCAGTACAAGCAGTATGACGAGGTCGTGACCGCGGTGGACCGCGCGGACATAAAGATAGAGGAGGGCGAGTTCGTCGCGATCATAGGGCCGTCCGGCTCGGGAAAAAGCACGTTTTTATCGTGCTGCGCAGGACTCGAACGCGTCGACGCCGGGCACATCTATGTGCGCGGGCAGGACATAACGAAGATGTCGTTTGATGAGCTGTCCCGCTTCCGCGGGCAGAACATGGGCTTTGTGTTCCAACGCCACAACCTGATCCCTCAGTTCACGGCGCTCGAAAATATCCTGATACCGACGCTAATGTGCAACAGAAAGGACGGCTCATACGACGAGACGCTGCGCCGCCTTGTGAATACGCTGAATATAAAAGACAGGCTCCACCATCTGCCGAGCGAGCTTTCGGGCGGTCAGCAGCAGAGGGTGGCGATAGCGCGCGCGCTCATAAACATGCCGCAGATACTGTTTGCAGACGAGCCGACGGGAAATCTCGACCGCGCGAACGCGGACGAGGTGCTCGACCTTCTCATAAAGACGAGGGAGGAAATAGGGCAGACGCTCGTTATGGTGACGCACGACATGAACATCGCGTCCCGCGCCGACAGAATTTTCCGCATGGACAACGGCATCCTTACGCTTGACCGCGACTACCTCGACGGAAAGCGGAAGACGATAACGGGATATTAAAATACGGGGGCGGCACTGGTATGAGTTTTGCAAAAACTTTCGCGTTGTCGGCAGCCGCGGCGGTGCTTGCGGCGAGCCTTTTCGGCTGCGCTCCGGGGAGCGGCCCGCATGATATTGGGGAGTACAAGACGCCGGTCGACGACGGATTCATCTATTTTGAGGACGACCATCTCATAAAGCGTGTCGACATCGAGGGAAGGCGCGTCTCCGTCGTCTGCCCCGACCCCGTCTGCACGCATGACACACCGGAGTGCCCGGTGTTTCATAAATATAATCTCGTCGTCTCTCACGACAGGCAGCGCCTCTATTTCACGGGCGCCGCGCGCACGGGAAAGCGCGACGGGGCGGAATTCACAGACTATGACCCCAAGTGCAATCTTTATATGTACGACCTTATTTCGGGCGAGGTCACGCTCGTATACGAAAACGGCTACACGGTTGAGGACTTCGGCGACTTTGACGTCATGCGCGCGAACGGCGAGATATGGAGCGTGTCAGAGGCTTTCGGATATCTCTATTTTCTCGCGTCCGAGCTCCGGGAGGAGACGCTTGACAACGGCGGGACGACGTGGCACTACACATACAGCCTCTATAGGTTCGACCCGTTCACGGGCGAGACGGGGAAGCTGACGGAGCAGACGTGGGAACAGCCCGATATCAGGCTCGTCGGCGCAGACACAGACAGCGGGCGGCTCTTGTGGGGCGGAGCGGAGGATTTTTCGACGCTGCCGGACTTCACCGACAGGGAGGCGTGCGATATCGACCCGTATCCCACATTCGACGGGTGGAGATACCGATACGAGACGGACTGGTCGAAAAACGAAGGCGAGCTTTACCGCGTCAACGGGGAAATGGGCGAGCGCGAAACCGTGATGTCGGGCGAAAATCTCATTTTCTCGGCGTCCCCGGCGGGTGACGGATTTCTCTATAAGACGTCGTTTGACGTCAACGAACTGTACGATGCTCATACTGCAAATCGCGAGCTGCCGACGGACGGGATAGGACACATTTCGTTCGACGGACAAAAGCGGCAGCTTTATAAAGCCGAGGCAGGGTATTTCGTCGGGCTGCCCAACGACGACATAATGACGACCGAACAGACGAATGCCGGCGACTGGGTCATGGTATACGGATATTATATTTCCGACATCTCGGTGACAATTGAGCCGCCGCTTGACCCCGTGACGGAGTACGCGCACAGATATATAACGCTCCTGAACGTAAAAACGGGCGAAAGCTTCAATATACAGCTTTATTAAAGGAAACACGGGCATGAAAAAACTGTCTGCCGCGGTTTTTATCCTTATATTTATTCTTTCCGTCTGTGCCGCTCAGAACGGCGCGCGCGACGATATTCCGCCTTACGGACAAAGCTCCGACGGCTGCATATATTTTCAGGACGAAAGCCTTATAAAGCGTATCGACCCCGAGGGCGGACGGATAAGCATCGTCTGCCCGGACCCGGTCTGTGAGCCCGACGAGGACGGCAATATAAGCATACTGAAGGAGTATATCCTCCTTATAAACGTAAAAACCGGCGAGTGCCGCATTATATGACGGGGGCATGCGCATGCTGAAGCTTGAACATATCAGCCGCAGTTACAAAAAGACGCGCGCGCTCATAGATTTCAGCTATGAATTCGGGCGCGGCGTCTACGCAATTTTGGGACCGAACGGTAGCGGGAAAACCACGCTTTTCAATATAATCACGGGCAATCTGAAGCCCGATTCCGGCACGGTCACGGTGAGCTCAAAAGGCTCGCGCCGCATAGGCTTTGTGCCGCAGTATCCGGGGATGTATCCGGATTTCACGGCAGCCGAAATGCTCGACTACACGGCGAAGCTCGCCCGCGCTACAGACGCCGGAGAGCAGATAAAAGAGGTGACGGAGGCGTTCGGGCTCGGCGAATACATGGACGTTCGCGTCCGCGCGCTGTCGGGCGGAACGAAACAGCGCCTCGCCTCGGCGCAGGCATTCATAGGCTCGCCGGAGCTCGTCGTGCTCGACGAGCCGACGGCGGGACTTGACCCGATGCAGAGGATACAGTTTAAAAATTACATAAAGCGGCGGCGTGATGACGCGGCGATACTCATATCGACGCACATCACGACAGACGTCGAGGACGTCGCCGACAAGGTCATTTTCCTGCGCCGCGGTTGTATCGTTGCGGACGGAAGCGTCGATGAGATACGCGAAAAGTTCCGCGGCAGATGCTGGGAGCTCCCGTCGGGATTGAACGCGCCGGAGGGACTCCCGTGCCGCGCCTTCGGTGAGCACATCCGCGTTATATCGGACGCTTGCCCCGCTCTCGGCGCCGTTTCCGTGATGCCGGAGCTTGACGACTGCTACCTCGCCGTTTTCGGCGAAGACGGGGCGGGCGCGTCATGATAAAATACGAGCTCAAAAAAATAACGGCGCGGACGGCGGTCGTGATACTCTCATTGTTATGCGCCGTCGGTCTTTTGTCGGGAATTTACGCGGAGCGCGGGGAAAAGCCCGAAGACTATGCGGAAGGCTACGCCCGCACGCTTGACGATATAGTTTATAACGCCGGGGTCAACTACCGCCGCATCGCGGACAAAAAAAGCGCCCCCGCGCGCTTTCAGGAGGAGGTCATCCGCCGCTACGGGGCGCTCGCGGAAAACGACGTCTCCGGCGAGGTGCGCGGGTGGGACGCGCTTCTGTCACTGACAATACCGTTCGCCGCCGCAATGGCGGCGACCGCGGCGGCGGCGCTCACGATTTCTGCGGCGGAGGTGCGGGGCGATTTTTTGATTTTGTCCTTTCATGAGCGGCGATCATCCGCCGCCTTGTCAAAGCTCGCGGTCATTGCCGCGTCTGCCGTCGTTTTCAACGTCCTTGCCGCCGCGTCCGCCGCGCTCGGCATATCTTTTTCCGACGGCTTTGCGGGCGGCGGCTTGCCGATTGCGTCGATACAAGCGTATATGCGCTGCCCGTATGACATTACCGCCGCGGGCGGTCTTTTCCTGCGGCTGGCGGTCTCAACGCTTTCCTCGCTCGCTGTCGGCGTGCTTATGATGCTCGCGGTATTTGTGCTGAGGCGCGCCGTTTACGTCGCGCTCGCCGCCGTCGCCGTGACTGCGGTCGACGTAACTTTATATGCCGCAAGCAATGACGTGCTCTCCTTTTTCTATAACTTTACCTTTTCGGGCTCGGTAAGCGACGGGTTTCTGACGCGATTTGCAGGCATCGGAGGCGGCGGGATATTTCTTTCGCGCGCCGCCGTTCTGACCGTTGTTCCCTTGATTTTGTCCGCCGTTTTGTCCGCATGCTTTATCGCTGCCGTCGTGTCATATTCCGGCGTCCGCGCGGCGGGAAAAAAGCGCGTCCGCCTCTCTGACGGGAGAGGATGCGGACGCGGACACGGCATCGTATATTATGAGCTCCGCCGCGTCTTCAGTGTGCGCGCGGCCATTGCCTTTGCCGTGCTTTTCGCGCTCGACGCGGCACTTTTGTCATACGGGACGGAGGGCAGAGGCTCGGCATGGGAGCGCGCGTACAGACAGACCGTCTGCGGCATGGAGGGGATGGAATACGAAGAACAGGCCGCCGTTACTGAAAAAGAGATCTCCTCCGCACGAGCCGACGCGGCAAAGCTCGACGGCGCGCGGGAGCTTTTCGAGGCGGGCGAAATATCGGGTGAGGAATATTCCGAGATAACAAAGGCGGCTTCGTCGGCGGAATTCAGGCTGACGGTATATGAGAGCATTTCGGAAAAGCTCGATTTTATCGGCAGATACCGTCCTGACGTGGACGGCGTTCTCGTTTACGACCTCGGCTGGCGCGCGCTTTTCTCGCGCGGCGTCGACCCAACCCCGGCACTGGCGGCGCTGTTCGTATCCGTGCCGTACATATTTTCTGAGATGACGACGGGATACGAACGAATACTGACGGCTTCGCTCACAAGGCGGGAAAGGAAAAAATTCGCCCGCCGCAAGCTCGCCGTCTCGACCGCCGTCTCAGCGGCAGTCCTTTTGCCGTTTTTCGCCGCCGAGCTCTGTTTTATAGCGAAAAGGTTCGGTTTTGCGTCGTGGACAAAGCCCGCCGTCGGCGCGGGGCTTATCCCGCCGACGGGCGCGCTTCCGATAGCAATAGTCGTTCTTTTGCGGTACGCGGCGTATGTTTTATGCACGGAAGCGGCCGTCGCGGTCGTCTTTATTCTTTGCGGGTTTGTCTCAGATAGAAAGAAAAAGTGAGCATATCGGCGGCGTTATCGGTCACGCGCCGAGCTTATCGAGCAGAACGGAGAATACGCGGTCGACGCTCGCCTCGCGGACATATTCGCGGCCTTTGGGCTCGAAATGCACCGTCTCGGTTGTAAGCTCCCCGAGGATACAGTAGCCGAAGCATACGGTGCCGACGGGCTTTTGCGGGGTGCCTCCGTCGGGCCCCGCGATGCCTGAGATGCCGACGCCTATGTCCGCCTCCGCCGCAATTGCTGCGCCCTTTGCCATCTCGCCCGCGACTGCCTCGCTGACCGCGCCGTATTTTTCGATCACAGCGGGGGAAACAAAGACAAATTTTTCCTTTGCCTCGTTCGCGTATGTCACAAATGAGGCGTCGATGACGGACGAGGCGCTCGGAGCGCCTATGAGACGGGCCGCCGCCTTGCCTCCCGTGCAGGATTCCGCGAAAGATATGTGCAGCCCGCGCCGCTTCAGAGTCTCAACGAGCCTCACCTCAGCTGTTCCGGAGGTCTCTACTATGTCCCGACGGGAATTAATCGCCGTGACGCAGACGCTGTTTTCGGCAAGCGAGCAAAGACCTGAAACTTCGGCATCCTGTGGGCAGAGGCGGGAAAGGACGATGGGGCGCACGCCCGCACATGAGAGATCTGCGGCGGCCATGAGAACGGAGCTCTCCGCGACATCACCCGCGACGAACACATTTGCCGGAAGCTCGCCGTCATTCGCTCTTCGCAGCGTGTCCGAAAGCTCGGGACGGCAGCATCCGAAAACGGCGGCGGGAGCGCATGTTAGAGGTTCGCCGTCCGTTTTTTCACTGTAAATGTACGGCATAACGCTGTCGAATATACCTGTGCGCAAAATGGAAGCCGCCGCTTCTTTTGCGCTTTCTTTTTTATCCTCGTTTGTGCATACGAATATAAGAATGTTTTTCATTTCGGTTTGTTCTTCTCCATAGAGGGGGAATTTTAACGCATATATTTTACCTCAGTTATGAGGCGGAGACAAGCCGGCGTGACGAAAAACGGGCAAAAAATTTCTCTTGAGGCCGCCGAAAAAACAGGCTGCGGCGTCCGGCGTCTTTTTTTTCTCATTATATCGCGCTCACATATGGAAAAAAACATAATTATGTGATATACTTATCAAAAGCGGCGCCACTCGGCTTATTTTTGCAAAAAGTTCGGGCGGGCGGCAAATTCGTAAACGCTCCGCCATATTCCGAAAATTGACGGCGGCGGAGACGCTTTTGTGATTTCATGAGGCGGCGGAGGGGACCGTATGGATAAAGACAAGAGCCTGAATACCGAAAAGATCCTGTCCGTCACGGTGAGGGCTGCCGCGGTGCTCGCGGCTGCGGCGCTGTTTTTCTTTGCCGGGCGCGTTATGACGGGCGATCACGACAAAGAGCAGATCGTCAACATTTTGGGGCACGAGGTGGGAGAATATACGACCGAGATATCGTTTTCGGGCGGGGAGATATCGGATCTTTCGGCGCTTCGCGGCGGACTGAAAAAGCTCCACAGCTTAAAGCGCGCCGACCTCGGGAGCTTTCATATGTCGGACGCGGAGCTCGAGGCGCTGAAGGCGGAGTTCCCGGGCGTAGAATTTCTGTGCGTCACATACAAAAATGTCGCCGGGAGGGAGTATCTTGCCGACGAGGAAACGATCGACCTTGAGGGCGCGAATGTCGACTTTGCGGCGCTTGCAGACGAGCTTGCGGAATTTGAAAAGCTGCGGCGCGTGACGTTCGGAGACGACGAGGTCAGGGCATCAGACATGGAAAAGCTCAGGGCGGCTTTCCCGGACGTTGATTTTTCCGCCGTACTCATATATTCGGTCGCGGGCAGAGAATTCAGGCAGGACTCGGAGGAGATCGATCTTTCCGGCGCTCCGCTGACGGGAGATATCATGCCCGAGCTTTCGCCGTTTGAGGCGCTCGGCTCCGTGAATCTCAGGGGGACGGGCATCGGAAACTCCGCGCTGCTCGAGCTGAAAAAGGCATATCCGGACGTTGCCTTTCTCGCCGAGGTCGAGCTCGGCGGGGAGGTGTTCGACTCCGAGGTAGAAACGATAGACCTTAATTCAAAGGACGTCGGAGACTTTGACGTGTTTTTTGAGACGACGGCGCTGTTCAACAGCCTTGAAAGGCTCGAGCTGTGCGACTGCGGCTTTTCAAACGAGCAGATGGAAAAGCTGCGCGACGCTTACCCCGGGACAAAAGTCGTCTGGCGCGTTTATCTCGGGAAATGGTCGCTGAGGACGGACGCCACGGCGTTCTCGGTACTCATAATGGCGAGCGACAATTATGAGCGCATGACGGCGGAGGACATAGAGGTGCTGAAATACTGCACCGACCTGCAGGCGCTCGATATCGGGCATCAGGCGGTCGAGGATATCTCCGTCATCGGCGAATATCTGACGGGGCTTCGCGTTCTGATACTCGCGGACAACAAGATATCGGACCTCACCCCGCTCTCAAAGCTCCCCCATCTGCACTATCTTGAAATATTCGTCAACAGCGTTTCCGACATCTCGCCGCTCGCGGACTGCCGCGAGCTCGTCGACCTGAACATCAGCTACAACAGGCGCATATCGGATATAACGCCGCTTCTTGAACTGCCGCTTATCGAAAGGTTGTGGCTTGAGCACGTTTCTGTCCCGTCGAAGGATGTGGAGCGCCTGCGGTCGGCACATCCGAATGCAAGCATTTTTTCGGTCGGCGAGGGCTCCATCGACCACGGCTGGCGGACGCATCCCCGCTACCACGCGATGATAGATATGTTCCACAACAACTACATAAGCGAAGAGTTCTCCAAATATGACGGGAAGGCTTCGCTTCCGTCCCCGTAAGAAAGAAGCGGGGCATGATACTATACCCGAACAATATGCCGCAGAGCACAAAGCTCTGCGGCATATTTGCGTTGTTTGGGGTTCGCATTATATTTTTTCACCTGCAACAGTATTATTACAAAGGCAGGAGGCGTTATTATAAAATACTCTCAATATGATGCAAAAAAGCTAAAATACCGCTTGCTTTAGCACTATATACGGCATCGATGAAGTCAGAATAAAATTTTTTTGGTCAAAAATGCATTCTTTTTGAGAAAAAATGCGTCTTATATAATGTAGAGGTAATTTACAGAGACATGACCCTGGATTAAGGAGGAAAAAGGATGAAGAGGCTGATTTTTATGGCTGCGGTGATTTTGCTCGCGGTGATTTGCTTTGCGCTCGTGTCCTGCGCGGGCAGAGGAGAGGGCACGGGCGAGGATACGCAAAAGACTGACCAGAGCGGCGGGAAAACATCGGAAAAAATGACGCCGGAAAAGGCGAGGGAGATAATAGACGAAATATTTACCCCGAACCCGGAGGGCACGCTCGTGCTCAACGACGGCGTCAACTGGGACGGATACGGGCAGGTGTTTGGGGATATGCGGGAGATGGTGGTTTACAACGGCACGGGAGCCGTGTGCATATATACGCGCTCACTGCTCGACGGGTCGATGGAGATAGCGTGCAGAGATGAGACATGCCGGCACAATGACATCAGGTGCCCCGCGTTTTTCAGGCAGGAGAAAAACACATCTTCCGACATTGCGAGGATGTCTATGGTCTATGTCAGCGGCGAAGGGCGAGAGGTGGTCTACTACATATGCGACATTTTGCCCGACATGTATGTCGGCGGGCAGAAGGTGGAGCTTTTCAACGATCAGGAGTTTTACGCGGCACAGAAAGAGGCGACGGGAAAGTTAGGTCCGGCTGTTTTTTCGGCGCTGTTTGAGCTTGACCTCGGGACGGGGGAGCGGCGGTGCATCGCGTCATATCTGCCGTACGGCCAAGTATGGTATTACTGCAACGGCAAGGTATATCTTTATCTTGGGGATCCATACAGAAGCACGATAATGTCGGTCGACGTTGAGACCGGGAAGACTGCGAAGACGGGGGCAGACAGGTTTGTCGGAGTCTATGACGGAAAGGCGTATTTTCGGAAATATGTCGGGAACGGTAAATATGAACTGTTTTCCGCGGATGAGGACAATATTTCGGTTCCCGAAAAGTTGATAAACAGCGGTACGGCTACCGCCGCGATCATGGATGGAGAGCTGTACTATATTGCAGTCGAAAATCCGGAAGAAGATGTCCCCCGTGCGAAACGAATGTATAATTTATACAGGTACGACCTTAAAGCTCCGGGAGCCGAGCCGCGCGCCGTCGCGGAGGATGTGTATCCTCCTTCTTTCGATACGATTGCGGCATCGGGCGGTAAGGTGTATTTTACATACGCCGTTCATCCGGAGGGCGAGCTGTCTGATGACGACAATTTGCAGTATATACATACGGTTCCGGTGCTCTACAGATATGACGCGGAAACGGAAGAGATAAAAGAGGTCTTAAGGATCCCGGATGAATACGAATTTGGGGGTATATTCGCTGCGGACCAAAAGGAGAGACGGTATGTATGGCTCAACATATCTACGCCTGACGATAAAAAGAGAGTTTTGCACATGTACGATACGGAAACAGAGAAGATAGTATATGAAGAAGTCTTAAAAGATGAGACAGCGAAAGACAAGGAAAAAAACAATAACTGAGAAAACAAAGCCGTTCCTAAAAATAAATAAAAAACCGAAAGGAAAACTAAATGAAAAAGTTATCTAAGTTCTTGAAACCGTGCATGGTGCTCGTTATCATGGCAATGCTTTCTGTTACTGTTTTTGCAAAGACATTGACGAAGGACAGCATTCTTCCGCTTGAAGATATCGAAGGTCGTGATAGATGCACATATAAACTCAGTTGCACCGTAAACACCGTCAGCGGGACGACTGCCACCGGCAGTACAAAGCAGTACATAGGGCGGATCAGATGCGTACCGGGAATAATCACCAACGGGTACACACCCCATTACCACAACGGACTCGGCGCGAACTGCTATATGTATATGGACTATCAGGACATGCTGGGACATGTAAATTCCGTTAAGATAGAGATAGGGTATGCATATTTAGGCGATGTTGATGCAAGTGACAACTCCGTAAGCTACGTTACCGGGAAGAGCGGAATAGCACCTCCTCCGAGCAGCAGCTGGTACAGCATTATAGAATACCCGGTATATGCCGAACTGCATTATGACGTCGTTGACGGAAAGGTCGACTCATATAATTACGACAATCTGTGGATTACCGAAATCATGAGCTTCAGCGGCACAGAGCTCAACTGACGCCGCTGCATGCAGCATGTTAGGGACGCGGCATAAGCGTCTTCTTACAAAAACACGATTTTCGATAACGGAATCGTGACCTGACAAAAAAGGAACGGCTTGTTTTAAGCCGGGCAGGTCCCTTTCGGGACCTGCCCGAGCGAAATTTGTTTGCATGAAAAAATGCGGGAAAAGAGGGGAAAAACCATGAAACACATCGGAAATAAGCGGCGCGGAAAAATAAAATATATCGCCTTTATTCTCTCGGTGCTCTTTGCGTGCGCACCGCTCGCCTCCTGCGCCGGGAAAAAGGCGGACGGTACCGTATATAAGGACAGCTACATGTACGAAAACGCCGTCTTTTTCGGACTTCACGAAAACCTGATGACGGCGTACATAAACGAAGAGGGCACACCGGCCCGCCATACATGCGCGGATCCGTTCTGCACGCATACGGACAGCAGATGCGCCGAATATACAAATAACACGAGCCACACTCTCATCGTTCCTAACGGGGAGGGGAAAATGCCGACCGTATATATGTTCGCGAGAAGATACATTCTCGAGTATATCGACGACGACAAAGTGCTCAGGACGAGTGCGGAGGAAATAAATCTCGGCATGACGAAGGTCTTCGACCTTGAAACGGGAAAAGCGAAGGTATTGGCAAAAAATGATTTCAGCCGCGTGACCGGCGCGTGGTACTGCGACGGGAAGATATATCTCTCGGTAGAATATCTCGCGAGCGGCGGACGGGTCGGCATGATGGATGCGGAAACGGGGGAATATTCCGACCTCGACACGGGCAAGGACTACGCCTCCGGCCTCGGTATATCCGGGGGGAGATTTTACTACATAACCGACAGAGGCGTGATCTTCAGTACGGACCTGTCTCTCGGAGACGTCCGCGAGGAATATGACGTCGGTGTCAGCACCAAACGGAATAATTCGTTCTTCCTCAAGGGGTACGCGGAGGACGGAATGCTTTATTTCGAGAGAAACTGCAGAATTCTCGAAGGCATGGAGGAGCATCCGCTCGGGAAAAACGTGATGGTTTCCGATGTTTATGCGCTGAGACTTGACGATATGGAGGCGGGGGAGACGCTCGTCGCCAAGGGCGCGGCGCAGTTCATGGCGCACGGCGGCAGCCTTTACTATACGGTGGGAGAATACCGCGGTCTCGGCGAGCTTATGTCCGGCGACGGGTACACAAGGCAGATAATGACGACGGACGGCGGCACGCTTTACAGATATGACAAGGACACGGGCGAAAGCTCCGTGTGCTATGAGGACAGCGGCATGTGTATTTTTGAAATGTACGAGCTGACGGACGATTACGTCGTATACTGGGGCTCACAGTACAGGGATCTCGAAAATTATGACATCGGCAGTGTCGAGAATACGAAATATTTTCATCATTATCTGTGCGTCAGCGATTTAAAGACGGGGGAGTGGCGCGTGATACGTCATTCATCGTCTCCTGACGTCTCTGAAGGAGGCATGCTGTGAAATTCTTTTTGTATGAGCTGAAAAAGCTGTCGGGTATAAAATATCTTTGGGCGGCGTTCGCGCTCACGGTGCTTTTGTGCGTCGGGTATGTGTATTATGATGTTTCAACGACGTTTGCCGAAGGAACGCAAAGGATGGACCCGGTGAAAATAAACGCGGTCAATGATTTTTTGCGCGATTATGAGGCATCGCCGGAGGATTTCCGGGACCTGACCGCATATTACGGCGATTATCTCGAGCATATGAGAAAAATCAACAATGAGTACAACGCGGGATTAGACGACCCCGGCGAGTACGGCGGGGAAGACAAGCTCGACGCATGGTATACGGAGCAGCTGGCGGCGGCGGAAAAAATGTTTGACAAAGCCTCCCTCGGGTACAGAGACGGCGACGGGGAGCCGATAAGGGATATCGAGCTTATGAGCAGCGTCATGCCAGCGGAACAGCTTGCGGCGAATGTGAGGGCGAAAATAGAGCTTGCGGTGAAAACCGCAGACGACACCGTTAAAAGGTATGAGTTCTTCGGCGCGTCCGATTCTCCGGCGTGCATGCGTGCAAGGCATGTGTCCGACATATATTCCTCGCTTTTGTCAAGGCTCAAAATACCGCTCACATACAACGCCGCCACGGGCTGGGGGCAGTATTTCAACTTCAGCGACGGGATAAGCATGTTTATATGCGTGTTTCTTGTGCTTGCCGCCGGCACCGTTTTTCCTTTTGAGCGGTCGAGCGGCACGCAGCAGATGATAAGGGCGACAAAAAACGGCCGCGCAAAGCTGTCTGCGGCTAAGCTGGCGGCGCTGATGACCGTCTCTGTCGCCGCTGCCGCCGCGATCTCGCTTTGCGTTTTGTTTGAGTGCTTCGTCCTGTTCGGCGGCTCGGACGGGTCGGCGCCGGTCCAGCTATACTACGGTTACTGCCCGTATCTTCTGTCGTTTGCGGGATTTGCGGCGGTACAGACGATCGTCAGATGCCTGGGCGCGGCTGTGTTTGCGTTTATTGTAGCGCTCGTTTCGGCACTTACCTCGTCATATACGGCGGCGTATGCCGCGGGCGCCGTGCTGACTTTGTCAAATCTGCTCTTGGATCGCCTTGCTGCGGGCGCGGAATGGGGGATAGTGAGCCCGCTTTCGGTCATTTGGGCGGGGAATCTACTGTCGCGCTATTCGGAGCTTTTAATATTCGGCAGATATTTTGATGCGCTTGCCGTCGCGGCGGTGATATACATCTTCTTTGCCGCCGCCGCTGCCGTCGTCATAATCGCCTTTGGCAGCAGGCGCTCCGCCGTAACGGCGAGGGCGGAGGCGGACCGGTTCTCGGCGCAGGCACGCAGGCTCTTGCCGAAAGGAACCGTATCTTCGGGGCGCCGTGAGAAAAATAAACCGGCGCGTGCGCGCAGGTATCCGAGCGGCATGTTCGGCTGGGAGATGTCAAAGCTGTTCACCCCGGCTGTCACTGTCGTCACGCTGCTGCTCTTAGCCGTCTCCGTTTACGACTCGTTCGGCTTTTACGGAATCGATGTGGCGGAGGACAGAAAAAAATACGAGGCGTACATAAACGATCACGTCTTCGGTGAGCTCGATGAAGAAAAGCTCGAATATATAAGCAATAGGCAAAAGGAGGGCGAGGAGATCATCGGCGATGAGAAGCAGCAAGAGGTCATAAAAAAGTTCATTATGGGAGATATCTCAAAGGCGGAGTTTGACAAATTTTATGACGACATACGCAAGATGAGGGAGGAGATGCCGCTTTTAACAGAGCTTAACGGGCATGCGATGTATCTTGAGGAGCTCGAAGAGAGAGACGGCGTGCGCGGATGGTTTTTCTTTTCCGATCCCGTAGAGCGCATACTCACGCGCGGCATAAATATATATCTGCTCGCCGCAGTAATACTCGTTTCTTCGCGGCTGTGGGTCTTCGAGGGCGGTCTTTCTCCGATAAGAAGATCAGCAAAGCGCGGCAGGCGCGGAACGTTTTCCGCAAAGATTCTGACACTTCTGATATCGGTGGCGGCGCTGACCGTGATCTTTACCGCGGCAGATATTGCCGTCGGCATCTCATATGCGGACCGCTTTTTCGATGTCATCGGCGCGCCCGTCATGTCGATTCAGACCTTCGGCACGCTCGGCTGGGCGGGGAGCATAGGGGAATATGTTATAATGACGGCTGCGGCGCGGCTGGCGGCGTATACTGCGGCGGCGCTTATCATTGCGGCGGCGTCGTACTTCCTCGGGAGTATGCCCGCGGTGCTTTTCTGCGCGGCGGTGGTGACGCTTCTGCCGTATGCGCTTGTATATGTCGGGGCGGCTGCAATGAGGTATTTTGACCTGACTGCGGCGTTTGCGGGAAGCGAGCTTTTCATGCGGTCCGCGTCTATGGGGCTTTTCGGCAGCAGCTTCGACTTTGCGTTTGCGCTCCTTTCGGGGGTGCTGTCCGTCTCGGTCGTTCTGACTGTCCTGACCCGCCTGAAAGAGAGAAAATAAAGCTCGGAAAAAACAATAAAATCTTTTGTAACAGAGGGTAAATAAATGAGGCTCAGCATATCAAACATATCGAAATCATACGGCAAAAACCGCGCGCTCTCGGACTTTTCCGCGGAGCTCGAGCCGGGCATATACGCGCTTCTGGGACCGAACGGCTCCGGCAAATCGACGCTTATGAACATCCTGACGGACAATCTCTCCGCCGACGAGGGAAAAATATTCTTCCGTGACTCAGAAAACGGAGAGATGAGGGACGTGAAGAAAATGGGCGCGGAGTTCAGGGAAAAGCTCGGCTTTATGCCACAGTATCCGGGACTATACCCAAATTTTACGGTCGAACGGTTTCTATATTATATGGCGACGCTCAAGGGCATGAAGACGGAGGATGCGAAACGTCAGATACCGGAGCTTTTGTCCGCCGTTGAGCTTGTCGACGTGCCGCGCCGCAAGATAGGCGCGCTATCCGGCGGCATGAAGCAGCGGCTCGCGCTCGCACAGGCAATGCTCGGCGACCCGTCGATATTGATACTCGACGAGCCGACGGCGGGTCTTGACCCGAAGCAGAGGATATCGATACGAAACTACATATCAAAGACGGCGTTTGACAAAATCGTGCTAATCGCAACGCACGTTGTCTCAGATATCGAGTTCATCGCGCGCGACGTCATCATGCTGAAAAAGGGCGTCATAGTCGACAGCGCGCCGCCGCACGAGCTGACAAAAAAGATCGAGGGCAAGGTCTGGCTGACGCCGTGCCCCGAGGTTGACGTCGCGAGGATGCAGGGAGAATTTCGTGTGACGAACATCTCAAGAAACGAGGAGAGCGGCGAGGTCGGGCTGCGCATAATATCGGAGACTCCGCCGACGGCACAGTCGCGTCCCGCATCCCCGACGCTCGAGGACTACTACCTCTCTGTTTTCGGAGATGAGGCGAGTCATAAGGAAGACTGACAAAAAAGCGGGACCGCGCACATCGGTCCCGCCTTTTTCATATATGATTATTTCGTTCGCCGCGTCAGCGGGCTTTCCCCAAGACCTCCCTTAGTATCGCCGCCATTTTGTCGAGGTCTATGGGCTTCGCAAGATGTCCGTTCATACCCGCCGCGAGCGCGCGCTCTCTGTCCTCCTCGAACGCGTTTGCCGTCATGGCGATAATGGGCAGCCCAGAGCGGGCGGGGTCGTCCATTTTCCTTATCTCACGGGTCGCGGTATATCCGTCCATGACGGGCATCTGGATATCCATAAGTATGAGGTCGTAGTAGCCGGGCTCCGCCTTTGCGACCATGTCGCACGTCTCGCGGCCGTTCTCGGCGCACTCGACGGTGAAGCCCGCCTCGCCGAGAAGCTCTTCCGCGATCTCGCGGTTGAGCTCGTTGTCCTCCGCCAGAAGTATGCGTTTGCCCGAGAAGCTGTCCTCTTTTGAGAGCGAATCGCCGCGGACGCTCGCGGCTGCCGCGCCCCTGCCGAGGCTGCGTTCAAGCGTCTGATGCAGGTCGGAGGCGAACAGGGGCTTGCTTATAAAGCCCGTGACGCCTGCCCGGCGCGCTTCCGGCTCTATGTCGGTCCAATCGTATGCGGACATAAGGATTATGGGCGAGTCCTGACCTACTATCCTTCTTATCTCGCGGACGGTTTCGATGCCGCTGAGGCCCGGCATCGACCAGTCGACGATGTAGACCTCAAACGGGTCGGCGAGCTCGACCGCTTCCGTTGTGCGCGCGACTGCCTCATGCCCGGAAAGTGCCCACTCTGCGCGCATCCCTATCTGACGGAGCATTTTGGAAACGCTCTGGCAGCATATCATATCGTCGTCGACGACGAGCCCGCGGAAGCCCTTGAGCTCCGATATCGGCACCATCTCCTGATGCTCGGCGGAGAAGCGAAGTTCGAGATTGACTGTAAACGTCGTACCCTTTCCCTGCTCGCTCTCAACGCCTATGGTGCCGCCCATCATGTCGACGATGTTCTTCGTTATCGCCATGCCGAGGCCCGTGCCCTGGATGCCGCTGACGGTGGAGCTCTGCTCGCGCGTGAACGGGTCGAATACGGTTTTTGCGAACTCGGGGCTCATGCCTATGCCGGTGTCGCTGACCTTAAATTCGTAGAGCCCGCGCTTCGGCGAGCGCGAGGGCTTCTGCGTGACGCGTATCGCGACGGTGCCGCCTACGGGAGTGAATTTGATCGCGTTCGAGGTGAGATTCAGAAGTATCTGATTCAGGCGCAGCTTGTCGCAGAAGACCTCCTCGTCCGTCACGTCGACGGTGTCGATGAAGAGCTCCATCTTTTTGGCGTGGATGTCGGACTGGATTATGTTGCGCAGCTCCTGAAGTATATCGGCAAGGTTCTCGGGGTGCTCGTTTATAGTGACCTTCCCCGACTCTATGCGGCTCATGTCGAGCACGTCGTTTATGAGGGAAAGGAGGTGGTTTGACGCCTGCGCTATCTTGGAAAGATAGTCCTGCGCGCGCTCTTTGTTGTCAAGATGCGTCGTTGTGAGCGCCGTGTAGCCTATGATGGCGTTCATAGGCGTGCGTATGTCGTGGGACATATTGTTGAGGAACGTCGTTTTGGCGCGGTTTGCCGCGTCCGCCGCCTGAAGCGCGTGCGTCAGCTCCTCGGTCTTTTTTTCAAGCTCGCGCGTGGCGTCGGCAACCTTTTTCGTGAGCTTTTTCTGGTTGTGCGTGCGGACAACGAGCATTGCGAGAGCGAAGAGGAGGAGAAGGGAGAGGAAGACGCCGAGCACGCTGTAGCCCGGGTTTCTGTAAAGGAATCCGATGAGCGTCATGTTCTTATTCAGTCCGGCGGCTATCTCGCGTGATATGACGGCGTCGATCTCGGCGTCCGATAAGCTGTCCGCCCCTTTGTCGAGCAGAGAGAGGAGATACCGTCCGCCGCGGACGTTTTCGCCTACGCCGTAAGCCAGCGAGGTCTCCCCGAAGACGACGGAGGTGAGCCTGTTGCGGTCGTCGTTCTGAACGTATCTTTCGGCGGCGTAGGAAAGAAGGATGACGGCGTCTGCGCGGCCGTCAAGCACGGCACGGACGCAGTCGTCCGTCGTCGGGAGACGGAGCAGCTCGTCCTCCGTGTATCTGCCCGCGATAAAGCTGCTTATCGCGTCAGCGCGCTCCATTATAGCCAGCTTATCTACGGTGCCTTCAAAGTCTTTGAGCGTCACTCGGGCAAAGTTGGTCTGAAAATACGGGACCGTTATCTTGTAGCCCGCTTCCTCCGCGAGATAATAGTCTCCCGTGAAGTCAAGGACAACGTCCGCCGCGCCTTCGGCACGGAGCGCGTAATATTCATTGTTGTCCTTCACGGGAACAAATTCGTACTTGATGTCGAATTTCTTTGCAAGTGTGTCAAAAATAGACGGGAGTATTCCGCGCGCCTCTCCGTCCTTAAAATAGCAGTAGGGCGCGCGCTCGGGATTGAAGAGCAGGCGGAGCGGCTTGCCGGAGGCACGGAGCTCATCCAGAAACGCCCTCTCGCCGGCGTTCATGATGATGGCGTTCTCGCTGTCGGCGGAATAATATGTTTTCTGCAGGATATCGCGCCAGTTCGGGGTGTGAAGGTCCATCTCGTCTATCGCGGCGTTTATCCTCTCCATCAGATCCGGGCGGTCCTTGGAGGTGCAGATGTAGAAGGGGCTCGCGTCAAACGATTCGAGCAGCCATTCGTTCTCGAAGAGCCGCAGACTGCCGGTGACGGCGGCGTCTACCTTTCCGCTCTGAAGGGCGGCGGTGAGCTCGTCCTGCTCCTCAAAATATACGGGGTTGAACGAAAAGCCCTTTTCATCCGCGAATCTCTCGAAATTAGCGTTTTTGGAGTTGCCGTCGAGCATTCCGACGGTGATGCCGTCGTATGAGCCGTAGTCTCCCTCAACGATATCCTCGTTGCCGGCTTTAACGGTCATGATCGTGGAGTTCATGCCTATCGACTGGTCGGAGAACAGAAAATCCTTTTCTCGCTCCGCCGTTTTTGAAACGGATGTGACTATGTCGACCTTTCCGTCTTTCAGCATGTCGAGGGCGTCGGAATAGGAGCTGTCGTATCCCACATACTCATATGTCCAGCCGCCGTGGATCGCGAGCCGCTGGAGAAATTCGTATCCGTAACCGCTTCTGCGCCCGTTCGCGTCTATCGTATGATAACCCGAAAACGCGAAAAAGCCGACGCGGAGGACCTCTGTCTCCGCGCCGTCGGCGCTGTCCGCCGCGTGGGAGATGAGGCAGAGCGGCGCCGACAAAAGCACCGCGAGTATAAAGCAAAGTATGCGTATGTGTTTCATAAAGTCCCTCCGTGAGCCTGTTTCTCCGACGGCGCTGAAAACTTTCAAAGCGAATCTTTGAAAGTCTGCGAAGATATTATACCATAAATTCCTACCTTAGAGCCGCCGCATTTCGGCGGCATAAAATCAAAAGGAATTTTGGTCAATAAACGCTTCATTAGACTGCCGTCGCCGCAAAAAGCGGCGACTTTGGCATCTTCCGCGTTTATTATACCGTAAAAAACTTAAAAGCGCAAGCCCCAGTCAGCTATAAGGAGAAAAACAGTTCGGCTCGCCGAGATCAGGTGAGTTCACGACCGGCGCCCGAGACGGTGCCGCTGTATGCTGAGAAGCCGGCATATGATCTATCCCCATCCGTTTCCTTACAGAAACGAATGGGGATAAAATTTTTGCGGTTATTTTTCTATGGGAGAAATTCAGCTTTTGAGAAGCTCGCATCTGCCGCGCGGGTCAAGAGCGTAAAATTCGTTTTCACGGTCGGAGATTTTCGCTCTGAAAAGCTCCTTGTCGAGCCTGTACGGGCTCTCGTCCCAGACTGCCGTGTAGTCGTCGTAAATCAGGTGATAAAGCCGCTTCTGCGGGTCGTTTATATCGAGGGAAAAAAAGTCCTTCGCCATGATGCGGCCGTTGTTTGCATCGACACAGTGCATATAGGGGCTCGTTATGAAGCGGTCGTCGACTTTATATGTATCGTTGAAAACGGGCTTGTCAGTGAACCTGATCTCAAGATCTGTGCCGTCGTCAGTGACGCTTTCGCAAAGATCCGAAAAAATCTTTTCGTAATTTTCCGTTATAGACGCCATGTCGTCCTCGCCGTATACGAGCCGGTACGTCTCGCTCCACGGGGGAACAAGGAGCATCCTGACGCGAAGACCGCGCGTGTGCGAGCATGCACGGCGAAGAGATGCGCGGAACTGCTTCTTTCCCGTCATTATAAGGCGGTATCCCGTTATCCAGATCTCATGCCGGCACCCGGGGATTATGGATTCCAAAAGCTCGTCCTTCCTGAAACGGAGATTTTCTATGCCGAAGCTCTTCAGATTGTTTATATAATCGTCGTTTACGGAGTCACGGTACTTGAGCAGCGAGTCTGAGAAGAGGCACAGCGCCGAGGCGATGAGGGACGTGGCGAACGCTATCGAAAGCTCGTGCATCATGCCGCCGTCGGTAAATATCCATGTGAGGACAAACGTGACGGAAAATACGGTCAGGAGAAAAAGGAAGATGAGGTTTCCCGTCAGCTTGTACTGCGTTATCGTCCGAAGGATCCCTTTTTTCGTCGGCGTATGATGATAATATACGGTATCTATGCCGGGACCTCGGTCGTTTTCCTTGCGGACGTATTCGTAAAATTTGAGAGATGATAGGATGCGGATATGCGCCCCGTTCTGCGACCATGTGCGGGTAAAAATATCGACGGCGCCGAACTTCGCGAAGATGGCGCGGTAGAACTTGTTCGTGATGCCGCGGTTCCTTTTTTCCGGGCTGACTATGACTGTCGTTATGTATATGTTCGGGCACATCGAGGGCGGTATCTCCTCGGAGACATAATTCCTTCTAAACGACATGAACGCAACTATCCTGCCGTCCTCCTCCGCAGTAAAGAAAGACTGCTCTTTTATTATATTGAAATATTCGATAGGCTCACCGCCGCCGCCCGATACGTTGAGATCTGACTGGACGGTGGAGTTCCTTGCGGAGAGCGGAGGCACGAATTCGTGATCGCAGTCCTTCAGAAGCTGAAAAATATCGGAGAGGCGCGCCTTATTTTTCAAACGGCGGTAATATTTTATCTTCATGGTACGAAAAATTGCCCTTTTGTTTCTTAACCTATACTGTTTTATCGGGACACGCCCCGATGCGGGAATTTCGCCTGCGAAAGCTCAGCTTCTCGGGCGGCGTTCGGCGTCGCCGCCGTTTTCATTGCCGCCGCCGGGCATGTCGGGCACCTCGCCTTCGGGAAATTCGGGCTCCTCGGGCGGCAGGACGGGAGGTTCGTATTTATGCTCCGCCGTGCCGACGACGTCGAAGAGCTTGCCCACACTCTGCGCCCAATATTCTGCGTATGAGCCGGAGAGCACCTGAAGCCTGACTTTTCCGCAGCCGGTGAACGCCTCGTTCGGGATAGTGTCTATGAGGTCGTGGAGCACCACCTTTGTGAGCGAGGTGCAGTTGCGGAACATAGAGACCGTCAGCGCCGTCATTCCCTTAGGTATCACGACCTCGGTAAGCGACGTGCAGCCGGAGAATGTCGAGAGCCCGGGATACGTCAGCCCGTCGTGGAGCTCAACGGACGAAAGCGACGTGCAGCCCGAAAAGACGTAGTCGGGAAGCCTTGTGAGCGTTTCGGGTATCTTTATCGCGGAGAGCGAGGAGCAGTCGGAGAACACGCTCGCCCCGAGAGAGGTGAGCTTTGAAGGCAGTTTTACGCCGTCGAGCGACGAGCACCGTGCGAACGCCTCGGAGCCTATTTCGGTGACGGTGTCGGGAAGCGAGCACGACTTCATAGAGGAGCAGTTGTAGAAGGTTTTGTCTCCGAGCGCGGTCACCCCGTCGGGTATCTCCGCCGAAGGAAGGGAGGAGCAGTTGATAAACGCGGACGCGCCTATCTTTTTGACGGATGCGGGTATCGTAAATTCGGCAAGAGAGGTGCAGTCGCAGAATGCCGTGCTGCCTATCTCTGTCACGCCTGGACCCGCCGTGACGCTCTTGAGCGAGGAGCAGCCCCAGAACACGCCGTCCCCGATAACGGTCACCCCCTCGGGGAGCGACACGGAGACAAGGGACGTGCAGTTGTAAAACGCGCGTATTCCGAGCTCCGTCAGGCTGTCGGGAAGGGAGACTGAGGCGAGGCTCGTGCAGCCGAAGAAGGCGGAGCTGCCGACGGAGGTCACGCCGTCGGGCACGGTCACGGATGTAAGAGCCGAGCAGCCCGAAAACGCCGCGGGGCCTATCTCCGTGATCCCGGGCTGCATCTTTACGGAGACGAGCTTGTCGGAGCCGCGGAACGCGCCCTCTCCGATGCGGGTCACGGTGTCGGGGAGCGATATCGTCTCTATGAACTCGTTGAGGAACGCCTCGTCCGCGATCTCGGTGACGGGGACGCCCTTGTATTCCGCCTCGACCGTCACGTCGGCGGACTCGCCGACGTATTCGACGACGGCGGCGTGATCGTCATAGACCTCGAAGCGCAGGCCGTATGTGCCCCCCTCGCAGGAGGAAAGGCAGAATGCGGCAAACGCTGCAATTATCAGCATCAACAGTATCAACGCATGTTTTGTTTTCATATCAGTAAGGCGCCTCGCTTTTATAGTTCAAAAAAATTATAACAGACGGCGGCGCCTTTTTCAACAACGGCGCAAAAAAATTTACACCGTGTTAATATTTCCCGTAAAAGCGGACCGGACGCGCGTGATTTTTTTAGTTTTCCCGCCCTCTTGACCTATTTATTGCGATGTTATATAATAGTGCAGAAGAAAAGGGAAAACAAAGCGGGGGGCATTTATGGAGAGCGGCCGTGGACGCGCGGAAAAAAAGAAAAAAGCTGTCACCGTGTCGTGCGAAGACTGCGTATACTATGATTATGACGAGTATACGGACGACTTTTCGTGCCAGATGTCTCTTGACGAGGACGAGGCGGTAAGGTTTTTATCAAAGGACACCTCCGCCTGCCCGTACTATAAATTTTACGACGAATACAAGTTCGTCAGGAAACAAAACTGAGCGGGAAAGCATATTTTTGTCCGAAAAACCCGGAAATATTTCCCGATATCAAGGCAGGGTAAACCAAAAATGACAGATAACGATATAGGTCTTAACGAACGCAGCGAACAGGGCGCACACGACGAAAGCATCCTCTCCCGCGCCGAAAAATACGGCGCCGTCGTGCTCGGATTCGGCATATCGAACGTTCCGCTCGTCGATTTTCTGATCTCGCGCGGAATAACTGTCGAGGTGAGGGACGGAAAAACGCGCGAGGCGCTGTCCGCCCGCGTCGACGTCGGCGCATATGAGCGGCGCGGCGTCAGCTTCCGCCTCGGAGAGGGGTATCTTGACGATATTCCCGCGTCCGTCATTTTCAGAACGCCCGGCATCCGTCCCGACGCCGGAGGGATACCGGACGCCGTCTTGCGCGGCGGCGTTCTGACGAGCGAGATGGAACTCTTTTACGCGCTGTCCCCGGCGCACAAGATAGCGGTCACGGGCAGCGACGGAAAAACGACGACGACGACGCTGATACATAAGCTTTTAACGGCGGCGACGGCGGACTGCGGCGTCAAAACGGCGCTCGGCGGCAACATCGGCGCGCCGCTGCTTCCGCGCGTGTCGGAGCTCGGGGCGTGCGATTACGCAGTCGCCGAGCTGTCGAGCTTTCAGCTCATGACGATGCCGCAGGCGCCCGAGGTCGCGGTCATAACGAACGTCACACCGAACCACCTGAACTGGCACCGCGACATGGAGGAATACACGGCGGCGAAGCTCCGCATTCTCGGACGCGGCTGCAAAAAGGCGGTTCTGAACTACGGCTGCGAGGCGCTGAGGGACGCCGCGTCAAAGACCGAGGCTGAGGTCGTGTGGTTCACGGCGGGTCCGGTACCTGACGATCTTGACAACGTAATTCATATATCGGGCGACACGATAGTTTACCGCCGCGGCGGGGAAAATACGCCGCTTCTCGCCGTATCCGACATAAAGCTGCCCGGTATACACAACGCGGAAAATTACATGGCAGCGCTCGGCGCGCTTTACGGTGTTTTGCCCGATGAAAAGCTCATTTCGTGCGCCTGCGAGCTTGCGAGGACGTTCGGCGGCGTCGAGCACAGGCTCGAATTTGTCCGCGAGCTCGACGGGGTGTCTTATTACAACAGCAGCATAGACTCAACGCCGACGCGCACGGCAGCGGCGCTCTCGGCGCTCCCCGGCAGGCGCATAGTGCTTATTTGCGGCGGATATGACAAGCATATCCCGATGGAGCCGCTCGGGAGGGCCGTGCTCGACAGCGGCGTCGCCTCCGTCATCGTGACGGGCGCGACCTCAAAGCTCATCTCGGACGCGTTTTCGAGTGTCGGCGTGCCGGAAGGGATATATAAGGTCGTGCCTGACTTCAGGCTCGCGGTGCTCGAGGCGGCAAAGGAGGCCGAGAGGACATGCGCCGACACCGTGCTTTTGTCGCCGGCGTGCGCGAGCTTCGATGCTTTTGCGAATTTTGAGGAGCGCGGCTCATATTATAAGGCGGTCGTGAATTCGCTCCGGTAACAGGAAAATGACCAAAACAGGTGGAGGGAGCATTCTCTCCACCGAATTTTTAATGCGGAAGAAAGGAGAGCGGGTGCGTTATGGCGTGGGGCGAGCTTATAAAAAATTTTGAGACGATACGGGGCTATGTGCGCGATTTTTACGTCTACGGGTTCAAGAGCCGCGGAGACTTCGGCGTCAGAGGCAGCGCCCGCTTATACGACGACGAGAGGCGGCGCATAGAAAGCTGGCTCGGCGAGCACATAGGCTCGCGGCAGACGCCGGAGGGGAAAAACGTCTTTCTCTCGATAGACAGCCGCTCGGGCGGACACAATCCCCTCTTCCGCGCGTGGGGAGCCCGCAGCTTCACGGACGGGGACATAACGCTCCACTTCATTATTTTCGACATCCTGTGGGATGAGGACACGACGCTGTCGTTTTCGGAGATAACGGAGAGGATAGACGAATATATCGCCGAATTTCCCGAGCCGATGATGTGGGATGCCTCGACCGTGCGCAAGAAGCTCGCGGAATATGTGCGCGACGGTCTGCTTCTGACGGAGCGGCGCGGGCGTGAGGTGTTTTACAGACGGGCTCCCTCGTGCCGCGCGGGCGGCGACGGATTTTCTGACGCGGCGGATTTCTTTTCCGAGGTCGCGCCCTGCGGCGTCATAGGCTCGTTCTTGGAGAAAAACGGCGGGGAGCACGAGAACATATTCACGTTCAAGCACCACTACTACACCTCCGCGCTCGACAGCGAAATACTTTGCTCTATCTTTGACGCGATGGGAGAGCGGAGGTATGTGAAGATAACGTCGCGCCCGCCGCGCTCGGGGAAAAATTACGTCGACACGGTGACGCCGCTCCGCATCTTCATAAGCGTGTCCAACGGCAGGCAGTATCTGATGGCGTATGAGCACACGAAAAGGCGCGTTTTTCCGTATCGGCTCGACAATATTGTCTCGGTCGAAAAAGGCGAGGTCGACGAACGATTTGATGAGCGGAGAGAGATCCTGCAAAGAATGATGTGCCATATGTGGGGTGTCAGCACGGCGGGCGGATGTGAAAAAGTATCGTTTACGGTCTCTTTCGAACCGGACGAAGAATATATATTCCGCCGCCTCTTGCGTGAGAGGCGGTGCGGGACGGTCACCCGCGTCGACGAAAGTCACGCCAGATTTGAGGCGGAGGTCTACGACGCGCGCGAGCTGTTCCCCTTTATTCGCACGTTCATCTGCCGGATAACGGAGCTTTCGATATCGGACAAGAGCAAGGAAACGCAGTTTTTGCGCGATATCGGAGAGATGTGCCGCATCTACGGCGTAGAGGAGGCGGAGAAATGATATTTTCAGAGATACACGGTGCGTACTACCGCGCCGTCGCCGAGATACTGCGCGCCGCCGTAAAAGCTCCAGTAACGCCGCGGGACATCAGGCGCATTGCGAGGGAGATGGCGTTTTCCGAAAGCGCGCAGACGATAGAGGCGGCGCTGCTTTCCCACCGCTGGCAGCTGTTGCGCGGCGACGGGACGACGCCGATAAAACACGAGCCGACGCTGCCGTACACGACGCTTGAAAAGCGCTGGCTGAAGGCGATCTCCCTTGACCCTCGCATAAGACTGTTCGATTTTGACTGCCCGGGGCTTGAGGACGTAAAGCCGCTTTTCACGCCCGAGGACATATACGTCTTTGACAAATATGCGGACGGCGACCCTTACACGGACGAGGGGTACATAGAGCGCTTCCGGACGATAAGACGGGCGATAGGAGAGAAGAAAATGCTTCGCCTTGCGCTTTGCAGCAGGGAGGGACGCCGCGTCAGCTACACCGCGTTCCCCGTTGGGATGGAGTATTCAGAAAAGGACGACAAGTTCCGCCTACAAACGCTCCGCACCCGCGGCGCGTCCGGCCGATACGGATACGCAAATCTCGGCCGCATCAGCTCAGTCGACATAATAGAGGCAAAGAGCCGGAACATCGAGCCGCCGCCGTCAAGGGACCTGACCGAGACGCTCACACTTGAGATAACGGACGGCAGGCGCGCGCTCGACCGCGCGCTTCTGCACTTCGCACATTTTGAGAAGGAGGCGGAGCGGCTCGACGGAGGCAGGTACCGCCTGCGCCTCGTCTACGACAAGCGGGACGAGACGGAGCTTCTGATCCGCGTGCTCTCGTTCGGTCCGTTTATAAAAGTGACGGAGCCCGAGAGCTTCGTTTCCCTAATAAGGGAGCGGCTCACAAGGCAAAAGGATCTGCTATGAATAAAAAGCTGCGAGCTCAGAAGAGTTCGCAGCTTTTTTTCCGTGATTGTGACGCCGCCGCGCGGTAAAATGTACCTGCAAGGCAAAAGAGACGGTGTTTTCCTCCACCGCGGCACACATGGACGCCGGGAGCGTAGTCTTTTGCGGGCGGCGGTCCTCTTTTTTGGCATCCGCTTTGCGGTGCGTATCCGTTGTGTGTTCCGCCGCGCTCCGATGCTTTGCGTCAGGCAAGGCCGCACAGGCCCGGGGTTCAACTCCCCATGTGCGTACGCAGGTTCGAATCCTGCCGTTCGAGAGAACGCCAAGTGGATTTGGTAGTGAAAATTCAAAACCCGCCGCGTGCTGCAGACACGCTCTCAGCACGCGGCAAGCGCCCTCCGCGTAAGTCCCCTGTGACCTTGCGCGGTGCGTGACCGGCCCTGAACGGGGACGGATACCGCGGGGCGCGGGACGCGTGCCGGAAGTATATCTTCCCGCCGCGCGACGCTCCCGCTCAAGCCCCTGTCCGCCGGTCACGCAAAGCGCGGGCGCTCACACAACACGAAATTATTTGAAAGGAATAAAATATCATGAAATTCGTAACGGTCAACGAAAACGAGAAGGGGCTCCTTTTCAAAAAGGGCAGGTTCACGGCGCTGCTCGGCGCGGGAAGGTACATAACTGCGGGCGGCAGGCAGATAGAGATAATCCCCGCCGACGGCGAGCTTGTATCGAAGCGCTGCCGCCTCGAAACGCTGCTTGCGGACGAGGGCGTCTCGGCGTCGGTCACATACGTCGACGTACCGGACGGGAGCATCGCCATCCACTACCGCGACGGCGTATGCGTCGGCGCGCTCACGCACGGCAAGCACGCATTTTTCTCCGACGTGCACAAACACGAGTTTGTGACGGCGGACATGACGTCGCCCGACGTCTCCGACGAGATACCGCGCTATGTCTTTGAGTCCGGCTATATCTCGCACGCGTTCTTCGTCAAGGTCGAGGTCGCGGAATACGAGCGCGCGCGCCTCTACTTCAACAAAAAGCTCGACCGCGTGCTCGGCCCCGGCACCTACTACTTCTGGAATTGGGTTGTAAAAGTCGACTATGACATAGTTGATATGCGCCTTTGCAGGCTCGACGTGACGGGGCAGGAGATAATGACGCAGGACAAGGTCTCCGTGCGCGTCAATCTCGTGTGCAGCTACCGCGTCACTGACTGCGTCGGAATAATGACGGACGTCGACGATTTCACCTCGCAGCTCTACACGGCGGCGCAGCTCGCGCTCCGCGAATACATAGGGAAGTCGCGCCTTGACGACATCATAACGGACAAGGACGCGCTCTCGTCCCGCGTTCTCGACAGGGTGAGAATCAAGGGACGTGAGTTCTGCGTCGAGGTGACGGACGCCGACATCAAGGACATTATCCTCCCCGGAGAGGTGCGCGATATAATGAACACCGTCCTTGTCGCCGAGAAAAAGGCGCAGGCAAATGTCATCACCCGCCGAGAGGAGGTCGCATCGACAAGGTCGCTCCTCAACACCGCGAAGCTCATGGAGGAGAACAAAACGCTCTATCGCTTAAAGGAGCTTGAGTTTATAGAGCGCATCTGCGAGAACGTCGGGAGCCTCACGCTCTCCGGCAGCGGGGACATCCTCTCGCGGCTCACGAGCCTTATCAAGGCGGGCGGGGATGAGGAAAAATAAGCGGCGGAACAAAGAAGCGCGCCCACGCATGAAGCGGAGCGCGCTTTTTTGGAAATGATATGCTGATGCGGCGGACAGGGGTGCCACCCGGAGGATCGTAAAGTCAGGTTTGCCGCAGGCAAACCTTGTCCTCGCCTTGCGGCTCAGACGCTGACGTCCGATTCCGCCCTACGGGTTTAACACAAAACCCCCGCTGACGCGGGGGTCCTGTGTTAAAGGCGCCACCCGGACGGCGCTGGCGCGCCTATCGTAAAGTCAGGTTTGCCGCAGGCAAACCTTGTCTTCACTTCGTTCGGACGCTGACCGTCCGCTTCCGCCCGATGGGTTTAATACAAAACCCCCACTGACGCGGGGGTTCTGTGTTAAAGGCGCCACCCGGACGGCGCTGCGCGCCTATCGTAGAGTCAGGTCTTCGCCTCGCGGCTCAGACGCTGACGTCCGATTCCGCCCATACGGGTTCATGAAAAAAGCTCCCATGTAGGGAGCTTTTTTCATGAAGGCGCCACCCGGAATCGGACCGGGGAATGAAGGTTTTGCAGACCTCTGCCTTACCGCTTGGCTATGGCGCCTT
>CANQYV010000019.1 GCA_947628165.1 uncultured Clostridia bacterium | reverse complement strand
CTCCGGCTGCCGCCTGCTTGAGATAGAGCTCGAGGAGACGCCGACAGAATACCGCGTCACCGTCAGAGACGACGGGATGGTATGACGGAGGAGGAGCTTTCGATGTGCCTTGTCGAAGGGTATACGACAAAGGAGAACGGAATGGGTCTCGGTCTGCCGAGATTCCGCCGCGCGGCGGAGAGCTGCGGCGGCACCTTCTCGATTTCGAGCACGCCCGGCAGGGGAACAAAGGTCAGAGCGGCCTTCCCGAAGGGCGGCGACGTCGTGCTAGGCGACATCACGGGCGCCGTATGCGCCGTGATATCGGGCATAGGAGACGGAGACATCGTGTTCACTCACGATATCGAATGCGGCGGAGGCACTTACCGCGTCGGCCTCGATACGAGGGCGGAGCGGCGCGTGCTCGGCACGCTCGAGCTGTCGACGCCGGAGGTCATACTTTTCATAAAGGAATATCTGTCGGGACAGTATAAAACCAAACCAATATTTTCGGAGGAAAAATGATATGAAATCACTCGAAGAGCTTGCCCGCATCCGCGAGGATATGAAGGACAAGATCGCCCTGCGCCTCGGCGCGAACGGTACCCGCATCGTCGTCGGAATGGGGACGTGCGGCATCGAACACGGCGCGAGAGAGGTCCTCGGCGCGCTTGTTGAGGAAGTCGCGAAGGAAGGACTTTCCGACCGCGCGACCGTAATGCAGTCCGGCACTGTCGGCGACGCAGAAACTGCTCCCGTCGTCGTCGTGACCGAGGAGGGCAAGGAAACGGTCACATACGCGCACGTCACACCCGACGCGGCGCGCCGCATCGTAAAAGAGCACATCGGGGGCGGAGTTCCCGTCGCGGAATATATAGTCAAGTAATAATTCGGAGGATAGAAAAATGTATCGTGCACACGTTCTTATTTGCGCGGGTACCGGTTGTACCTCTTCCGGAAGCGCGCATGTAAGGGAAGCGCTCGTAAAAGAGCTTGAGGCAAAGGGACTTACCGACGAGGTCAAGGTAGTCATGACAGGCTGCTTCGGTCTCTGCGCGCTCGGTCCCATCATGATAGTTTATCCCGAGGGCTCGTTCTATTCGAGAGTGACCCCCGAGGAGATACCCGAGATCGTCGAGGAGCACCTTTTAAAGGGACGCCCCGTCGAAAGACTCATCTACAACGACCCGGTTGCCGGCTCGACCGAGCCCGCGAACTCGCTCAACGACACGGCGTTCTACCGTTCGCAGCGCCGTGTGGCGCTCCGCAACTGCGGCGTCATCGACCCGGAAAACATCGACGAGTACATAGCGAGACGCGGATATGAAGCGCTCGGCAAGTGCCTCACCGAGAAGACCCCGCAGGAGGTCATAGACATCGTTCTCGCCTCCGGACTTCGCGGACGCGGCGGCGCCGGCTTCCCGACGGGCAGAAAGTGGCAGTTCGCTACTGCTCCGGCTCCGAAGAAGTACGTCGTCTGCAACGCCGACGAGGGCGACCCCGGCGCGTTCATGGACCGTTCCGTCCTCGAGGGCGACCCGCACGCCGTGCTTGAGGCAATGGCGATCGCAGGCTACGCCATCGGCGCCGACGAGGGTTACATCTACGTCAGAGCCGAATATCCGATAGCGGTCAAGCGTCTCAGCATCGCAATAAAGCAGGCGCGCGAGTACGGCATGCTCGGCAAGGACATTTTCGGCACGGGCTTTAACTTTGATATTCAGCTCCGTCTCGGTGCAGGCGCATTCGTCTGCGGCGAGGAAACGGCGCTTCTGACCTCCATCGAGGGCAACCGCGGCGAGCCGCGTCCGCGTCCGCCGTTCCCGGCAGTCAAGGGTCTGTTCGGCAAGCCGACCGTCATCAACAACGTTGAGACGTACGCGAACGTCGCTCAGATAATCCTCAACGGACCGGAATGGTTCGCGTCGATGGGCACCGAAAAGTCGAAGGGCACGAAGGTCTTCGCGCTCGGCGGCAAGATCAACCACACGGGTCTCGTCGAGATACCGATGGGCACGCCGCTCCGCACGATCATTGAAGAGATCGGCGGCGGCATCCCGAACGGCAAGAAGTTCAAGGCGGCGCAGACCGGCGGTCCTTCCGGCGGCTGCATCCCCGCATCTTTGATAGACACTCCCGTCGATTACGACAACCTCATCGCCATCGGCTCCATGATGGGCTCCGGCGGACTTATCGTCATGGACGAGGACAACTGCATGGTGGACATCGCGAAGTTCTTCCTCGAATTCACGGTCTCCGAATCCTGCGGCAAATGCGTGCCGTGCCGCATCGGCACGCGCAGGATGCTCGACATCCTCACCCGCATCACGGAGGGCAAGGGCGAAGAGGGCGACATCGAGAAGCTCATCGAGCTCGGCAACGAGATAAAGGCGACGGCGCTCTGCGGCCTCGGTCAGACGGCTCCGAACCCCGTTCTCTCGACGATACGCTACTTCCGCGACGAGTACGAAGCTCACATCAAGGAGAAGAGATGCCCCGCAGGCGCCTGCAAGGCGCTCGCCAAGATAACGATAGATCCCGAGAAGTGCAAAGGCTGCTCGCTCTGCTCGAAGAAGTGCCCTGTCGGCGCTATCTCCGGCGAGATAAAGAAGCCGTTCGTTATCGACCAGTCGAAGTGCATCAAGTGCGGCGTCTGCCTCGCAACGTGCAAGTTCGGCGCTATTTCCAAAAAGTAAGGGAGGTAATAAAGTGAACAACGTAACACTTACCATAGACGGGATAAAAGTTACCGTCCCCGCAGATTATACGATACTTGAGGCCGCAAGAGCCGCAAACATCAACATCCCGACGCTGTGCTACCTTAAGGATGTTCAGCAGATAGGCGCGTGCCGCATGTGCCTCGTTGAGGTCGTCGGCGGCAGAGCCCTCCAGGCGGCGTGCGTTTCCCCCGTTTCCGATGGAATGGTCGTGAACACGAATACGGCTAAGATCCGCCAGTCGAGAAAGACGATACTCGAGCTCTTGCTCTCGAACCACAACCGCGAGTGCACGTCCTGCGTCCGCTCCGCGAACTGCGAGCTCCAGGCTCTCTGCAACGAATACGGCGTCAAGGATTACCCCTACGACGGCGAGCGTTCCGAGACGACGCTTGACGAGCTCTCCCCCTCGATAGTCAGAGACAATTCGAAGTGCATCTCCTGCCGCCGCTGCGTCGCGACGTGCACGAAGGTGCAGAACATAGGCGCCATCGGCGTTTCGAAGCGCGGCATCAACACGACGGTCGGCTCCATATTCGGCCGCTCGCTCGTCGATTCTCCGTGCGTCAACTGCGGTCAGTGTATCCTCGCGTGCCCGGTCGGCGCGCTCCATGAGAAGGAGAGCATCACGGACGTCTGGACGGCTCTGCACGATCCGGAAAAGTACGTCGTCGTTCAGCCGGCTCCCGCCGTCAGAGTTACGATCGGCGAGGAATTCGGTCTTCCGATGGGAACCGTCGCGACGGGCAAGCTCGCGACAGCACTTCACCGCATGGGCTTTGACAAGGTGTTCGACACCGACTTCGGCGCCGACCTCACGATAATGGAGGAGGGCACCGAGCTCATCTCCCGCCTCTCCGAGGGCGGCACGCTCCCGATGATAACGTCCTGCTCGCCCGGCTGGGTCAAGTTCTGCGAGACGTTCTATCCCGAGTTCATTCCTAACCTCTCTTCCTGCAAGTCGCCGCACGAGATGACGGGCGCCGTCATCAAGACGTACTTTGCCGAGAAGGAAGGCATCGACCCGAAGAAGATATACGTCGTTTCCGTAATGCCCTGCACGGCGAAGAAGTTCGAGGCGAAGCGCCCCGAGCTCGGTCACGACGGAATGGCTGATGTCGACGCGGTCCTCACCGTCCGCGAGCTCGCGAGAATGATAAAGTCCGCGGGCATCGACTTCAAGCGTCTGCCTGACAGCGATTTTGACAAGCTCTGCGGCGAATCCACCGGCGCGGGCGTCATCTTCGGCGCGACAGGCGGCGTTATGGAGGCGGCTCTGCGCACCGTATACGAAAAGGTGACGGGAAAGACGCTCGAAAACGTCGACTTCCACGAGGTCAGAGGCACCGAGGGCATCAAGGAAGCGGAGATAGACCTCGGCGGCAAGAAGATCACGGTCGCCGTCGCTCACGGCACGGGCAACGCGTCAAAGCTGCTTGACTCTATAAAGAGCGGCGAGAAGAACTACACGTTCATCGAGGTCATGGGCTGCCCCGGCGGCTGCGTGACGGGCGGCGGCACGCCTATCGTCACCTCGAAGGATCTCCAGTACGTCGATCCCAAGACCGAGCGTGCAAAGGGAATTTACGCCGAGGACGCAGGCAAACCGAAGAGAAAGTCTCATGAGAACGCAGAGATCAAGGCGCTCTATGACGAGTACCTCGGCGAGCCCGGCAGCCACAAGGCTCACGAGCTGCTCCACACGCACTATGTGAAGCGCGATAAGTACGCGAGATAAGGGTGTATGTGATATTTACGAGGGGGAACCTTTGAAAAGGTTCCCCATCGCGCTCCCTCTCGAAACTTTTTGTTGACTTGTTTCTTGGGCAGGCGCAAGTTTGAGGTTCTATATTTTGAGTGAGGCAACCGCTCGGTGCTCGGCTCCGCCTGCGCGGTTTAGTCATGCGCGGGAGACCTGACGGCAAAGCAATGAAAAAATCAAAAATTATAAGCTGCGGGAGAGGCGGCACTGTGCGTTTCGCAAAAACGCTTGTACCGCCTCTCCCGCAAATAGATTTAATAGATTACGTCACTCTACCATGTCGTAAACGGAGGAGAGGATAGAGGCGACCTCGGCGCGCGTGATGCTTGCCGAAGGCGAGAACGAGCCGTCGGTGCCGCCGTTCATTATCCCGAGCTGCCTCATTGCGAGGACGGCTTCAGCCGCCCACGCGGGGATCGAGTCGTTGTCCGCGAACACTGGGACGGAGGGGTCGACCTCGACTCCGATGACGTTCTGAAGGATTACGGCGACCTCCGCGCGCGTCACGACCGCGTCGGGGGAGAAGCGGAGACTGCCGTCATCCCCTGCGGCGCCGGAGACAAATCCGAGCTTCTTTGCCGCGCGGATATAGTTGCGCGCCTCGGACGAGAACTCGCCGTCATCGGCAAACGCCGCCTCGCTTATCTCGGGGATATCGCGGAGCCCTATCGTTTTCATCAGCATCGTGACGAATTCCTCGCGCGTGACGCCTCGGTCGGGATAGAAGAGCGCTTTTCCGTCGACGTACTCGCCGCTCATGACGCCTGCGTCAGTCATCTTGACTGCGGCGCTGTACGCCTCCTGCCCGGCAAGGTCGCTGTATTCGACGCCGGATTTATTCTTGTTGATGCGGACGCTGACGGCGATCTCCTCAGACCAGTTGCCGTATTCGTCACGGGCGCGGAGCGAGAAGCGGTCGGAGCCGCTCTTTCCCTCGGACGGGGCGTAGGTGAATTCTCCGGGCGCGTCCTTGCTTACGGACACAGATCCCTTTTTCGGCTGATCCGTCACGATGAGCTCAAAGCCGCCGTCCTCGGGATCGCGGACGGTGACGCTGCCGTAGACGACGGCGCCCTTCATCGTCTCGATATAGAGCTTCGTCGCCTCATCCGACACGGTCGGCGCGAGGTTGACGGACTCGATAACGCGGACGAAGCATTCCGTCGCGTAGCTGTCATTCGCCGTGACGTAGAAGGAAGCCTCCGCCGTCGGGGCTGCGGGGCGGAACGAGAGCTTGCCGAGGCTGCGTCGCGATATCTTTTGGTTCACGACGACGGGCTTTCCGTCAAGGAGCAGGGTCCCGCTCGAGGCGTCGGGCAGCGTGAGCACTGTCACCTTTTTTACGGGGAGCCCGAGCGTGAAGTCGAAGTCCTCGGCTGAGAAGGCGGCGTCGCCCGAGCCCATGCCGGTCACGGTCACGCTGACGTCGCGTGAGATAACGCCGAGCGCAGGGGAAACGACTGCGCTCTCGGCGCTCGCCGCAACGGCAAATGCCGAGGCGAGCAGGAGAATTGAAATTGCGAATGCCGAAAACTTCAGTGATGTTTTTGCGGTTTTCATTTTTTACCTCCGAGTCTTGGGTTTTCACTTGAAATTATCTCACGGGGAGGCAAAATTATACGCCTTCGCCGAATTTTTTGCCGACTTAATCTTGCATAATGCGACGTTCCGTTGTATAATGGTATAATAATATAAATTATCGGTTCTGCCGTGTCAGGAGGAGTAAATGCTCGATATAAAGATAACGAGGGCGCAGACGCTCAAGGAAAAGCCGGAGGACAGCAAGCTCGGCTTCGGAAAATATTTTACGGACCACATGTTCATGATGGACTATACGGAGGGGCAGGGCTGGCATGACGCGCGCATCGTTCCGTATGCGCCGATCAGCCTCGAGCCGTCCGCGATGGTGTTCCACTACGCGCAGGAGATGTTCGAGGGCTTGAAGGCGTACCGCACGAAGGACGGAAAAATTCAGCTTTTCCGCCCGGACCGCAACATTGCCCGCATGAACAACACCGCAAAAAGACTCTGCATCCCGCAGCTCGACCCTGACGACGCGCTGGAGGCTATAAAGACGCTCGTGAAATACGAGGAGGACTGGGTGCCGCACAGTGAGGGGACGTCCCTCTACATCCGCCCGTTCGTCATCGCGACGGACGCGATGCTCGGCGTTCATCCGGCTCACAATTACCTCTTTATCATCATCCTTTCTCCCGTCGGCAGCTACTATGCGGGCGGACTTGACCCCGTCAAGATATTCGTCGAGAAGGAGTACGTCCGCGCGGTCAAGGGCGGCACGGGGCAGGCGAAGTGCGGAGGCAACTACGCGGCGTCGCTCATAGGTCAGGAGAAGGCAGAGAAGTACGGCTGCGAGCAGGTGCTCTGGCTCGACGGCGTCCATCATAAATATATAGACGAGGTCGGCTCGATGAACGTTTTCTTCGTCATCGACGGAGAAGTCGTCACTCCCGCGCTCACCGAGGGCAACATTCTCCCCGGCGTCACGCGCATGTCCTGCATCGAGCTTCTCCGCTCTTGGGGCATGAAGGTCACTGAGCGCAAGATCGAGGCCGCCGAGCTCTTCGAGGCACACAAAAACGGCAAGCTCGACGAGGCGTTCGGCACAGGCACCGCCGCCGTCATCTCCCCGATAGGCGTTCTCAACGAGGACGGCAACGCAATAACGATAAACAATAACGAGATAGGTCCTGTCTCGCAGCGTCTCTACGACGAGCTGACAGGCATCCAGTGGGGAAGGATCCCCGACACTCACGGCTGGATCGTGAAGCTGTAAGATTTAAGAAGTAATATTTTATTCGGGGGGAGGAACTTTTCCAAAAGTTCCTCCCCCCGAACCCCCTCCTTCAAAACTTTTTGGGGGAGGGTATTTTATATAAATCGTTTGAAAAAATCCGAAAATCAGAAAATACATATTGAAAAACGATAAAAAATGTGATATAATTGTGCTATTCTAAAAAACATGGGGCACAAATATGAAGAAGAAAAAACTCGATTGGGTGATAACTGTTCTTTTGCTTGCGGTGAATCAAGCCCTTTTCTCTGTCCTCGGGCGCCTGTGCGTTCTGCTGTTTATGGCTTACGCCGAGAAGCTTTCCTACGCCGGATATTTGTATATTGTGATCAGTGCCGCGCTTTCCTTGATTTTTGTCTCTGTTTGCGCCGTCATAGCCGTAAAGAGGTCGGGCGCCGCGGCGACTGCGTGGTTTGCCGTCATGGCGGCTTTCGGCGTTGCGACATCCCTTTTGTATCGTTTCAATGCGCCGTTATGGCTGAAGGGCAACGATTTCATCTGTGCACTTCAGAAATTCGCATTCAATCCGCTTCCGGATTCCTTTATCGGCGGCCCGTTCCTGCTGCCGTTTATCGTCTACGCCGCGCTCGCCGCGACGTCCGCACGCCTCTCAAGGCGGCGCCGTGCGGCGGCAGCATAACGGCATTATACCGTCCCGTGTCCGAATTTCGGACACGGGACGGTTTTTGTCTGTTGACGGTATGTTTTTTCGATTATATTATGGAGTTGTAAGGAAAACCGCGGCATACTTCCCGCTGCCGTAATTTTCGCGGCGCGCGGGGAATAAAAATAAAGGGAGAATGAAAGGACGTGGTGACTGAAATGACGGAGAGGCGGATACATTATCACAGGAACGGCGGCGTGACGGCAAGACTCGAACTCGTCATGCCGGACGGCGGCGACTTTCCCGAGTCGTTCGCGCGCCGTCACGCGGACGCGGTCGGGGCGGCGTTTGACGGCGGCTTTTCAAAGAATGCCGACGATGCGTTCGATGCGGCGCGCGCGCGTGACCGCGCATATCGCTTTCGCCCGTACACGCTGCGGATAGAATACCGATTTACAAGCGGCGGCGGGGAAAAATCATCCCGGAAAACAAAGAAAAAGCCGTCTGAAAAATGCGAAAAAAAGGAGCGGGCAAAGAAAGAAAGGCGGGGCGAGATGTCGGTATCTTATCTCTGCACATCGGGACGGCGTGTAGTATACGCGGGCGAGGAAAAGCACCGTTTCCGCTTTTCAAAAGACGCCGTCCTCTACCTCGGTGCCGACCGTGCCTGACGCGTTATTATTGTCAGAATAAAACGGAAATTCGCTTGATTTGCGTCCGCCCTTGTGATATAATGTTTAATTGAAGTATAAGGCGGGTCATTTTTTAAAACGGACTCACCGTATACGGTGTTTCAACGATATTTCAAAACGGAGGTAACCCGTTTGTCAAAAGAAGCAATAGACGCCGTCATTGCGGCGGAAAATGAAGCAAAAGAAAGAGAAAAGCTTGCCGGAGAGGCGGCGCAGAAAACCGTTTCCGAGGCGACGGAGGCGGCGAAGTCCCGCTTTGACGCCGCCCGTGCCGCGTCTATGAACGACGCGAACGAGAGGCTCGGCGAGATAGAGGCGCAGGCAGCGTCGCTTTTGGAGAAGAGCCGTGCGGACGCGGAAGCGGACGCCGCGGCGGAAACACGCGCGGCGGAGGAGCATATGGCCGACGCCGTGAAGCTCATAATCGGAGAATTGATGAAAAATGCCGATAAGTAAAATGAAACGGCTCGCCGCCATAGTCGGCGCCGAAAACGCGGACGAGCTCGCAAGGCGGCTTGTCTGGCTGTCGTGCGTCGACCTTGACGTGTCAGCGGAACCGCCCGACGGCGTCGGACTTTCGCCCGTCGACACGCGGGAGCGCAGGCTCGGGATCGAGGCGCGCATCGGCGAGGCGGCGAACGCCATCGACCTTTTGTCGAGTCACAGTACCGTAAAGAAAAAACTGTTCTCTCCGAAGCCCGAACTCGAGCGCGGAGGCGAACCGCAGGAACGCATCGACGCCGCGCGCGTCATAACGGAGCGTGCCTGCGCAGTAAAGGAGCGAATGGACGCGCTCCGCGCGGAGCGCGCCGCCCTCGTCTCGCAGACGGAGGCTGTCATCCCATGGCGCGAATTTGAGCTTCCGCTCTCATATGCGGGAACCGAGCACACCGATCTTTTGCTCGGCAGCGTTCCCGTAGGAAACGTCGGCGCGCTTCCCGATATCGAGAAGGAATACGCCGCCTCGATCATATTTGAAAACGACGCGGACGATATGAAATATATCGCCGTCCTCGTCCACAAAAGCGATTCTGCGAGAGCTGCGAGGGCGCTTTCCTCGCTCGGATTTGTCCGCTCTCCCGCCACATCGCTCGAGGGCACGGCGGAGTCTCAGCTTTCGGCGAAGAAAGAGGCGCTCGAAGCTGTAGACGCCGAGGCGGAGAAGCTGTCGGCGGAGGCGGACGAGCTTGCTGCGGGGCTCCCCGAGGTCGAGATGTACTCGGACTCGGAGAGGACGAACCTCACATACACGGACGCCGTTTCGAGAATGACGGCGACGGAGCGGACGCGGTACCTCACTGGCTGGGTCCCCGAGGCAGCCGAAGCCGAGGTCATATCGGAGCTCGAGGCAGTCGGCTGCGCGTATGAGCTCTCGGAGCCGGCGGAGGACGCCGACGTCCCCGTGAAGCTCGAGAACAACAAGTTCGCGCAGGCGTTCGAGCCCGTTATAGAAATGTACTCCCTCCCGAAATACGGGAGCTACGACCCCACGTTCGTGATGAGCATCTTCTATATGATCCTCTTCGGACTCATGTTCGCGGATTTCGGATACGGTCTAATTGTGTCGTGCGTGTGTGTCCTCGGACTTCATTTCATGAAACCGCGCGGTACAATGGAGAGATTTCTGCGGATGTTCGCGTACTGCGGCATCTCGTCGATGTTCTTCGGCATCCTGCTCGGCGGATATTTCGGCGACCTGCCGTCTAAGGTTGCGTCGGGCTTCTTCGGCGCGGACGAATTCAGCCTTGCAATATGGTTCGATCCGATAAACGAACCGATGACGTTTTTGATCGTGTCGATAGCCGTCGGCGCCGTCCACCTTGTCGGGGCGCTGTCTGTCAAGTTTTACATCCTGTGTAAGACAAAGACGGTCTTTGACGCCGTGTTCGACGCCGGCTCGTGGATACTCGTGTTTCTCGGAGGCGCCGTCGCCGTCATAGGCTTTGCCGCCGTTCCCGCGCTGAAGATCGTCGGCATCGTGCTCGTCGTCACGGGGTATGTGATACTTATCCTGACGCAGGGGAGAGCCGAAAAGAAGATCGTGATGAGGATAGGAAAAGGGCTGATGTCGCTTTACGATACGATATCGTATGTGTCAGACCTGCTCTCGTACTCCCGCGTGCTTTCGCTCGGGCTTGCGTCCGCGGTCATCGCGAGCGTGTTCAACCTGCTCGGCACACTTGCGGGCTTCAGCTTCTTCGGGATAATCCTGTTTATAGTGGCAACCTTGATCGGGCACACGCTCAATATCGCCATAAACCTGCTCGGCACGTTCGTTCACACGAGCCGCCTGCAGTATATAGAATTTTTCGGCAAATTCTATGAATCCGGCGGGCGCGCGTTCGTACCGCTCGAGCCGAAGCCGAAATACTACGTTTATAAGCAAAAAGAAATAAAAACAGCATAATTTTAAGGAGACAAAAAATGACACTTTTTGACCTGATCTCAAACGGAACAAATTTGGCCGTTCTCGGAGCGGCACTCGCGGTGCTCTTCCCCTGCATGGGAAGCGCAAAGGGCGTCGGCATGGTCGGCGAAGCGGCATCCGGTCTTTTGACCGATGACCCGTCGAAATTCGGCGGCGCGCTCCTGCTTCAGGCGCTCCCGGGCACGCAGGGCATATACGGCCTCGTTACCGCGTTCATCGTGCTCTTCAAGATAGGCCTTTTCGGTGAGATGTCCGCGCTCACGACGGCGCAGGGCCTCTTCATCATGTTCGCATGCCTGCCGATAGCTGTCGTCGGTTACTTCTCCGCGATCAAGCAGGGAAGAGTCGCCGTCGCCGGCATCAACCTCATCGCAAAGCGCCCGGGCGAGGTCACAAAGGCCATGACGTCCGCCGCTCTTGTTGAGACATACGCGATCCTCGCGCTGCTTATATCCCTGCTCGCGGTCCTTTTCGCTTCCGTCTGAGGAAGAAAGGCGTCCCGGCGTGTGACCGGGGAACATCTTGCGCCCATTTGCGCCGATGTGCACAAATGAAGAAAGGAACTGATCTTTTATGAACGGGCTTGAAAAAATAATTGAAAGGATAAAGACGGATTCCGAGGAGGAATGCGGCAAGATAACTGCCGCCGCTGAGGAGACTGCGGAAAAGATACGCGCCGAGCATGAGGCGCGCGCCGCAGAGGCGGAAGCCGAGATCGAAAAGCGCACCGAACGCGAGGCGGAGGGCATCATCACAAGGGCAAAATCGTCCGCCGCCATGACGAGACGCAACATAATCTCCGGCGAGCGCAGCCGCTGTGTCGACCGCGCGTTTGAGGAGGCGAAAAAAGCGCTTCTCGGACTGCCGAAGGACAAGTACACGACGCTTGTCGTAACGCTCGTCGCCTCCGCCGTCAGGAGCTTTGCCGAGACAGCGGAGAGACGCCGCGCGCTCTACGGCGAGGTCGCGGAAAGCGTCCCGTATGAGATAGTTCTCTCGGCTCGCGACAGAGACGAGATCGGAGAAGCCGTGCTCCTTTCGATAAAGAACAATTATAAAAAAGAGCTTGGCGTCGACGCGGTCCGCAGGATAACGCTGTCCGATTCGACGGCGGCGATCGACGGCGGCGTCATAGTCAGAGCGGGCGCGGTCGAGGAAAACTGCTCGATATCGCTCCTTGTAGACGGTCTGCACGACGAGCTCGACGGCGTCGTCTATAAGACGCTCTATCCGGGGTGCTGACGCATCATGACAGAAAAGAAAAATACGGAAAGAAAGAGATACCGCGACACGGATTATCTTTACGCGTCCGCGTATATAAAGTCCGTCGAGGACAGGGGACTTTCCCACGGGCTGATCTCCCGTATGCTCGACGCGCCTGACGCGGCGTCGGCGGAAGGGTACCTCTTTGAGGCGAAAAGCGCGCTCGGAGGTTCCGTTGAGGCTAAGGACGCGGAGGCGCTCTGCGACGAGTTCGTCAACGATTCGTTCAGAACGGTGTCCGAGGTCGTGACCGACCCGTCCGTCTTTGACTTCATGCGGTATCAGTATGACTGCAACAATATCAAAACCGTCCTCAAGTGCCGCGCACGCGGCATAAGCCCCGAGGGGATGCTGTTCTCGTGCGGCACGGTGCCGCCGTCCGACGTGATAAAGATGGCGTCCGAGGGCGACTTTTCCGCGCTGCCGCGTGCTTTCGCGGAGGCGGCGAAGGCTGCCGAGGTCTCATACGGCAAAACGGGCGACCCGCAGTCGATAGATCTTCCGCTCGATATGGCGTGCCTTGACGCGATGGCGGAGGCAGCCGACGAGACGGGGGACGCGCTCCTGTCGGGAGCCGTCAGGCTCAGAATTGACCTTGCGAACGTCATGACGGCGCTTCGCGTCATACGGATGGGGAGCGCGTACTCGGTCAGCGCCGCTTCGGGCAGCGCAGAGGACACGACGCCGGAGCGCAGGGCGGAGCTTTTGGGCCGCGCGCTGTCGCCGCTCGGGTCTATACCGAAGGAGACTATTATATCCGCGTCTGCGGAGAGCGAAGGCGCGCTCGTTGAGGCGGTCACTGGCAAGCTGCCGACGGATTTTGAGATCGCGCTATCTCAGGGTGGAAACCGTTCGGGGATCGAACGCGCGGCTGACGACGCGTATCTCGGATACGTCAGGAGCGCCAAAAACACCGTTTTCGGTGCTGAGGTGCCGTTCGTATTTCTCACCGAACGCGAGTACAACGCGAAAAACGCGCGCATAATCCTCGCCGGGAAAAAGGCGGGGCTTTCGGACGACGAGATACGCGAGCGCGTCCGCGGAATGTGACAATAGTCCTTTATTTAAATCGGAGGGCTGAAAGTGTATAAGATAGGCATTATAGGCGACAGGGCGACCGTTGCCGGATTTATCGCGCTCGGCTACACGGTCTACGAAGCCGACGACGCGGCGTCTGCCGGTGAGATACTCGAAACCATAGCGGACAAGGACGCCGACAACGGCGACGGATTTGCGATAATATTCATCGTCGATAAATATGCGCGCGAGCTTGAGGAAAAGATGAGGAAGTATTCCTCGCGCATGATGCCCGCCGTGACGGTCCTGCCGGACGCGGCGAGCGAGGGCGGGAGCCTCAGCTACGGCATGGAGCAGATAAAGCGTCACGTCGAAAAGGCGGTCGGCGCCGACATACTGTTCCGCGACTGAAACGAAACGACCGAATGGAGGATAAGGCGTAAAGTGACTGAAGGGAAGATTGTAAAAGTATCGGGACCGCTCGTTATTGCCGAGGGAATGCGCGAGGCGAACATGTTCGACGTCGTGCGCGTCGGCGAGGCGAACCTGATAGGTGAAATAATAGAGATGCACGGTGACCGTGCGTCGATACAGGTCTACGAGGAAACGGCGGGCCTCGGGCGCGGCGACCGCGTCGTCTCGACGGGAGCACCGCTGTCCGTCGAGCTCGGGCCCGGCATGATGGAGAATATTTACGACGGCATACAGCGCCCGCTCATCGCGATAAAGAACGCGGTCGGTCCGAACATCACGCGCGGCGTAGATCTGCCGGCGCTCGACCGCGAAAAAAAGTGGTATTTTGAAGCGACTGCCAAAAAGGGCGACCGCGTCACGGGCGGCGACGTTTACGGGACAGTTAAGGAAAACGAAGTCGTCACGCTCAAAATAATGGTCCCGCCCGGGGTGAACGGGCGGATAGAGGAGCTCCTTTCCGGCTACTACACCGTGACGGACGTTATAGGAACGCTCTCTCATGACGACGGCACAACGTCAGACATCACGCTGATGCAGAAGTGGCCCGTGCGCCGCGCGCGCCCGTATAAGGAAAAGCTGCCTCCCAATGAGCCGCTTATAACGGGTCAGCGCAACGTCGACTCGATGTTCCCCGTTGCAAAAGGCGGCACGGCGTGCATCCCCGGTCCGTTCGGAAGCGGGAAGACGGTCGTGCAGCATCAGCTCGCCAAGTGGAGCGACGCCGACTTTGTCATTTACATCGGCTGCGGTGAACGCGGAAACGAGATGACGGACGTGCTTCTCGAATTCCCCGAGATCGCGGACCCGAAGACGGGCTTCTCCCTTATGAAGCGCACGGTCCTCATTGCGAACACCTCCGATATGCCCGTTGCGGCGCGCGAGGCGTCCGTTTACACCGGGATCACGATAGCGGAATATCTCCGCGACATGGGCTGCTCGGTCGCGGTTATCGCGGACTCGACGTCGCGCTGGGCGGAGGCGCTCCGCGAAATGTCGGGCCGTCTTGAGGAGATGCCCGGCGAGGAAGGTTACCCCGCGTATCTGACCTCGCGCCTCGCGCAGTTCTATGAGCGCGCAGGCATGGTGCGCTGCATCGGAAGCGAGGAAAAGGTCGGCGCGCTGACGGCGATCGGCGCCGTTTCGCCTCCCGGCGGCGATATCTCGGAGCCTGTCTCGCAGGCGACGCTTCGCATCGTCAAGGTTTTCTGGGGGCTTGACTCCTCGCTCGCATACAAGCGCCATTTCCCGGCAATAAACTGGCTGAATTCGTATTCGCTCTATAAGGACAGGCTCGCGACGTGGTTTGAAAAGAACGTCGCGGGAGACTGGATGTCGCAGATAACGGAGGCGATGAAGATACTCTCCGAGGAAGCGTCGCTCGACGAGATAGTTAAGCTCGTCGGCATAGATGCGCTCTCGGACACAGACAGGCTGACGCTTGAGGTCGCGCAGTCTATAAGAGAGGACTTTCTCCAGCAGGACGCGATGTCAAACGACGACTCGTTCTGCCCGCCCGAAAAGCAGCACGACCTTTTGGCGCTCATCCTCTATTTCAAGGAGGCGGCAGGCCGCGCAATTGAGGCAGGCGCGCCGATAGAGGAGATATCGCAGCTTCCCGTGCGCGAGCGCATCGGCCGCGCAAAGTCTGTTCCGACCGCGGAATACAAGGAAGAATACGCGAAAATACGCGCCGCCGTTGACGCCGAGACCTCATCGGCAGTCAAAAGAAGCTGACAGAAGGAAGGGAAATCTTCAGTGAAGAGAGAGTATAGAACGATAGAGGAAGTCGCCGGCCCTCTGATGCTCGTGCGCGACGTCGACGGCGTCAAGTACGATGAGCTCGGCGAGATAATCATGCCGGACGGCAGCGTTCGCCGCTGCCGCGTGCTCGAGGTAAACGGCTCTGACGTGCTCGTGCAGCTCTTCGAGTCCTCGGCGGGACTCAATCTCGAATATTCAAAGGTGCGCTTCACGGGTCACGGCGTCGAGCTCCCCGTCTCGCGCGAGATGCTCGGCCGCGTATTCAACGGTATGGGCGAGCCTATCGACGGCGGTGCGAAGCTCATCCCCGAGGCGGTGCGCGACATCAACGGCACGCCGATAAATCCCGCGTCCCGCAAATACCCGTCGGAGTTCATACAGACGGGCGTTTCGACAATAGACGGACTGAACACGCTCGTTCGCGGGCAGAAGCTGCCGATATTCTCCGGCTCCGGTCTGCCGCACGCCAACCTCGCCGCGCAGATAGCGCGTCAGGCGAAGGTCCGCGGGACGGACGAGAAATTCGCCGTCGTGTTCGCCGCCATAGGCATTACGTTCGAGGAAGCCGACTTCTTTATATCCGATTTCAAGAAAACGGGCGCCATAGACAGAACGGTGCTCTTCATAAATCTTGCATCCGACGCGGCGATCGAGCGCATATCGACGCCGAGAATGGCGCTGACCGCCGCCGAATACCTCGCGTTTGACTGCAATATGCACGTCCTTGTCATCATGACGGACATAACGAACTACGCGGAGGCGCTCCGCGAGGTCTCCGCCGCCCGCAAGGAGGTGCCGGGACGCCGCGGCTATCCGGGATACCTTTACACCGACCTGGCGACGATGTACGAGCGCGCGGGCAGGCGCGAGGGCAGCGACGGAAGCATAACGATGATACCGATACTCACGATGCCCGAGGACGACAAGACGCATCCCATCCCCGACCTCACGGGCTACATCACGGAGGGGCAGATAATCCTCTCCCGCGAGATATACAGAAAAGGATATCTGCCGCCCGTCGACGTTCTTCCGTCGCTCTCGCGACTCAAGGACAAGGGTATCGGCGAGGGAAGGACGCGTGAGGACCATTCCGGCACGATGAACCAGCTCTTTGCGGCGTATGCGCGCGGCAAGGAGGCGAAGGAGCTCATGGTGGTGCTCGGCGAATCTGCGCTGACGCCGATAGAGAGGCTTTACGCGAAATTCTCCGACGAGTTCGAGAAGAGATACGTCGGTCAGGGCTTCTATGAGGACAGGACTATTGAAGAGACGCTCGACCTCGGCTGGGAGCTTCTGCACATATTGCCGAAGTCGGAGATGAAGCGCATCAAGCCGGCGATACTCGAGAAGTATTGGTGAGGTGAGGCAAAATGCCGCAGATCAACGTAAATCCTACGCGCATGGAGCTGAAGAAGCTGAAAGGGCGTCTTCAGACGGCGCGCCGCGGCCATAAGCTCCTGAAGGACAAAAGAGATGAGCTGATGAAGCAGTTTCTGGAGGTTGTCCGCGAGGAAAAGGAGCTGAGGGCAGAGCTCGAGACGAGATTTGCCGGAGTCCGCGGCAGCTTTGAGGTCGCCGCGGCGACGATGAGCCGCCCCGTGCTGACCGAGGCGCTGCTTTTGCCCAAGGCTGAGGGCACGCTGACCGTCACCGAGCAGAACGTCATGAGCGTTATCGTCCCGCGCTTCTCATACGAGGAGGCGTCGAGAACGGACGGCTGCGGATACGGTTTTCTCTTTACCTCCGGCGAGCTTGACCACGCCGTCGCCGAGCTTTCGACGATGACGGCGGACCTTATAAGGCTTGCGGAGCTTGAAAAGTCGGCGCAGCTCATGGCGGACGAGATAGAGAAGACGCGCCGCCGCGTCAACGCGCTCGAAAACATAATGATACCTCAGTTTGAGGAGACGATAAAGGCAATATCGATGAAGCTCGACGAGAACGAGCGCGGAAACACGACGCGTCTCATGAAGGTCAAGGACATGATGCTTGAAGAGAGGCTCGCCGCCGACAGGGCGCGCGCGACAGTCTGACGATGGCAGAGTTCGACAAGCTCCACACAGGCGAGATTTATGACCCGGGCGACCCCGAAATAATGCGCGAGCAGACGTTCTGCCTTGAACGGCTCTATGAATTCAACTCCATCCGCCCGATGGAGGCGTATAAAAGGAATGCGCTTTTGAAGGTGATGTTCGCGGAGGTGGGCGAGGGCTGCTACATTGAGCCGCCGCTGCACGCGAACTGGGGCGGACGGCACGTCCATTTCGGCAATAACGTCTACGCAAATTTCGGTTTGACTCTCGTTGACGACACGCACATCTACGTCGGCGACAACGTGATGTTCGGTCCGAACGTGACAGTCGCGACGGCGGGTCATCCGGTAAATCCCGAGCTTCGCCTCCGCGCGCTCCAGTACAACGCGCCCGTCAGAATCGGGAGCAACGTGTGGGTCGGCGCGGGCGCTTTGATTCTGCCAGGGGTGACGATCGGGGAGAACAGCGTCATCGGCGCGGGCAGCGTCGTCACGCGCGATATCCCCGCAAACGTCGTCGCGGTCGGAAACCCGTGCCGCGTCACGAGGGAAATCGGCGAGCGCGACCGCGAGTATTATTTCAGGGACAAAAGGATAGACCCCTCGCTTTTTGAGGCATAAGAAACGATTTTTATAAAAAACGGAGGTATTTATGCTTAAGACAAAGAATTACGAATTCTGGTTCCTTACTGGATCGCAGGATCTCTACGGCGACGACTGCCTGCGCAAGGTCGCGGAGCATTCCCACAAGATAGTCGACGCCCTCAACGAGTCCGGGAAGTTCCCGTATCCGATAGTATGGCGCCCGACGCTTATAGACAGCGTTTCGATACGCGAGGCGCTCGCCTCCGCGAACGCGTCCCCGGACGTCGCGGGCTGCATCGTATGGATGCACACGTTCTCGCCCGCGAAGATGTGGATACGCGGCTTCAGCGAATACAGAAAACCTCTGCTCCACCTGCACACGCAGTTCAACCGCGACATCCCGTTCGACACCATAGACATGGACTTCATGAACGAGAACCAGTCCGCACACGGCGACCGCGAGTTCGCGCACATGCTGACCCGCATGAAGACGCCGAGAAAGATAGTCTCCGGCCACTGGTCTGACGCGACGACGCAGGAAAGGATCGCAGACTGGATGAGGACCGCCGTCGGCGCGCTCGAGTCGCGCTCGCTCCGCATCCTCCGCGTCGGCGACAATATGCGCGATGTCTCCGTCACAGAGGGCGACAAGGTCGAGGCGGAGCAGAAGTTCGGCTGGGAGATAGACGCCTACAACATCACGGACGTAGACGAATATGTGAGAGCCGTTCCCGAAGCCGAGGTCAAGGCGCTGACGGACGAATATTACGCTTCCTACGACCTCATAACCGACGGACGTGACCCCGCCGAGTTCCGCGCGCACGTCGCGGAGCAGGCGAAGATAGAGATAGGCTTCCGCAATTTCGTTGAGGAGCACAATTATCACGCGGTCGTGACGAACTTCCAGATGCTCGCGGGGCTTCACCAGCTTCCCGGTCTCGCTATGCAGCGCATGATGGAGGACGGCTACGGCTTCGGCGCCGAGGGCGACTGGAAAACCGCCGGCGTCGTCCGCCTCTTCAAGCTCATGACGGCGGGAAAGGCGGATGCCAAAGGAACGTCCTTCATGGAGGATTATACATATCATCTCGAGCCCGGCAACGAGGCGATACTCGAGGCGCACATGCTCGAGGTCTGCCCGTCTATCGCGTCCGGCAAGCCCGCGATACGCGTCTGCCCGCTTTCTATGGGCAACAGGGAAGACCCGGCGCGCCTCGTCTTCACCGCGAAGCCCGGCAGAGGCGTCGCCTGCTCGCTCGTCGACCTCGGCACGCGCTTCCGCATGATAATCAATGAGGTCGAGTGCATCCCGCAGCCGAAACCGATGCCGAACCTTCCCGTCGCAACGGCGCTCTGGCGCACGCTGCCCGATTTCAGGACGGGCACCGAGGGCTGGCTCATGTGCGGCGGCGCGCATCACACCGCGTTTACATATGACCTCACGCGCGAAAACGTCGTCGACCTCTGCGATTACTTCGGCATCGAGAGCGTCGTCATAGGCGAGGGCACAACGGTCGATTCTCTTAAGCGCGACCTCATGCTCGGCGAAGTGTATTATAGATAAGGATATTTTGTTGCGGGGGGAGCTTTGAAAAGCTCCCCCCCGCTCCCCCCGCAAACTTTTTATGGAGGGGGAAGGTGAGGGGAAATTTAGAGGACTTTTGAAGTCAGAGGACTTTTGAAGTCCTCTTCTTTTTTTGTGCCTTTTTCGGGGGTGGAGATGAAAAAACCAGCGCAAAAAAATCTCAAAAAATTTTATAAAAAGCATCATTAGATGTTGACAAAGAGTCATACAATATGATATAATATGACTACACAAAAAAATCATATGACCGCAAAAAAGAAAACATGAAGAAACCCCATGTGCGGAGCAGGCAAAAAATCCGTCCGAAACGCGGCTTGGGCATGCTGCTCAAACACTCGTTTGGTGATCGTCATGATATGTCTTGTCGTAGTATCAAATAAGTGCCTCCCGAATGAGCCAAAGGAAAAAACTCTAAAGATTGGAGCAACAAAACATGGAAAGCTACAATCATTATAATGAATTATTACAAAGTGAAATATTTATGGGCAGGATAGTCCTTGCGTTTGTGATGATCGTTATCATAGGAGTGCTTATTCTCTGCCTTAAATACAAGCTGAAAAATATGGCGACAGCAACGGTGATCACCGGTGCCACAATGATACTCATATGTTGTATTTTTCTGATCTATCCGTATCAAAAAGATATAGATGATAATGCCTACATTGTTTATACGGGAGAGTTTTGCGTTACAGACAGATATACCGATAAAGGCGGCGTATATGTTATGATAAAATATCCGGATCAGAAGAAAAATGTGCGATATCAGCTTTTATGCAGCAATCCTTTTTCAGATGATGAAACGGAATACGAAGGTACTCTCGTTTATTCTGAAAGGTCAAAGTGCATTGTTGATATCATACTGCCCGAGTCTTGACCGACGCGGAATACGGAAAAATTTTTAAAATAATCATCATTTGATGTTGACAAATTATCAGGCAATGTTATATAATATGACTACACAAAGAAATCATATGACTGCAGAGGAGACGAACATGAAAAAATGTCCCATGTGTGGTGCGATACAAAATGACTCGCGCAATGTCTGCATAGACTGCAGCGCGCGCCTCGGCAAGTCGATGTCAAAAGAGGACGAGGCTGCCATAGACGAGGCGGTGGACGGAAAGCTCGATGAAAGCGGCGCGAAGACTGACTTTTTCTACACGCCCATAGTCCTTCGCATAATAGGGATCATTTCTGTCATCGCCATAATAGCGCTCGCGGTTTTGACTGCCGTCACATTCGCGGAGAAGGGTGCGCTCAAATCGGAGATGGAGGAAAAGGCGGAGGAACTCGGCATATTCATGTCCGATGCCGGAAACTTCGTCTTCTCGGGCGACGGCACAGACGTGGAAGCGCTGGAGGCGTATAAGAATAATATAGACGCGCATATAGACGCGCTCGAAGACCGTGCCGCCATAATGCTCATATCGATAGTACCGTTGGCTGCCTCGGCAGTCACGCTGCTTTTCCCGTCCGCTGTTTGGACGCTCGAAACCTGGACGTGGCGGCGCATGTACTCCGTCGCGATGGAGCCGACGTTTATGTGGCTCACTGTCGCGCGCGTCTTTGGCTGCGTATGCTTCGCGCTCGGCGCCGCCGGTCTTATTTGCGCGATAACATTGATTGTGTGATATGAGAACAAAAGGTAAGGGGAGCTCTCAGAAGCTCCCCTTGTGTTTTTGCTTGGCGGTTTATTTTCTCTTGTCGCATTGCCCGCAGTCTGAGCAGCCGTTGCATATGAGGCGTGAGCCGCATGTGTCGCATCTGTCGCGGAAATGAGGACGGTACAGAAGCTCGTCGGGTATGGGGAAGCCCATTTTGTCACAGAGACGCCATTTGATTTGCCGTCCGCGATAATTCATGCCTGAGCGGTGCGCCATCTCGCTCTGGACGCCCTTGTCGGGCATGCGGTACGTTTTCCCATCCTTTACAAACACTGTTCCCGTCTCGATAAAGGAAAACGTCACCCCGTACTTTACGCACTCGGCGCGCAGTGACTTCACCCAGTCAAAATCGCAGGGGCGCGCGCCGTCGTAATTTTCACCGCCGCAGATGACCTGCTCGATTTGACCCGAGGGCAGGTATTTTTCAATCGAAACGGGCCCGATTAACGGCGCGCACATGATGCCACGGTGGCGAAACGGCAGGGAAAGAAGAATCGGTATCCTTTCGTCCGCGCGGCGCTGATTCTCGCACGTCACGTTGAAAAACACGTTTTCCCAGCCGTCTCCCCAATCGTCGGGAAGGCAGTCCGCCACGCGCTCGGGACGCTTTGTAAGAAGAAAAAATATGACGTCGGGGCGCTCGCGGATGATGTCCCACGCGTCGTCTCGCCAGCCGTCCGCCTCGGGGAGGAAAAAATCGGACGTCATGCAGACGCGGAGCATCTCGCCGCTCTTTACCCTGAAGCTGCCGTCGCGGCAGCGGCTCAGCGGGTACGAAAATCCCGCCTTAGTCCTGTAGATCTCCGAGCCGTCGTGTCCCCGCTTGCGGTCGAGGTAGTACATATAACAGTTTTCGCAGCCCTCGCTGCACTTGACGCAGCCGTGCCAGGGGTTCCATATATCATGCATCGCCGTGTCACATCACATATACCGCCCACGCGAGGAGCATATGGACGAGGATGAATATGGGCAGCGGTATCATGAAATTGGAGTGCTGCGTTTTGTGGCGGATCAGCTGCATCGTGACGTACATCGCGAGCGCGCCGCCGAAAAAGGCGCAGAGGAGCAGCACGCGCTCCGGTATTCTCCGCCCGCGCTTCCATGAGGCGGATTTGTCGTACACAGTAAGAATGACTGAGACGACGGAGATAATGACGAACCAATATATAAGCGGCACGCGCAGAAACGAAATCACAGTCCGAATGTCCATTTTTATATGACCGAACCTTTCAGCGGATGTAAAGGCAGCCGGCGTCAAAGAGCGGCAGGTCGGAAAGTGAGCATATCCCGACCCCGTGACGGGCGGCCGCATCTTTTATTGTATCACACGACGGCAGGCTGTCAAGCGCTCCGAGAAAATAAACGGTGCCGTCCGCAAAAAAAGACGCGCCGCCGATAAAGCCCGTGTCATATCCGGGCAGCTCGACCGAGCCCGGAGGGATCAGATATGCCGAAACGCCGCGGAATATGGCCGTGCGGTATATGGATTTGTCGGCGGTGACGACGGGGGCGTCCGCGCCGTTGCCCATGATGAGCGTCGAGCATTTTGCGTACCCCTGCGCGGTGTCAAGCACGGGCAGTCCGCTCTCCGCCGCCGCGCGCTTCACTGCCGGGGAGATATAGTCCGCTTTGCCGACGAGCGCGCCGCCTATGACGGCGCAGTTGAAGGCGATATCGTGAGGGTATGTTTCAGATGGGATATCGGAGGTCAGGGAGAGGGAATGTGATGGCAGGCAGTCGAGAATGACGCGCACCGCACGCTTGAAGTCGGCGTACGCCATGTGCGCGTCGCGCACAAAAATGCGCCCGAATCCCGCGAAAAGGAGCATATCGGGGTGCGAGGCGACAGGCGTCGGCAGCCCGTGGGCGGGAGGCATAACGACGACGCCGAAGCCGGACTTGTCCCCGAGCCGCCGCGCGGCGCGGACGGTTTCTTCGGGCGTATTGTGTGCAAGCAAAAGGACCGGCACAGTCTTTTCCTCCTTGATAAGCGGATTTTGCGGAAAACAAAAACGGGCAGACGAAAAGTCTGCCCCTCTTTTTTTGCGTTTTTGTCAGACGGCGCGCGTTACCTTGCCGGAGCGAAGGCAGCGAGAGCAGATGCTAACGGTCTTGTGCGTTCCGTTGTCATCTATGCGGACCTTTCTGATGTTGGGCTTCCAGGATCTCGAGGTCTTGCGCTCGGAGTGAGACACGTTGTGACCGAAAGTGACGCCCTTACCGCAGATACAGCATTTTGCCATGAGAAACACCTCCATATATATGGGATAAATACATTGCTAAATCACGAACGAAGATATTATATCATATGAAATCGGGAAAAGCAATAGGCGGGGAAAGATTTTTTTAATTTTTTTCGGCAGTGTCGGGAGCTTCTCTTTTGCTGTGATAATGCTGCCACAGACCGGCGAGCGAATGCGTTTTGTCCTTGATCTCATCCAACGGATATACGAGCCTTAAAGAGACGGACACAAATCCGCTCTCTTCAAATGGTTTATACATAAGGTAAAAATCATACTCGCTTTCCGTGATATATTCGATGTCGCAGATCTCACCCCCGCACATGCGCGCCGTAAAATACCGCGCGTCGTCATCCTGCCCGAGCAAAAAGTACCCGTCGGCGTCGCTGTTGTACTCGATATATTTGAGGAGACAATGCTCATTCTCGAAAAGGCGCGCCTCAAGCGACCAGTCGGCGGTGTTGTATACGGAAACCGAGGAGTTGTTGTCGCGGCTGTTAACTAAAATGTAGAGTTTTTCGCCGTCAGGCGAAAAGCAAAGGTTTCCGTCCTGCGAGTCTAATTTTGCGTAACGGAATTTCAGAAGAAGACGGCGCTCGGGAAGGGAATATACCGCAAGCCGCCCTTCGTTTGACCTGACGACGAAGATATCACCTTTCGGAGAAAACGCGGCATTGTAAGCGTATCTTAAGTCCTTGAATTTTGCAAGCTCTGCGCCATAGCGGTCGTATAAATAAACCGTCTGCCCCGTGCAGCCGACGGCATATTCTTCGTTTTTTACGAAACACTCAAATTCGCGCATACGACCTCCGTAGAGATTTTCAGAAGAGTTTGTCACCGAAGAGATTCAGAACTCGGTTTTTGCTCGGCTCGCTCGCAAAAACAAAAAAACGCCTAATATTGCGGAGCATGTCCTGTTGAAACAAGCGAGCGGTTTTTCACAAGAGCCTCTTACGCTGTCTTCTCCGTATACGGAGAAGAAGAGATTCAGAACTCGGTTTTTGCTCGCTGCGCTCGCAAAAACAAAAAAACGCCCATTTTGCGGAGCATGTTCATTTGATTTGGGCGGGCGTTTTTCCACAAAAGCCTCACGCCTTCTTCTCCGTATACGGAGAAGACGAGATTCAGAACTCGGTTTTTGCTCGCTGCGCTCGCAAAAACAAAAAAACGCCCAATTTTGCGGAGCATGTCCATCTGATACAAGCGGGCGTTTTTTCACAAGAGCCTCTTACTCCTGCTACTCCGTGAATAAAAGCGCCCCCAACGGGCGCTTTTATTCACGGAGAAGAAGAGATTCGAACTCTTGAACCGTTTTTGGCGGTTACGCGATTTCCAGTCGCGCGCCCTCGACCAACTAGGCGACTTCTCCACAACAATATTATGCCGTCTTTTCCCGACAGCTTTAATATTCTATCACACGGGGCGGCGCTTTGTCAATACATTAGCGCAAGATTTTTTGCCTCGGTACTTATGAAAAGCTCCCGCCCGGCGGGGCGGGGGCTTTTGTATCGGAAGCATTGCAAAAGACGGCAGATCTCTTTATCTGTATCTTGCGTAAAGCTCGTTTGTGCGGCGGTATGCGGCGGTGTTTATGCCTGCGAGCTGCTCGCGCGTGACGCGGAAGCGCCAGTTTCCGTCGGCGACGCCGGGCGTGTTCATCCGCGTGTCCGCGCCGTAGCCGAGGATATCCTGTATCGGGATTATAGCAAGCCCTGCGGACGAGGCTATGACGGAGCGGACGACGCGCTCGCGCGCGAGATTCCAGTCCTCCGGCGCGCCGCAGTAGTCGAAGAGCTCCGTCCTCATGTGAGGCGGCATCTCCCATATAGCGCCAAGCATCGTGTTGTTGTCGTGCGTGCCGGTGTAGGCGACGCAGTTGTTAATGTAATTGTGCGGGCGGTGAGACGAGTCTCCGCCGTGCAGAAATCCGAACTGCAGCACCCTCATGCCCGGGAAGCCGCTGTATTCAAGCAGCGCTCTCACCTCGTCGGTGATGTCTCCGAGGTCCTCGGCAATTATGAGCTTGTCGCCCGCGACCTCGCGCACCATGTCGACGAAAGCCTCGCCGGGGCCCTTTTTCCACTCGCCGTTGCGCGCCGTCTTTTCGCCTGCCTTGACGCGGTAGTAGGACTCGACGGCGCGGAAATGGTCGAGCCTGACGCCGTCGTAGAGAGAGAGCATGAACGAGAGCCTGTCGCGCCAGAACGCGAAATTATCGGCCTCCATGTGATCCCAATCATAGAGCGGATTTTCCCAGAGCTGCCCGTCCGCGGAGAAATAGTCGGGCGGGACGCCGGCGACCCAAGTCGGACGGCGCTTCTCGTCAAGTTGGAACTGCTCCGGGTCGCCCCACACGTCGCTGCTGTCGAGCGAGACGTAAAACGGGATGTCGCCGATTATCTTTATGCTTTTTTTGTGCGCGTATGCGCGGATGTCCTCCCACTGACGGAAGAATTCGTATTCTATAAAGCGCCACGCCTGCACGGCGTTTTCGGGCACCGGTTCGTTTTTGTCCCATTCGAGCCAGCATTTGCCTCCGTTTGCCTCCTTAGCCGCCATGAAACGGCAGAGCGCGGAGATTCGGGGATTTTTTTTCATGAAATCGTCGATCTCGGCGACGGTCTTTTTATTTTGATACGCGCGCGACGCGGCGCGGCGCAGTAGAGGCAGGCGCTCTTTCCTGAGCGCATTGAAGTCGCAGGAATAAGGGGAGGCGGCTCGGGAGGACAAAAGCTCGTCTTTTGTGACGAGACCTTCGCGGAAAAGCGTGTCAAGGTCTATAAAATTCGGGTTGCCGGAGAAGGTCGAGACCGAGCTGTAAGGGGAGCCGAACATATCGGGTATGCAGAACGGCAGCGTCTGCCAATACGCAAATCCGCCGTCCGCAAGAAGATCGATAAAGCGCCTGGCGTCGTCGCCGAAGCTGCCGCAGCCGTAGTCGCCTGGGAGGGATGAGATGTGGAGAAGAACTCCGCTTTGACGTTTCATAAGGTGTACCTTATCAAAATGAAATATATGTAATGCGGCGCCCGAGGCGCCGTGTCCTACATATCATAACACAAAACGTGCGTCAATGCAACAAAAAAACGTTGCGAAATGCCTGCGATTGCCGGCGGCGGCATAACTTACAGGTTGACTTTTTCGACATAAAGCCGTATAATATGACCGAAATCCCGAAATGAAAAGGAGAACTTCACGATGAAAAAGACGATTTTGCTTTTCGGATTTATGATAGTACTTATCGCGGCGCTCTGCGGATGCGTGGGCGCGGACGCGAAAGATAAAACGGGTGCCGGTTCGGACTCGACGACGGAACAGGCGGAAATAACAGAGCAGGCGACCGAAGCTCCCGAAACGACGGCAGCACCCGAAACGACTACGGCTCCCGAAACGACGGCAGCACCCGAAACGACGGCGGCTCCCGAAACGACGGCGGCTCCCGAAACGACGGCGGCTCCCGAAACGACGGCGGCTCCCGAAACGACGGTAGCACCCGAAACGACTGATGCTCCCGATACGACTACGGCTCCCGAAACGACGAAGGCTCCTGAGGCGACGAAGGCACCCGAAACAAAGAAAGCGCCCGAGACGTCGAGAGCCCCCGAGACGTCGAGAGCCCCCGAGACGTCGAGAGCCCCCGAGACGGAGAAGGTTCCCGCATTGCCGACAGCTCCTGCATCGGAAATTGCCCTTAAGGTGCTGCGCCTCGTAAATGATGAGCGCGCGAAGGAGGGGCTCGACCCGCTGACGCTCGACGCCGAGCTTTCAGCCCTGGCACAGCTCAAATCGCAGGACATGCACGATCTCGGCTACTTCGACCACACCTCCCCTACATACGGCTCGCCGTTTGAAATGATGAAGAGCTTCGGTATAAAGTATCGGAGCGCAGGCGAGAACATCGCACGGGGGTATGATTCGCCTGAAGCCGTCGTAAACGGATGGATGAACTCGGAGGGGCACAGGGAGAATATCATGTCCCCCAAATACACAAAAATGGGTATAGGCTATGTTGCCGAAGGAAACTACTGGACGCAGATGTTCATAGGATAAGAAAATAAGGGCATGGGCCGCACGGCGCAGACGCGCATGTGCGGCCTTTTTTGCGCTTGATTTCTTTCTTATATAATGGTAGAATAAATATATCTTCAGGAATTGCGGAGGCAAGTTTTTGAAATACGTTTTCAAATATCTGAAAGGTTACATGCGCGAGAGCGTCCTCGGGCCTCTTTTCAAGCTCTTGGAGGCGACGTTCGAGCTTTTCGTGCCGCTTATCGTCGCTGATATCGTCGACGTCGGAATAAAGAACGGCGACCGCGGCCATATAGTGAGGATGGCGCTTCTGATGGTGGCGTTCGGCGTCATCGGTCTTTCGTGCACGATAGCGGCGCAGTATTTCGCCGCAAAGGCCTCCGTCGGCTGCACGTCAAAGCTGCGGCGCGCGCTTTTCGAGCGCATCGGGAGGCTCGACTGCACGACGCTCGACGGCGTCGGCTCCTCCACAATGGTGACGCGGCTGACGAGCGACATGAACCAGGTCGAGACAGGACTTAACCTCACGCTGCGCCTGCTTCTGCGTTCGCCGTTCGTCGTGTTCGGCGCGGCGGTGATGGCGTTTACGATAGACTCGCACGCCGCCCTTGTTTTTGTCGCGACGATACCGCTTTTGTCCGTCGTCGTTTTCGGCATCATGCTCATCTCGATGCCGCTTTACAAAAAAGTGCAGGCGTCCCTTGACCGAGTGCTCCTTGCCTCGCGCGAGAATCTCACGGGCGTGCGCGTGCTTCGCGCGTTCGGCAGAGAAGAGGACGAGCGCGCGGAGTTCGACGCGCGGACGGGAAATCTCTTTTCCGCGCAGAGCTTCGTCGGCGCGATATCGGCGCTCCTTAACCCGATAACGTATGTAATGATAAACGCCGCCGCCATCGTGCTCGTGTATGTCGGCGCGCTGAGGGTCGACGCCGGCGTCATCGAGATGGGCGAGGTCATAGCGCTTTACAACTATATGTCGCAGATACTGGTGGAGCTCATAAAGCTCGCCAATCTCATAATCAACATCACGCGCGCCGTCGCCTCCGCGAACAGGATAGGGGCGATAATAGACCTGCCCGTCGAAGAAAACGGCACAGCGCATCCGGCAGCGGACAGCGAGTACGCGGTCGAATTCGACCACGTCAGCCTCAGATATAAAAACGGCGGCGCCGACGCGGTTTACGACGTCAGCTTCCGCGTCCGTAAGGGTGAGACGGTCGGCATAATAGGCGGCACGGGCTCCGGAAAAACGTCGCTCGTAAATCTGATACCTGCGTTTTATCCGGCGACCGGCGGCGTTGTGTCCGTATTCGGGCATGACGTGAAAACGCTTGACAGGGCGGAGCTCCGCCGCCGCGTCGCCGTCGTGCCGCAGGGGGCGCAGCTCTTTTCCGGCTCGATAAGGGACAACCTGCTCTGGGGAGATGAAAATGCCGGCGAGGATGCGCTGCTTGACGCCGTTCGCGTCTCTCAGTCAAAGGACGTCGTCGATTCAAAGGAAGGTGGCCTTGACGAGCGCGTCGAGCGGGGAGGCGTGAATTTCTCGGGAGGGCAGCGCCAGCGCCTGACGATAGCGCGCGCGCTCGTCTCCCGCGCAGATATACTCATTCTTGACGACAGCTCGTCGGCGCTCGATTTTGCGACGGACGCGGCGCTGCGCTCGGCGATAGCGTCGCTGTCGCCGAAGCCGACGGTGTTCGTCGTGTCGCAGCGCACCTCGTCCATAATGCACGCCGACATGATAGTCGTTCTCGATGGCGGCGTATGCGTCGGTGTCGGAACGCACGAGGAGCTGCTCAAGCGGTGCTCCGTCTACCGTGAGATCCACGAGTCTCAGATAAGAGAGGGGGCGACGGCATGAAAAACGTGAAAAACACCGGAAAAGCGCAAAATGCCGCGCGTCGGGACACGTCCGCGACGTGGCGTCACATCTTCGCCTCCCTCCGACCGTATGCCGCGCACGTTGGGATCTCTGTGATGCTCTCGGCAGCTTCAGTCGTTCTGATGCTGCTTATACCGATAAAGATAGGCAGCGTCATCGACCTTCTTTTAGGAAAAGGAGAAGTCGACTTCGACGCCGTGGTGCCGATACTCTTTCTGATACTCGGGATGGCGGCGGCGACGGGCGTTGCGACGTGGATATCGGGGATCCTCAACAACATGGTCGCCTACGGGATAACGAGAGATCTGCGCCGCGAGGTGTTCGGACATATCCAAACTCTGCCCCTGTCGTATATAGACAGGCACCCGACAGGCGAGCTCGTGTCGCGCATGATAGCGGACGCCGACAGGTTCTCGGACGGACTTCTGCTCGGGTTCACGCAGCTTTTCACGGGTATTTTGACGATAATAGGCACGTTCGTCTTCATGCTGACGATAAACGTTTGGATAACGCTCGCCGTCGCGGTGCTGACGCCTCTGTCGATATTCGCGGCAAAATTCATCTCGAGCCACACATATTCCATGTTCCGCCGTCAGTCGGAGACGAGGGGAGAGATGACGGCGTTCGTCGAGGAGATGGTGGCGGGGCAGAAGACCGTCAAGTATTTCGTCAGAGAAGATAAGACGCTTTCGGAATTCGACGAAATAAACGAGCGCCTCACCGAGTGCTCGGTATCGGCGATATTCTATTCGTCGCTCACAAATCCGGCAACGCGGTTCATAAACGCCGTCGTATACGCCGCGGTGACCCTGACGGGCGCGCTGTTCGTTATCGCGGGCGGCGTCACGCCCGGAATGCTCACGAGCCTTCTCTCATACGCAAACCAGTTTGCAAAGCCTTTTAACGAGATATCGGGAGTTATAACGGAATTTCAGGGCGCGCTCGCGTCCGCGTCACGCCTTTATTCGCTCCTCGACGAGCCTGCTGAGGAAAAAGAATGCAAGCGCGTGCTCGCCGACGCCTCGGGCGACGTCGCATTCTCGCATGTGAGATTTTCTTATTCACCTGAAAGACCGCTCATCAGGGACGTCTGCATAGACGTCAAGCGCGGGCAGCACATAGCGCTCGTCGGTCCGACCGGGTGCGGGAAAACGACGCTCATCAACCTGCTTTTGCGGTTCTATGACGTCACGGACGGAAAGATCACGGTGGACGGGGAGGACATAAGGGAGCTCACGCGGCACAGCCTGCGCGCCTCATACGGGATGGTCCTTCAGGACACATGGATAAAGACAGGCACCGTGCGAGAGAATATCAAGCTCGGACATCCCGACGCGACGGACGAGGAAATGATAAGCGCCGCAAAAGCGGCGCATGCGGACGGATTTATAAGGCAGCTCCCGCACGGATACGACACGGTGCTCGGAGAGGGCGGCGAGGTTCTCTCACAGGGACAGAGACAGCTTTTGTCGATATCGCGCATCATGCTTTCAACGCCGCCGATACTCATCCTCGACGAGGCAACCTCCTCGATCGATACGAGGACGGAAGCGGATATAAGCCGCGCCTTCACGAAGATGATGGCTGGGCGCACGGCGTTCATCGTCGCTCACAGGCTCTCGACGATACGCGGGTCAGACCTCATACTCGTCATGAAGGACGGGGACATCATAGAGCAGGGAACACATTCCGAGCTGCTCGCGCGCGGCGGATTTTACTGCCATCTGTGGGAGAGTCAGTTCGCGGGGGCGTGAGAAAAAATACATCCCCCGACGGGGTC
>CANQYV010000018.1 GCA_947628165.1 uncultured Clostridia bacterium | reverse complement strand
GAATTTGACCCCGAGGGCATGGCGCTGACGGTCGAATACGACAACGGCACGGAAGAGACGGTGACGGACACGTCGGAATTTGAGTTCGTGTACGATTTCGGCAAGGCGGGAGACGCCGAGGTGAAGATAACGTACGGCGGGCTCGAGACTGTCATCACCGTGACCGTTAAGGCCGCGCCCGACACTACCCCGGATACGACTCCGGATACGACTCCGGATACGACTCCGGACACGACGCCGGACACAAATCCGGACACTACCCCGGATACGGCTCCGGATACGACTCCGGACACGGCGCCCGACACGACGGCGCCGGATACAAATCCGGACACGGCTCCCGATACAACCGCGCCCGACACAACGGCGGCGGACACGGGTGACGGCGGCGTGCCCGCGACGGGGGACGACGGCAGAGCCGTGATATTCGCCTCGCTCCTGGCGGTATCGTGCTGCGCGCTCGCGTGGCTTGCGGTATGCGGCAGGAAGAAAAAATCGGAAAGATAAGCTCCGGAAATAAAAAAACGGCGGGGAGGGCTGCAAAAAGCGGCTCTCCCCCTTCGTATTTATGCAATATTTTCGCACACACGCTTGCCACGGCGGCGCGTTCGTGGTACAATATATATAAATGATAGAAAAATCCACCGCATAAAAAATAAAAGGAGCGAAAACACATGTCAGAAAACTTAAATTTTTCCGTCCCGAAGGCTTACGAGGTCGTCAAGGTCGAGCGGCTTGACGATATCTCCTCCGAGGGCGTCGTTCTGCGCCACATAAAATCGGGCGCGCGCGTCTGCCTCATTCTGAACGACGACGAGAACAAGGTCTTCTGCGCCGCGTTCCGCACGACTCCATTCGACAGCACCGGCGTGCCGCACATCATCGAGCACACGGTCCTTAACGGCTCCGAGCATTTCCCGTCCCGCGACCCGTTCATGTCGCTCGTCAAGGGCTCGCTTCACACGTTCCTGAACGCGATGACGTATCCCGACAAGACGATGTTCCCGGTCGCGAGTTGCAACGACGCGGACTTCAAAAACCTGATGCACGTCTATCTCGACTCCGTTTTCCATCCGAACATATACCGCCGCCGCGAGATCTTCATGCAGGAGGGCTGGCACTACGAGATGGAGACGCCGGAGGACGAGCTCAAGATAAACGGCGTCGTCTACAGCGAGATGAAGGGCGCGCTCTCGACGCCCGACTCCGTCATATTCGAGAATCTCCAGCAGAAGCTCTATCCCGACACGACCTACGGCGTCAACTCGGGCGGCGACCCCGCGCACATCCCGGAGCTCACATACGAGGCGTTCCTCGACTTCCACCGCCGCTACTATCACCCCTGCAACAGCTATATCTACCTCTACGGCAACGTCGACGCCGAAGAGAGGCTCTCATGGCTCGACGAAAACTACCTCTCCGCGTATGACAAAATCGACCTCGACTCCCACATCGACCCGCAGCCGCGCTGGGGCGGCGTCCGCGAGGAGGAGGGCTTCTACTCTGTCGGCGCGGGCGACGAGGTCGAGGGCAAATCCTACTTCGGCGAGGCGTATCTGCTCCCGTCGCTCTCGCGGACCGACTCCGCCGCGTTCGAGGCGCTCGCCGACTCCCTCATCTACTCGCCGGGCGCGCCCGTCCGTCAGGCGCTTCTCGACGCCGGCATCGGCCGCGACATCACGGGCGGACTTCTCGACCAGATGCTCGAGCCGTCGTTCGCCGTCGTCGCCAAGGAGGCAAACGGCGCCGACCGCGCGCGCTTCTTTGAGACCGTCGAGGGCACGCTCCGCCGCGTCGTAAAGGACGGCATTGACAGAAATTCTCTGCTTTCGTTCATAAATTCGAGCGAGTTCCGCTGGCGCGAGGCGGACTTCGGCAGCATGCCGAAGGGGCTCGTCTACATCATAAATTCGCTCTCGACGTGGCTCTACGATGAGGACGCGCCGTTCGACGCGCTCTGCCTGAACAAGGTCTACGCCGAGCTGCGCGACCGCCTCGACAGCCGATATTTCGAGGAGCTCATCGAGAAGTACGTTCTCGGCTCGGACCACACGCTCCGCTACACGCTCACGCCGGAGCCCGGCCTTGTCGACAAGCAGGACGCAAAGCTGCGCGAAAAGCTCGCCGCATACAAGGCGTCGCTCACAAAAGAGGATATCGACAAAATCGTCGCCGACACGAAGGGGCTGCGCGACTATCAGTCGGCGCCGCCGACAGAGGCGGAGCTTTCCTGCATTCCGTCGCTCGCGAGATCTGACATTTCGCGCGAGGCGAAGCCGTTTTACAACACGGAGACGACCGTCGGCGGCGTGCCCGCCGTCCGCCACGAGCTCGACACGCACGGCGTCGCCTACATCCGCCTCTATTTCAAGGCGGACGGCATCCCGACCGAGCTTCTCCCTTGCGCGGGTCTGCTCGGCTCCGTTCTCGGCGCGGTCGACACCGAAAAGCACGGCTACTTCGAGCTGTCAAATGAGATCGGCATACACACGGGCGGCGTATATTTCGGCGTCGGGACGACTCCGCTTTCGGGCAAAAATGACGAATACCGCTTTGGCGGCAGCATAACGATATATGCGCTCACGGACAAGGTGGGCCGCGCGATGGAGCTTGCGGGCGAGATCGTCGGCACGTCGAAGCTTGACGACAAAAAGCGCCTGCGCGAGATAATCGGCGAGGTGCAGTCGGGCCGTCTTACGAGCATTTCAGGCAGCGGGAACAGCTACGGCAGCCTGCGCGCGCAGTCGTATTTCTCTAAGACCTCCGTCGTGAACGACCTCATCGGCGGCATCGGCGGATATCTCGCCGTGAAGGAGGCGGCGGCCGACACGGACGCGGGCGCGGACGAGATCATAAGGAAGCTGAAGGCGGCGATCGCCTACATCTTCCGCCCGGAGAATCTGCTCGTGAGCGTTGCGGCGGACGACGACGCGGTGGCGGCTCTCGCCTCGGCGATGCCGGAATTTCTGGCGCACCTTCACACGGGCGAGAAGCCCTGCGGCAGCTCGGAAATTGTGCCCGTGAAGAAGAACGAGGGGTTCATGATACCCTCGGCGGTCAACTATGTCACGCGCGCGGGGAACATGTTCGCGGCGGGGCACAAATACACGGGCGCGTACAGCGTGCTCTCGAATTCGCTCCGCATAGATTATCTCTATCAGGAGATCCGCGTGAAGGGCGGCGCTTACGGTCAGTCGTGCGGCTTCGGGCCCGTGACGGGGAATGTGACGTTCTCCTCGTTCCGCGACCCGCAGCTCCGTGCGACGGACGAGGTCTACAGGAAGACCTCGGATTTCGTTCGCGCGATGGCTCCCGACGAGGGCGAGCTGACGAAGCTTATCATCGGCACGTTCTCGGGGCTCGATTTCCCGAAGACGACACGGCAGACGGCCGCCGAGTCGATGGACGCGTATCTCATGGGCAGGCGGCATGAGGATATCCAGCGCGAGCGCGAGGAGGCGCTCGACGTCACCGTAGAGGATCTGCGCGCCTGCGCCGACGCGATCGACGACGTCGTCGCTCAGGGCTACGTCTGCACCGTCGGCAATGAGGCGGCCCTCCGCGCCAACGCCGACATGTTCGACACCCTCGTCCCGCTGTCGTGAGTGAAGAAGTGTGTATGCGGGGGGAAACTTTTCAAGAGAAGAAAGTGGGCTTTTTCGCAAAGCGAAAAAGCAGAAGATGCCGCCTTTGGCGGCATCTTCCTTCCCCCGCGCCCCCTTTCAAAACTTTTTATGACTGGGGAGTTTATTACGGAGAGGGTGGAGGACGGCGGCGCGTGATGTCAGCGAATGAAAAAGACTGTCGTTTTTCCGCGGGTCCTGCCGCATATATACGCATATATATTTATGAAGAGAAAGAGAAAAGCCTGCCGCATTTGATGTGACAGAGCTTATAATCAAAGCAGTCGTTGTGATCGTTGCAATCGCGGCTTTGATTACAGCCATCAAATGGCGGTAGGCTTTTCGGAGGGGCAAAAGTCCCTCCCCCTAAAGGGGAAACCAAAATGAGAAAGTTATGGTTATCTCAAGTATATCATTTAGAAGGGAGTTTGTCAAGTGGAAAACAGTAATTTTTGGTTTATTTCTTTATGCGCTTTTTTGATCGTGTCACAAAATGTGGGCATGAATTTGCCGCTTCGTGCAGCTGTCGCCGCAAACGCAGTTGTTATAATACTTGATTTGATAAAGCAGGCAAGGAAAGGTTTATTATGCTCATATTCAGAAAGATGAAGGAATGCGACATTCCGGGCGTCGGCGCGCTCATGGGGGAGCTCCACGCGCTTCACGTCTCGGCGCGGCCCGACATGTACGTTCCCGTTAAAGACCCCTACACCCGCGCGGAGTACGAAAAGCGCGGCACCTCTCCCGACTGGATCAGCCTTGTCGCGGTGCTCCCCGGCGAGGGAGGCGCAAAAGACGATGTGCTCGGCGTCGCGTTCGTCGAGCTCCGCCGCCGCGAGTTCATGGTCGACGGGCTCTATGCCTACATGCACGACATCGTCATTCGCAGTGACTGCCGCAGGCAGAAAATCGGCACGATGCTCTACCGCATGGCGGAGCGCGAGGCGCGCGAGCGAGGCGCGTCCCGACTTGACCTATGCGTCTGGAGCTTCAATTCTCCCGCCGCCGCGTTCTACGAAAGAATGGGCTTTGTCCCCCAGCGCCGGTTCCTCGAAAAGGACATCAGAGAAGAACACTTCGAGGGTGACTGCGGTCGGTGACTGCGGTCACGGAAAATAAAATATCTCCCCCTTTTGCGCTTTTTCGCGCCGGGTGTGTGCTAAACTCTCTTTGAAAGGCCGCACATGGCGCCAAACGATGCTTATCCGTAATTTTTTTACGGAAACATCTTGACAAGCTGTCGAAAGGGGGGTATATTTATTATGGAGGGTTTAAATATGCTTATCAGTTTTACCGTTGAGAACTACAAGAATTTTTCAGCACCGGTGACTCTTGACCTTACAGAAACTCACGATTACAAGTTTAATGACAAATGCACAAATAACGGCCTTCTCAGCAAAGTTATAATATACGGCGCGAATTCATCGGGCAAGAGCAATTTCGGCTTCGGTCTTTTTGACATCGTCGGTCTTCTGACAGACAAGAACACGGCGGCGAACCAAGACGATGAAGACACCTTCATTAATGCCGACAGCGACTCCGACGAGGCGGTGTTCAGGTATGTCTTCAAAAAAGGCGACGACAGAATAACATACATATATAAAAAGACGGCGCCGCACAGCCTATCTTATGAAGAACTCACCGTCAACGACAAACGTGTTTTCTCCTATGATTTCAGGAACCGGCAGAGCGACCTTTCCGGTATGGACATGATCGCCGCCGAAAGCCTCAATTTTGAATATTTTGAAAACAATTTTTCGATTCTGAGATACATCGCGAACAACACGAAACAGCCTGACGATTCATACGTCAAGTTTATCATGAATTTTGTCTCGCATATGCTTTGGTTCCGGTCGCTTCATGAAAACGGATACATAGGCCTGCAAACAGGCTCCGAGCAGTTGTCTCCGTGGATAGCGGAAAACAATCTTGCCGGCGAGTTTCAGGAGTTTCTGTACAGGCTTGCGGGAATCAAGACAGAGCTGGAGGCAAACCGGCTTGACATATCCACCCCAAAGAAATTTCTCTGGGAGAAACACAAAAACAGAAGCTTCCCGTTTGAGAAGATCGCTTCAAACGGAACGAGGGCGCTTGAGCTTTTGTTTTACTGGAGCAAAAGATTTCATGAAGTCTCGTTCCTTTTCATGGACGAATTCGACGCCTTTTATCATTTTGAGCTTTCACGGAACATTATAAAATACATAGTCGACCTCGACAATGTTCAGGCTGTATTCACCACTCACAATTCGTATCTTGCGTCAAACTCTCTTATGCGTCCAGACTGTTATTTCATTCTTGACAGGGGCAAGCTGACGTCGTTTGCCGACAGCACGGACCGTGAGCTTCGCGAAGGACACAACCTCGAAAAGATGCTGCGAAACGGAGAATTCAATGCCTAAGCGCATTCTTCTCATCGTTGAGGGAGAAGCGGACGAGGTGAGATTTTTCAAGCGCCTCTTTTCCGTCTGCCACAGAAAGACCGAATATAGCATAGTGTCCTACAAGTCTAATATCCATGTTATAGCGCAGAAGCTGCACGATATGTATCCTGATTTTGAAGATGACGAAGTTGACATACGGTCGGTTTTGTCCTCAATGATTCGGGACGATGCACAAAAACAGCGTCTGTATCAGAACTACACGGACGTGTATATGGTTTTCGATCTCGAACCGCATCACGACCGCACGCACTACGACACCGTTAAGCGCATGCTCCGGTATTTCTGCGACCCGACAAACCATGGGAAGCTCTATATCAACTACCCGATGATGCAGTCGTATAAGCATTTTGCCTCTCTCCCCGATAACGGCTTCGCCTCAAGGCGTATCGCGGTCGCCGACTGCGGCTCCTACAAGCGGATCGTCGGCGATATGAGTGGATTTAAGGACCTCGCAAAGTATGACTATTCGACCTTTTACAGCATGGCCGTCCATCATATCAGAAAGGCAAATCTTCTGCTCACCGGTAGCTATTCAACTCCTTCGGCGGAAGAATACCTGAGCTTTGACCATGTGAAGATCTACGATGCGGAGCTTGAGAAGATCCGCACGACAGGTGAGGTTTCGGTCCTGAATACGAGCATTTTTGAGCTTGCGGACTACGCACCGGAGAGATTTTTCGACTTTGTCTCAAAAAGAAGCGGCAGTCTTTTAATATAATAAAATTCCCGACGGGGAGAGCTGAGGCTCTCCCTGTCGTTTTTTATCCTCGGACAGACCTTTTACCGCGAGCTGCGCGAGCGCGCGGGCATGACAGGCTTACGCGCGAAAATGTCGCGGAACGGAATGACAAACGGTGCGTTTTAGTGTATAATAGAGGAGGGCGGCAAAATGCAGGGGGAGCTTATGACGAACTACGATAAGGCGGTCGCACAATGGCGGGACAAGTCCGTCACGACGGACGCGGAGCTCGCGTGCGCGCTCGGGAGCCGGAGCATTTCGTTTGCGTACAATTCCGGCAGGCTCGAAAACGCAAACGTCACATATAACGACACAAGGGAGATATTCGAGCACGATGGCGTGACGTCGTATACTGGCGACCTCCGTACGCTTTTTGAACTCAGAGGTGCGCGGGAGGCAAACGAATTTCTGCTCGACGCGTTCGGGAAAAGGCTCCCGCTTGACGAGGCGCTGATAAAGAATTTTCAGCGGATACTGACGCAGAACACATACGACGCGCGGCAGTGGCAGCTCGGCGAGAGACCGGGAGAATACAAGCGGCACGATTATGTGACGGGGAAAAACGAGGTCGGCGCGCCGCCCGGGGACGTGGAGGCGGAGGTTGCGGAGCTGCTTTCCGAGATGGCGAGTCTTCGGGACGGCGACGCTCTGCCGGCGGAGAAGATATTGACTGCCGCCGCGTATTTCCATGCGAAGCTCGAAAACATACATCCGTTCGCGGACGGAAACGGCAGGGTCGGCAGGATCGCGATGAATTATTTTCTGCTCATGCAAAATCATCCGCCGATAATAATCCATGAGGAGGACAGGAAGGGATACTACGACGCGCTCGAGGCGTGGGATACGTCGGGCGAGCTTTCGCCGCTCGTGGGATTTTTGAGGGAGCAGACGGTGAAAACGTGGGCAAAGAAAGATGGGAGGTGAAAAAACGGAGACTGTAACGATTTTCGGCAGGCGGGGGCAGACGGTGGACGATGCGCTCATTGCCGCGGGAAAAAGAGTTTATTTGCCGTGCGGGGGACTCGGCGTATGCGGCGGGTGCCGCGCGCGCGTCAAGGGGCCTCTGACTATGCCGGGGCCGCGGGAGATCGCGTGCTTCTGCGGCGAGGACGCGGAGCCGGACGGCGAGGGCTTCCGCATGCGGCTTTTGTGCCGCGCGGCGTTCGCCGCCGACGGGGAGGCGTATGTCAAGCTGCCGGACGAGGCGGACGCAAAAGCGTTTGAGCTGCGGTTCGCGGCAGAGACGGCGAGCAGAATAATGATACCGTCGCCGGGCGACGGACGCGAGCTCGGCGTTGCGGTCGACATCGGCACGACGACGGTCGAGGCGTCGCTCGTCGACCTTGCCTCGGGCGAGAGAGTCGCGTTCGCGCGGCGCGAAAATCCGCAGGCTGTCTACGGGGCGGACGTCGTCTCGCGCATTTCGGCGGCTGCCGAAAGCGAGGGCGCGGCGCGCAGCATGACGAACCTCATAAGGGCGTGCGTCAGCGGGATGATATACGAGCTGATGGCGCCTGACGGCGCGCCTGTCGTCGTCGTCGGCAACACCGTCATGCTGTCGCTCTTCGCGGGCGTCGACGTGACGCCGATCGGGAGGGCGCCGTTTATTCCGAACGATCTGTTCGGACGCGAGGTCGAGGTTGTGCTGCCGCGCGCGGCGACGGGAGGCGAGCGAAAGATAAAGGCGTTTCTGCCGCGCTGCGTCTCGGGCTACTTCGGCTCGGACGCCGTCGCGTCCGTCCTATACGCGAAGAGAAGCGGCGCTGCGGGAGACGGCGGCTTTCTGCTCGCGGACATCGGCACGAACGGCGAGTGCGCGTCGTACTCCGCGGGGAAGCTCCGCGCGGCGGCGGCGCCCGCGGGACCGGCGCTCGAGGGCGGCGGCATCTCGTGCGGCGTCGTGTACGGAAAAGGCGCGGTCGAGGCGGTCGGAATAAAGGCGGGCGAGCTGTCGCTGACGGTCGCCGGCGGCGTTGAGCCTTACGGCATATGCGGGACGGGGCTTATCGACGCCGCCGCGTGCATGCTGTCGCTCGGCGTGCTCGGCGCGGACGGGAGGATAAACACCCCCGACGGGGCGTTCGCCCTCGCCCGAGGCGTCCGCATAACGCAGGAGGACATCCGCGCGCTCTCGCTTGCGAAGGGCGCGGTGCGCGCGGCGATCGAGCTCACATCTGAGGGCGTGCCTGACGACGTGCCGCTCGTTCTTACGGGCGCGTTCGGCTCGGCGCTGTCCGCCGCCTCGTGCGCAAGGATCGGGCTCATCCCGAAAAACAGGGCGAAGCACGCGGCATTTGTCCCCGAAGGGGCGCTCCGCGGGGCGGAGCTTATCCTCGCGTCGGCCGACGCGAGGGCAGAGGCGGAGAGGCTGGCGGAGGACGCCGAATATATCGAGCTTTCGGGCTCCGAGGCGTTCGAGAAGTCGTTTCTCGCGTCGATGGGCTTTTGAAAAAGTCGGGAATGAAAAAATAAGGAACAAAATTCCGCTCTCCACTTGACAAACGCCTATCATTTAGTATATTATGTATATGTCGAATATGTGTTATGCTTTTGTGTAACATGTATCTGACAGAACCCACCTACGAAAGGGTATGACACCATGAAGAAAACGAAAAGAAGGACGATAATGACGCTGGCGCTCGTGCTTGCGGCGGCGACGGTCATTTCCTCCGCGCTCGCGGTGATGACGCTCGGCGCCGAGGGTCAGAGAATGTCGGGAGTACCGATGACGCACTGGTTCTTCGACCAGCTGACCGAGGCGCAGAAGCCTTTCTACCGCGCGATGGAGAAGATGCTCGCGGACGGCACGTTCAAAACGGGCGACGGCTCGCTTGACATGACGGAGGACGACGCGTTTATGACGCAGGCGACCGCCTCCGCATACATGAACGGCAACAATCCCGCGGCGGGCAACCTGCTCACGGACTTTGCCGCGGCGCGCGACGCGTTTTACGCGGACAACCCCGACGTGTTCTACGTCGATTTCTCCGCGCTCTCCGTCCGCATCACGAAGGGCACCGACGGCGTGCACCACGTCTACATAGGCGCGGGCAGGAACACGACGTACTACACCGAGGGCTTCACGTCGAAGGACGGCGTTGACGCCGCGATAAAGGAATATGACGCGGCGCTCGGCGAGCTCGTCGACGGCGCGAAGAAGGTCGACACCGTTCAGGGTCAGACGAAGGAAGCCGCGATGGCGGGGTACGTTCACGACACCCTGATAAGGCAGGTCACCTACAAGCTCGAAAACGCCTGCAAGCCCGAGAATAAGGGCTTTATCCGCACGGCATACGGCGCGCTCGTCTGCGGCGAGGGCGTGTGCGAGGCGTACACGCGCGCGTTCAAGGCGGCGATGGACGAGCTCGGCATCCCGTGCGTCATGGTCTCCGGTGTGTTCATGCACGACCGCGAGACGCCCGAGCAGCACATCTGGAACTACGTTGAGCTCGAGGGCGCATGGTACGGCGTCGACGCGACGATGGACGACCCGATATCGCCCACGGGCGGCGGCAAGGACGGCGTCGACGGCTACGAGAACCGCGAATACTTCCTCGCGGGCGCGGAGCGGATGGCGAAGCATCACTACCCGTCGGGCATCCTTTCCGGCGCGAACTACGAATTTTCGTATCCGGGACTCAACTATAAGAATTACGGCGTCGCCGCCGGAACGACGGACAGCGCGTTCTCGGTCCTCGCCGACTACAACGGCATCGACCAGGACGGCGGCACCGATCAGGCGACGGTGTTCACGCTCAGCTACCTCGGCATGGGCGCGGGCGAGTGCGTGAAGAACGGCTACTACATGCTCCAGCGCTACGTCATGATAGACGACGAGACGGGCGACATTTCCTATGAGGACTGGGGATATCTGCTCCCCGAGGCTTGGCATCTGCCGGGCGACAGGAAGGAAGCGCTGACGGTCTCCCTCTCCTACAACGGATACGTTCAGTTCGCGGTGACGACGAAGTCGCCGGGCGACTACAAGGACCAGCCGGAGCTGCTCTTCTTCCACGGCTCGAATTCCGAGCTTCTCGCGATGACGGACATCCTCCGCGTCTCCTCCGATTATAAGATCCCGCCGTATCCGAAGACGGCGTCGCCGAGCATGCAGTCGACGCTCATCATCAACGGCACGACGTACACGATGGAGATCGAATTTACCGACGACCTCGTTCCCGTCGAGGGCGAGAAGATAGACATCGACCTTGAGTGCTTTTATAATGAAGTAAGGCAGGACAAGAACGGGCAGTACACGAAGAAGCGCATCGACGTCAAGGACGGCGTTGCGACGAGCAAGCTCACCGACATTGTCTGGGACGAAAATACGCCGAACAAGCTGACGTTCAAGTTCAAGCCGAGCGACATGTTCGCGGCGGACAGCGTGTTCTACACGTTCCATATCAAGGGCCTCGTCGGCAAGCAGAGCGGGAAGGCTCCTATTGAACTGACTTACGGCGCCGACCATCCGTGCGCGGTCTGCGCGCTTCAGTCTCAGGGCTGGGACTGGAACGTATTCGGCAAGCCGCAGCTGATGGAGGGCTACGACCCTACCGGCGACGGCTGGGAGACCGAGGACGGCGAGCCGATCGACGAGGAGCTGACGCACCGCCTGATGCTCGTCACGACGACGACTTCTCCTAAAGAAAAGGAAGAGATGGACGACCTCATCGGAGACGAGTTCCCGGATGAGACGGTCGAGAAAACCGAGACATACAACATCAAGCTGACGCTCTGCAAGAAGCAGATAATCAAGACGGGTCAGAGCGTTTACATCTCGCTCGGCTTCCCGGAGGGCTACGGCCCCGAGGACGCGGGCGTCACGTTCAAGGCTTACCACTTCATAAAGGACGACGCGGGCAACACGGTCGGCGTCGAGGAGATACCGTGCTACATCACGGAATACGGTCTCATCATCGAGGTCAAGTCGTTCTCGCCGTTCGCGATAGCGGCGGTTAAGGATGACGGCACCGCGAAGGAGACGGGCAAGAACGTCATCATCACCTCGTCCGAGGGCGGCAGCGCCGCGTCCGGCAAGGGTACGGTGTTCACGCTCGGCGAGGGCGCGAGCGAGAAGGTCACGGTCAGCGCCGGGGCGGGCTACGTCATCGACACGCTCACCGTCAACGGCGAGCAGGTGGCAAACGCCGCGGGACAGACGTCAGTTGAGTTGACCGTATCGGCGGCGGACGCCGACAAGCTCGGCAACGTGAAGGTATCGGCGACGTTCGCCGCCGAGGCTGTAGTCAAGGCGGAAGCGGCGCGCGGCGAGACGGTGGAGATACCGCCGGCAACGGTGGCTCACGTCCACGTCTGGTCGACGGAGTACACGAAGGACGAGACGGGTCACTACAGGACCTGCACCGAGTGCGGCGAGGCCGAGATGAAGGCTGAGCACACGGGCAAATATTCCGACCCGGACGGCGAGGGCGGCGAGCTGCCCGACGACTGCACGAAGGCTTCGTTCACCTGCGATGTCTGCGGTTACGAGGTCGCGGGCGCGAAGGAGCACGTCCTTGAGACGGTTCAGACGGCTGACGGGACGATGCACTACAAGAAGTGCGAAAACTGCAAGTACGAGACGGCGCCTGTGGCGCACGAGTATTTCGAGACGCTCAGCCACGACGAGAACGGGCACTGGCAGCTCTGCCACTGCGGTCACACGACGGCGACGGTCGCGCACACGATGAAGGTCGACGAAAAGACGGAGGCGGGTCACAGCCACGTCTGCTCCGACTGCGGATATAAGACGGCGACGGTCGCGCACGTCTACACATACGAGAAGGACGAGAGCGGCCACGTCGGGACGTGCTCCGACTGCGGGTTCACGGCGGCGAAGGAGGCGCATTCCTACGACGACAAGGGCGTGTGCGTCTGCGGAGCCGTGAAGGCAGCGTCGCAGCAGCCCGCGGACACGGATAAGCCCGGGACGCAGAAGCCGGATGACACGACGGCGGCGGGCAGCTCGTCCGCGAGACCCTCCGCGACGGGCGACGAGTCGAAGTACGCGCTGTGGGCGGTCGTGACCGCGATATCGGCGGTCGCCGTTGCGATAATCATCATCGACACGTTCCGCAGGAGCAAGAAGAAGGAAGCGCCCGCGGAGGCTGTGGCTCACGCCGAGAAGAAAGACGGCGGTGACAGTGACGGCGGCGATGGCGGCGGCGACGACGAATAAAATCGAATAAGCGATTCACTCGGGACACGGGGCTATGAGACGGCAGACGCCGGATCGTATCCCCGTGCCCGTTCGTTTTTGGGGGAGTGGGGCGCGCCCCAAAAACCCCTGAAAAACCCGAAGCCCTTTTTTAATTCCTGACCCTTTGCGGCAAATCCGGTTTGTTTCCGTGCCCGTGGGGGATTGCTTTCGGCTGTCCGTTCGGGGCTAAATCCTGATTCTTTCCGTTCCCTCGGGGGATATTATCCGTATCCGCTCTGCGCGCGGGGCGCACCCACTCTCTTTTTTCTATAAGAGGGCTCGGCTCGCCCTCTTATAGATCTCCTCGCTTTCCGGGATTTGCATCATCAAACGGCGGTTTAGGGAAGCGGATAGCGATTAAAGTACCCGTGACTTCTATCTTGTGTCGCCTCGGGTACTCAGACCGTCGCGCAGCGACGGTCCTCCGCCCCTCCGCGCAGGCGCTGCAATTCTCTAACCGCGTCGCTTCTGTGCCTCACGTCGGCGCGGGCGCCCCGCGGATATTCCGCTCGGGGATGCTGCTCGGCAGGCAATTGCTTACGGGGTTCTTTAGCTGTATGGCTTTCTCTGCCGTAAGGCAGCGTGAGCCTGCGACGGGCGGGGGTGTTCTTGCTCGGCGGAGATTAGAAAGACGGCTTTCTGCCCGTGCGGGAATTGTGGTGAGGTTCGACGCGTGCGCCTTCGGGGAAATCATGTTTGTTTCCGTTCCACTGGGGGATATCATCCGGTTTCAACCCCATTCTTTACCGTACCCGATCTCCCTTTTCTCATAAGGGGGCTCGTGCTCGCGGACTTTACGCGGCTCCCACGCCGCGTAAAGTCTCTTATGGATTCCCTCGTTCTCCGGGATTTGCATCATCAAACGGCATTTGCGGGAAGCGGAGAGCGGAGGAACTCCCGAAGGGCGTTAGTGTGGGCGACTCGGGTGCTCGCCGCGCAGCGGCTCCGTCCCTCGCGCTTGGCGCTTTAAGGAAGCAGTACCGCGACGCTTCTGTGCCTCACGTCGGCGCGGGCGCCCCGCGGATGGGTCGCTATAAGTCCCCCGCGGCAAGCAAAGAATTACGGCATTCTGTAGCCGTATGGTTTAGTGCGCTGCACGTCGGACTGCGGCACAATTCCCATACGCGCAGAAAGCCGTTAGGACATGTTTGCCGTATGGACATCTCCCGCCAATCGCAGGCTCACGCTGCCTACGGCAGAGAAAATCATACGGCTACACAACCCCGTCAGGACTTGCTTGCCGAGCATGACCCCGAGCGGAATATCCGCGGGGCGCACGCGGTGGCGCTGCGGCACAGATGCGTCGCGGTACTGCTTCCTTAAAGCGCCAAGCGCGAGGGACGGAGCGTTAGCGAGTACCCGATGCGCCCACAGAAAGCCCTTCGTGAGTTCAAACGCTATCCGCTTCCCTAAACCGCCGTTTGATGATGCAAAGCCCGGAAAGCGAGGAGATCTATAAGAGGGCGAGCCGAGCCCTCTTATAGAAAAAGGAATATCGGGTACGGTAAAGAATGGGGTTGAAGCCGGAGAATATCCCCCATGGGAACGGAAAGAATCAGGAAGTATTACAATGGCAGGGCATAAAAAAACGCCGGCGTGCGGCGCGGTGGCATAGGAGGGGTTCGGGGGGGACTGTGCAGTCCCCCCCGTTTTGTTATTCCGCCTCGTACCCGGCGGAGGCGACGGCCTTGACGAGGGCTTCGCGGGAGGCTGTACCTTTGACCTTCGCCGTGCCTTTTTCGTGGCTGACGTCGGCGGACTCAACTCCGGGGACTGCCTCGAGGGCGGCCTTTACGCGCGCCTCGCAGTGGGCGCACATCATTCCTTTTACGGTGAGGGTAGTTTCGTTGTTCATTTCCTTTTTCTCCTTTTCGGTTGATTTTATATCGGCGCGGCGGCGTCTTTTCCTGTCATGGGAGGCGTCGCGCGGACGAACGAAATTTAAGCGCAGGGCGTTTGAGACGACGCAGAAGCTCGAAAGACTCATCGCGAGCGCGCCGTACATCGGCTGAAGCTCGAGCCCGACCGGGATAAGCACGCCGGCGGCGACGGGGATGCAGATCACATTATATATAAACGCCCAGAAGAGGTTTTCGCGGATGTTGGTCAGCGTGCGCCTGCCGAGGCGGAGCGCCGCCGCGGCGTCGCGGAGGCTGCCCGAGAGGAGCACGACGTCCGCCGCCGATACGGCAATGTCCGCGCCCGAGCCGACCGCGATCCCGACGTCGGCGGACGTCAGCGCGGGCGCGTCGTTCACGCCGTCGCCCACCATCGCGGTTTTGGAATTCTTCCCGAATCCGCCCGCAAGCTCGCGGATCGCGTCCGCCTTTCCGTTCGGCAGGACGCCCGCCTTCACCTCGCCGATGCCCGCCGCCTTCGCGACGGCGTTCGCGGTGCGCTCGTTGTCGCCCGTCAGCATCACGACGCGGATGCCGAGACCCTCCATCTCGGCGACGGCGCGCGCGCTGTCCTCCTTCACGGTGTCGGCAAGCGCCGTCATACCGAGAATTTTCCCGCCGCGCGTGAAGAAGAGCGGCGTTTTTCCGTCGGCGGCAAGCGCCTCCGCACTCGCGCGGAGCGCTTCGGGAACGTCGGCAACCGTTCCGATGAAAGCGAGGCTGCCGGCGTAGTCGGAGGCGCCGTCCGCGTATGTGAGGCGGACGCCGCAGCCGGGCAGCGCCTCGAATTTCGCGTCCGCCGGAGCCGGGGCGGCGGCGCCGCGCTCCGAGGCATACGAAAGAACCGCCGCGGCGAGCGGATGCTCGCTCTTTTCCTCGAGGGCGGACGCTGTGGCGAGAAGCTCGGCCTCGGTCACGCCGTCGGCGGGGACGACGTCGGTGACGCGCGGCGCGCCGGACGTGACGGTGCCCGTCTTGTCGAGAGCGACGGCGTCGACGCGGCCGCACGCCTCGAGCGCGGCGGCTGTTTTATACAGGATGCCGTTCTTCGCGCCGACGCCGCTGCCGACCATCACGGCGACGGGCGTCGCGAGGCCGAGCGAGCACGGGCAGCTGATTACGAGGACGGAGATGCCGCGCGCGAGCGCGTAGCCGAAGCCGGGGCCGATCGCGAGCCATACCGCCGTCGTGACGGCGGCGACAGCGATGACGGCGGGGACGAACACGGCGGCGACGCGGTCCGCGAGCTTTGCTATCGGCGCTTTTGTCGCCGCGGCGTCGCCGACGGCGCGGATTATCTGCGAGAGCGTCGTGTCGCCGCCGACGCGGACGGCGCGGCACTTCATGAAGCCGGAGACGTTTATCGTGCCGGAGTAGACGCCGTCGCCGGGCGCTTTGTCGACGGGGATGCTCTCGCCCGTCATCTGCGACTCGTCGACGGCGGAGCCGCCGTCCGTGACCTCGCCGTCAACGGGGACGCGGTCGCCGGGGCGCAGGACAAAGACGTCGCCGACCTTCACCTCCGAGGCGGGGACCGTCACCTCGACGCCGCCGCGCTCGACATTGGCCGTTTCGGGCGCGAGCGAGAGCAGGCCGGAGAGCGCGCTCGTCGTTTTGCCCTTCGCGCGCGCCTCGAGCGTTTTGCCGAGTGTGATGAGCGTGAGGATCGTGCCCGCCGACTCGAAGTAGAGCTCATCCATATATTTTGCGGCGGCGTCGTGACCGCCGGTCATGAGAAATAATACGACGGTGCTGTATGCGAACGCCGCGCCCGCGCCGAGCGCGACGAGCGTGTCCATGTTCGGCGCGCCGTGCAGGCACGACTTCGCGCCCGAGGTGAAAAAGCGGCGGTTGACGAACATTATCGCCATTGTGAGGAACAGCTCGAGCAGGGCGACGGCAAGGTGGTTGCCGGTGAAGAACGCGGGCAGCGGGAAGCCCCACATCATGTGCCCCATCGAGACGTAGAGCAGGGGGATGAGGAGCGCGAGCGAGACGAGAAGGCGGCGAAGGAGTCGCGGGGTCTCGGTGTCGCGGAGTGCGTCCTTTTCGGCTTCGGCGGGGGCTGCGTGGGCATTTGTGCCCGCGTCCGCGTCCTTCGGGGAGGCGCCGTAGCCGGCTGCCTCGACGGCGGCGACGACGGAGGCGGGGGAGGCGTCTCCCGCGACCGCCATCGAATTTGTTAGAAGCGAGACCGTGACCGAGAGGACGCCGGGGACGGCGGAGACGGCGCGTTCGACGTGCGAGGAGCACGCGGCGCACGACATTCCGGTCACGGAATAGTGTACGGTTTTTTCCATAATGGTCTCCTTTTTGGGGGTAGTTTTCTTTAAAACCCGCTCCGCGCGGGGGGCGCAACGTGCCGCTTGAAAGCCCCGAAAATGCTCTTTTCTCTCTGCCCCTTCGCGGCAATCCGGTTTGTTTCCGTGCCCGTGGGGGATAGTTTCTGTGGCATAACTGCCTGTTTACCGTACCCGATCTCCCTTTTCTCATAAGGGGGCTCGGTCTCGCCCCCTTATGGATCCCCTCGCTTTCCGGGATTTACATCATCTGCTTGCGCTTTAGGGGAGCGGATGGCGGGGCAATTCTAGTGACTTCTATCTTGTGTCGTCTCGGGTACTCGCCGCCTTGCGGCGTCTGCGCCCCTCCGCGCAGGCATTGCAATTCTCTAACCGCGACGCCTCCGTGCCTCACGTCACCGCGTGCGCCCCGCGGATGGGTCGCTATAAGTCCCTCGCGGCGAACAAGTCCTTACGGCATTCTGTAGCCGTATGGTTTTGTTTGCCTCTCGTCGAACTGCGGTACAATCCCCATACGGGCAGAAACCCGTCTTTCTAATCTCCGCCGAGCAGGAGCCCCCCGCATATCGCAGGCTCGCGCCGCCTTGCGGCGCACAAAGCCATTCGGCTACAGAAACCCGTAAGCAATTGCTTGCCGAGCGGCATCCCCGAGCGAGAATATCCGCGGGGCGCTCACGGTGACGCCGCGCCACAGAGGCGTCGCGGTACTGCTCCCCTAAAGCGCCCAGCGCGGAGGGGCGCAGCGTTAGCGAGTACCCGAGGCGCCCACACAAACGACCTTCGAGAATTCCCCCGCCTGCCGCTTCCCTAAAACAGGAGTGGATGATGTAAATCCCGGAAAGCGACGGGGATATATAAGGGGGCGAGCCGAGCCCCCTTATTGAAATTAGTATCGGGTGCGCCCCGCGCGCAGAGCGGATACGGATGATATCCCCCCCGGGAACGGAAAAAATCAGGACTTCCCCCGAGCGGTCAGAGCATCAGCGCGTGAGGCGGCGTATCATATCCGTCATTTCGTCAATTACCGCCGCTGCCTTTGCCTCGTCGCCGGAGGTGAGGTCGCGGACGACGCACGTCCTGACGTGCTCGGTGAAGAGCTCGCGGTCGAAGGCGTCGAGCGCGGAGGCGACGGCGGTCGTCTGGATCAGGATGTCGTTGCAGTAGGCGTCGCGCTCCACCATCCCGCGAATGCCGCGTATCTGACCCTCGAGGCGCGAGAGCCTGTTTATGAGGCGGCGCCGCTTCGCCTCCGTGCGGTAGGTTTTCTTCTCTGAACACGAACACACTTCCTCGCAAGCCTCATTTTCCTTTATTTCATCTGTCATATTTTCTCCTCCGAACTGCGGAATTATACACGCACGGGGTATCTTCGGCATTATTGTATACCCCTTGCGGGTATTTGTCAAGGGATAAAAAAACTTTTTTAAAAAAAGTGTTTCAAATCGAAAGAAAAGTCTTGACAAGCGGGCGCGGCGGGTGCATAATGTTTGTAAATAAAATGCAAAGGAATATGTCCGTCTTAGGCAAATGAGGAGAAAAAACCTAAGAATCAGGCGGATTTCTTACACATTTTATAATATGCGCGGGCGCGCCGGATGACGGCGCGAACGTATGCAAATGTCAAAAAAGGAGAAAGCAAAAGTATGAGCTCATTCAAGCTGTCAGGTACGGCAAAACGGCTCGCGGCGGCGCTCTTGGCGCTTATCATGGTCGCGGGCATTCTGCCTGTCACCGCGGCTGCGGCTCCCGACGAGGTCGAGCTTTCCGTCAAGGACGGAGATAAGTTCGACGTCGACAGGCTGAACGCAGACGTCGACAAGCATGAGGACGAACCGGAGCACGCCGACGACGAGGTCGTCCGCGTTTCGATCGTGCTCGACGACCCCGCGACTATCGATATGGGATACTCCACGGTAGACATCGCGGAAAACAAGGCCGCCATGAAATATAAGGCGGAGCTTGAGGTAAAGCAGGACAAAATGATCGATAAGATCAACAAAAACGTGTACGGGGGGGGGGTCCTTACAGCTTGACGTAGTCTGGCAGCTGACCCTTGCCGCCAACATCGTTTCCGCCAACGTCGAATACGGCCTTATCGACGAGATAAAGAACGTCCCCGGCGTCAAGGACGTCGTGCTTGAGAACAAGTACGCTCCCGCCAAGACGACGACGGACGCCGAACGGATGATGCTGCCGTCCTCCTCGATGATAGGCTCGCCGTCCGCATGGGGTGCCGGCTACACCGGCGCGGGCAGCAAGATCGCCATCATCGATACGGGCATCGATCTCACGCATGAGCTGTTCGACGAAGACGCGTTCTACTATTCCTTCAGCAAGATCGGCGGCTACTCCGACGACCTTCTCATGGACACCGACGATATCGCCGACGTGCTCGACGATCTGCACGCGGGAGATTACGTTTCTTCCGCTTCGTCCCTTTACAGGACAAAGAAGATTCCGTTCGCGTTCAACTACCCGGGCGGAAATACCGAAGTAAGGCACACCGCCAACCACACCGACAACCACGGCTCTCACGTCGCGGGCATCGCCGCCGGCAACGCGTATGTCAAGTCACAGAAGGGTTACGTTTCCACCCTCACCGAGAAGCTGACGCAGGGCGTCGCGCCCGACGCTCAGCTCATCGTAATGAACGTCTTTGTAGGCGCGGGCACTTCCGATTCCGACTACATGGTCGCCATCGAGGACGCCATCATGCTCGGCGCGGATTCCGTCAACCTTTCGCTCGGCTCCATTTATCCCGGCTTCGGCTCTGAGGACCTTTACGCCGAGCTGCTTGACAATCTCGCAAAGCATGACGCCGTCGTCTGCATCGCCGCCGGAAACTCCGGCTCATGGGCCGACGACGCCATGACGAAGAACCTTTACGCGGACAGCTACCAGAGCGGCTATCTGTACGGAGACGACATCAGCTACGACACGCTCGCGTCTCCCTCATCTTTCGCAAACTCCCTTTCCGTTGCCTCCGTCCAGAACGACGGCCAGACCGGCTATTACCTGAAGGTCGCGGGCAGCGAAAAGCCCATATTCTATAACGAATCTCTCGTCGGCAATAACGGCGCGTACAGCAACAGGCCGATAGCGTCCGTCGCGGGCGAGTACGAGTTCGTATACCTCGACACGATCGGCGTCATCGCGGGCAGCGACGGCACGACGCTCGTTGAGGACCAGATAAAGTTACTCAATGACGCCATTGACGGCGGTCTTAAGAATAAAATAGTTATCGTCAACAGAGGCACGTCGAGCTTCTATCTCAAGCTCGAGGCTATGGCTCGGTGCGGCGCCATTGCCGGTATCATAGTCGATACCGACGAGGTCTCCTCGCTGAACATGGATCTGTCGACGTACAGCGAGACGATGCCGGGCGTCGTCATCTCCGGTCTCTACAAGAGCGAGCTCACGACGGGCAAGTCCGGTACGATCGAGACCGAGTACGACGCGAAGGGCAGCGCCGGAAAGTCTACCGTTACATACTACACGGGTACGATGACGATTTCCGACACGATCACCGCGGGCGCGATGGGCGCAAGCTACAACATAATGTCCAACTTCTCCTCCTGGGGCATTCCCGGCACGCTCACGATGAAGCCCGAAATCACGGCTCCCGGCGGAAACATCTACTCCGCATACGGCGCGGGCTACGACGGCAACACGCCCGTCGGCGGCTCCGACCAGTATGAGTCGTTCAACGGCACATCGATGGCTTGCCCGCAGGTCGCGGGCTGCGCGGCGGTCGTTGCTCAGTACATAAGAGAAAACAAGGATATGTTCGGTGATGTGGAGCTTACGGTCCGCGGTCTCACGAACAGCCTGCTCATGGGCACGGCAAGACCGATGAAGGATTCCGAGGGAAGATACTTCTCCGTCCTCCAGCAGGGCTCCGGCCTCGCAGACGTTGCGGCGGCAGTCGCGGCGCAGGCTTACATCACGATGGACGAAAAGGCGACCGCATCCTATGCCGACGGCAAGGTAAAGGTCGAGCTCGGTGACGACCCCGACAGGGAAGGCACATACGATTACACGTTCACGATCCACAACTTCAGCGGAAAAGAGAATACTTATTCGCTCCACACAGACCTGTTCACGCAGGATCTGACGGCCGCGTCCGGCTTCGTATGGCTCGACAGAACGACGACGCCTCTCGACGCAGACGTGACCTACACTATAAACGGTGTTGAATACGGCAACCCGACGCTCGGCGCGTTTGACGTCGACATGGACGGCGACGTCGACACCGACGACGCTCAGGCGATACTCGACTTTGTCGCGGGCCTCAAGGATGAGACCGAGATAGACACGGCCGCCGCCGACGTTGACGGCGACGACGCTGTCACGACCTACGACGCGCATCTGCTTCTCGCGGAGCTCGACGCGCAGGTCACCGTTCCCGCAAACGGCGAGCTCACCGTAAACGTGACGATAACGCTCAAGGGCGACCTTGACGATTACGAAAACGGACTCTACGTCGAGGGCTACACGTTCGCGACGGCGCTCGCCGACGAGGAAGGCGCGTCCGATGTGACGTACTCGATCCCCGTGATCGGCTTCTACGGCAGCTGGACCGACGCGACGATGTTCGACCGCATCACGTTTGAGGATTACGCGTACGAGACGTACGATCATATCCCCTACACGGGCCAGACGCAGACGAACGTCCTCACTGTTCTCGGCGCAAGCGGCCCGTCGGGCAAGATCACGAACCCCTTCGTGGTCGACACACACAAGGAGCGTATGGCGGTAACGAGCAGTGATCTCTTCTACGGCTACAATTACTCGCTCATCAGAAACGCGTATACGATGCTCGTTGTCGAGGACCTCGAGACGGGCGAGATCACGCCGATTTACGCGCCTTCGCTTGAGAATTCCGCGTACTACTATGTGTCCGGCGGCTCATGGAGCGACTCTGTAACGTCGTTCCCGCTGCTCTCTCAGTTCATCAGTCCCTCAAGGCTCGGCTTTGAGGAGGACGACAGATTTGCGATCACTGTCGTCGCGATCCCCGAGTACTACGTCGGCGAGGATTACGCCAAGCTCACGACTCCGGTTGCAAGAGCGAACTACATGATCGAGAACGTATTTGACGAGCTCGGCGACGGCGCGTTCCTCACGACCGCGATGACGGTCGACGACACGACCCCGCAGGTCCTCAATGCGGTTCTTAACAAGAAGACGGGAGACATAGAGATCTCCTTCTACGACAACCAGTTTGTCGCCGCCGTCATATTCCTTACGGGAGACGGCGAGCAGATCCCCGTAACGCTTGACCAGACCGAAGCGGGCGAGCTTACGAAGCTCACGCTCTCGGCTGACGAAGTGAAAATGCTCGCGGCCGACGACGGCACGATAACGGTAGCGGTCGGCGACTACGCCGAAAACATGGCGTTCAGCGTCATCGACACCGAAAACGGCAAGACCGGCGAGCCCGAGATCACATCGATCGATATCGTTGAGAAAGAGGTCACGGTTCTCGAGCGCATGAGCGTTGAACTCACCGTCAACATCACCTCCCCCGCGTTCTCGGTATCCGCTCTTGACTGGACGTCCGAGGATGAGGACATCGCGTATGTCGAGGACGGCGTTGTAACGGGCGTAAGCGAAGGTACGACGACGATAACGGCGTCGAGCCCCGCGGACCCGAGAATCAAGGACTCCGTGACCGTCACGGTCGAAAGGGAAGGCGACTTCGTCGCGTCCGTCGTGACCGCGAAGGGTCCGAGCTGGAACGGCTTCGACTTCGCAACTCCCACGGCGCTCAACAAGCTTGCAGACGGCAAAACCAAGTTCACCGCCGGCATGATGAGCCCCGTCACGGGCAGCGACACCGTCTTTGCAACGGACGGCAAGGATCTTTACATAGTCGACAGCGAGTTCAACGAAGAACTCCTGCTGTCCGGCCTTAACAACGTACAGGGCAAGTCGTTCGTGTTCTCAGACGCCGACATGGCGCTCTATAATTCCCAGACGAACGGATATGAAACTCTTGTCGGATTCATCGAGGATTCCGCAACGCTCATGAGGTTCAACCTCGGCACAGGAAGCATCTCGAGCTGGAATCTTTCTAACTCCCCGTTCGACTGGCCGAACATGGCTGCCATCGCATGGACAGGTTATGACGCATATCAGGGCACCACATACGACTGGTACTACACGATAGACGTTGAAGGCGGGCTCCATCAGGTGCTCGTTCCGACGGGCAGCAGCGTCATGGGCGGAGACGTCGGTCCTATCGAGGGACTTGACATATCGGGCGCTGATTCATGCTCGCTGATATATGACTTCTACGGAAGCGACTATAATGCGGATTACATGTATCTCGCTTACAGCGTCGACGGTCAGACGAAGATCGCGAAGATCGCGTTTGACGGCGACACCGCCGCGGTCGTTGAGGAGAACGACTTCGCCGGCGACGTCGAGGCGGCGACAGTCCTTTGCCAGAGAAAGTCGCTCTCGATGTTCATGTCGATGAGCGTCAGCGAGACCGCAAGCATGGCGTTCACCGCCAATGCCGAGACCGTCAAGACGATGAACACGGTCGAGGAAACGAAGGCAGAGGTTGCAAACCTCTCCGAGGTCAAGGCTGCCGCGACGGCGGCTCCGGACGGCACGCTCATGTCCGTAAATGTCGTCAAGCCCGATGAGACGAAGGACGAGAGCATCGTTGACACCGAGAACAACACCGTTACGGTCGAGCTCACGGCTGCCGACGTTGCGAACGGCCTGTTCACGGCTGAGTACGACACAAGCGTGCTTAAGCTCCTCTCCGTTACGAGCGGCACGACGTATTACGCGGTCAACATAACAGACACGGAGGGCAAGGTCGTATTTGACTTCGCTTCCGCCGAGAATGTCGACGGCGTCGTTGCAACCCTCGTATTCGAGTATGAGGAAGAGGACGAGAACGGTCTTAACACCGACGTCAAGATAACTGTTTCCGAGGACGGCGACGATCTCGAGTCTGAGACCGTCACTACCGTGAACGCTCACGTTCCGGCTTCCTATGAAGTCACGGTCGACGCCGAGGGCGGCGAGGCCGAGGCTCCCGAGGCGACTACCGAGGGCGAGGATGTCGTTATCAAGCTCACGCCCGACGACGGCAACGAGCTGCCCGAGACCGTGACGGTCACCGTCAACGGCACGGCGCTTGAGAGCACCGAATACAAGTACGAGAACGGCACGATTACGATTCCTGCCGACAAGGTGACAGGTCCCGTGGTCGTTACGGTCGCGTTCCCGCACATCCCCGTTTCCTATGATGTTACTGTCAACCTCGAGAACGGCGAGGCCGAGGCTCCCGAGAAGACCGTCGAGGGTGAGGATGTCGTGATCACGCTGTCGCCTGACAGAGGCTACATGACGCCCAAGTCCGTGACCGTTACGGTCGGCGGCGAGGCGCTCAGCGACGACGAATTCACCTACGATGCAGGTTCCGGCGAGCTCACGATCCCCGCAGACAAAGTGACGGGTCCTGTGGTCGTTACTGCCGAGTGCCTGAAGGTCCCCGCTTCTTACGACGTCGAGGTCGACGTCAAGGGCGGCGAGGCCGAGGCTCCCGAGACGACTACTGAGGGCATGAACGTTGTGATCACGCTGAAGCCCAACGCCGGCAACAAGCTGCCCACAGCTGTTACCGTTAAGGTCGACGGCAAGGAGCTCGACGCGAAGGATTACACCTACGATCCCGAGACGGGCAAGATCACGATCCCTGCCGAAGAGGTGACGGGTACCGTGACCGTTTCCGCCGAGTTCCCGAAGGCGGACGACACGCAGAAGCCTGCCGACACGACGAAGCCGGATGACACGACGAAGCCTGCCGACACGACGAAGCCTGCCGATACGCAGAAGCCCGGCAGCTCGTCAGGTGCTCAGCCGGGTGCGACAGGCGACGGCACGCCCATTATCCCGCTCGCGATCATGATGACGCTCTCCGCTTCCGCAGTCTGCGCAATGGCAGTCAGCAACGCGAAGTCAGGTGGCAAAGCGCGCCGCAGGAAAGAGGACGAGGATAAATAAGGCGGACGGCTCACCGCTTCATTTGAGTTCCGAAATTCTCGGATGAAATGAATGAATAAAACCCCCGTGTGCGAAAGCATGCGGGGGTTTTGATATTCCCGGGGGGAGGGGGAGGGGTGCCCCCGATCTTCCCCGAACGACTTACCGAACCCCTGTTTCTCCCTGCCCCAACGCGTGACAGCCGGTTTGTTTCCGTTCCACTGGGGGATAGTTTCCGGCTATCCGTTCGGGGGTAATCATGGTTTATTCCGTTCCCATGGGGGATATCATCCGTATCCCGCTCCGCCGCGGGGCGCACCCACTCTCTTTTTTCTCATAAGGGGGCTCGGTCTCGCCGACTTTACGCGGCTCCCACGCCGCGAAAAGTCTCTTATGGATCCCCTCGCTTTCCGGGCTTTACATCATCCTCTCCCGTTTTCGGGGAGCGGAGGGCGGGGGAACTCCAGTGACTTCTATCTTGTGTCGCTTCGGGTACTCGCCGCCTTGCGGCGTCTCCGTCCCTCCGCGCGGGCGCTGCAACTCTCTAACCGCGACGGTTCTGTGGCGCAGCTTGTATGCGTGCGCCCCGCGGATTTTCTCGCTCGGGGTCATGCTCGGCGGGCAATTGCTTACGGGCTTCTTTCGTTTGCCTCTCGCCGAATTGCGGCGCGCTAAACCATACGGCTACAGAATGCCGTAATTCTTTGCTTGCCGCGAGGGACTTATAGCGACCCATCCGCGGGGCGCTCACGTTGACGTGAGGCACGGATGCGACGCGGTACTGCTCCCCTAAAGCGCATAGCGCGAGGGGCGGAGGACCGTCGCTGCGCGACGGTCTGAGTACCCGAGGCGCCCACACTAACGCCCTTCGGGCACGCAAGCGGTTGGCGCATGCTCGGAAACGCAAGCAGATTAAAGAGGACCGCCATATGCCTCAAAGCGAGGGGATAAATAAGGGGGCGAGCGGAGCCCCCTTATTGAAAAGGAGAGTGGGTGCGCCCCGCGCGCAGAGCGGATACGGATGATATCCCCCACGGGAACGGAAACATACATGAAGTATTCCGAACGTATAGCGGAAAATATCCCTTTCGGGCAAAAGAAAAACCCTCTCGGGTTGAGAGGGAAAGGGGTGCTTTGAGATAAGGGGCATTTTGGGGGGGAGCAGGGGGGAGGAAGGTCCCGGCGCGACAGCGGCGGGAGGAAGGTCCCGGCGCGACAGCGGCGGGAGATTCTTTCATCTCCCGAGCAGCTTGCGCGCCCTCTCCTCATCCCCCCGCGACAGCGCCGCGCGTATCTCCGTCGAGCTGACGGTCCGCCCTTCGAGCATGACGGGCGGGACTACGGTGACGGGGATGCCGTGCCGGGCGAGGTGTTCGGCGAGGTCGGGGACGGTGCCTTTTCCGCCCTTTCCGTATGTGAAGTTGAACCCGACGACGACGCGGCGCGGCGAGCACGCCTCTATCAGCCGGTCGAGAAATTCCTCCGGCTCCGTCGCGAGCAGCTCCCTCGACGGGCGCGGCATTACGATATTGTCGGCGCCGAGCGACGTCAAAAGGAACGCTTTCTCTTCCGGCGTGACGAGCGGGAAGACCGACGCGTCAAACACCGCGCGCGGAGGCGCGGAAAAACACCAGACCGTGCACGGCGCGTGCATCTCTTTCGCAAGCGCCGACGCCGTCTTTATCACCGCCGCGTGCCCGATGTGCACGCCGTCAAACGTCCCGAGCGCCATCACGCCCGCGGGTATATGTGGATAGGGTGTGGAGTATAACATGGGTTGTGGCGGGGGAAAAAATTTTCGAGAAAATTTTTTCCCCCGGACCCCCTTTTCAAAAGCTTATATGACTGGGGTATTTTATTGGGGGGATGCCGACGGCGGGCGAAATGCCGGGGCGTGCGGGGGTGGGGCGCGAAACCGGGGTTCGGGGCGGGAACCGACGCGAAACCGGGGTTCGACTGAACCCTTACTACCTGCATTCGCAGAAGAAGCCGGAGTCGGACGGGGGCTCGTTTGCGGCGAGCAGGTGCGAGACGTCGCCCAAGTATTTGACCCGGAACGCGACCTCCCCGGGGACGACCTCCTCGGTCGAGACGAGCGTGACGCTCGAGGGCGCGACGAAGAAATTCTGCCACAGCACGGGCGTCGGCATCGAGAGCAGGCGCGACAGCATGACGAACATCACGCCGAGATGGCAGAAGACCAAAAGCGTGTCGCGCGTCCCCTTTTCCGTCCTGTAGAAATGACCGTCGCGGGTGTAGCCGCAGGAGGCGGCGATGCCGTCTATGCCGCGCGCGACCTCGAGATACTTTTCCTCAACGTCGCCGCCGAGCGACATCGTCGGTCCTCTGAACCAGCCGTCCTTGTCGTAGAGGTCCTCGTGCGCCGTCCACCACGACGGCAGAAGGTCCCACGGCATCCGATACTGCCCGTCGGGCATCTTCATCAGCGCCGGGAACTCTCGGAGCCAGTCGTATGTGACGGCTTCTTTGTCAAGGTCAAACCCGAGCGGCGAGAGGCACGTCCGCGCCGTGTCCCGCGCCCGCCCGAGCGGCGAGCAGTAGACGGTACGGACGTTCTCGCTTTCAAATATCTTTGCGACCCTTGGGGCGAGCAGCCCCGCCTCCCGCCAGCCCTTCTCGGTGAGTGTGTCGGTGGGGTACCACGGGTCCGCGTGGCGGATAAAATAGATCTTCATATGTTGTGTCCTTTTTCCCTTTTGTAAAGGGAGTGAAATTTTGTGTGCCGCTTGCCTACGGCTTAAATCCTGATTCTTTCCGTGCCAGTGGGGGATATTTTCCGCTGTCCGCTCGGGGGTGATCATGTTTGTTTCAGTTCCACTGGGGGATATTTTCTTTAATCCCGCTCCGCGCCGCGTGCTGCGCACGCTTGCGCACCCGATACTAATTTTCTATAAGGGGGCTCCGCTCGCCCCCTTATAGATCTCCTCGCTTTGAGGCATTTACATCATCCAACGGCGTTTCTGGGGAGCGGATAGCGATTAAAGTACCCGTGACTTCTATCTTGTGTCGCCTCGGGTACTCGCCGCCTTGCGGCGTCTGCGCCCCTCCGCGCAGGCATAACAATTCTCTAACCGCGTCGCTTCTGTGCCGCGGCTTGTATGCGAGCGCCCCGCGGATATTCTCGCTCGGGGATGCTGCTCGGCAGGCAATTGCTTACGGTTTTCTTTCATTTACCTCTCGTCGAACTGCGGCACAATTCCCATACGGGCAGAAAGCCGTTTTTCTATTCTACGCCGAGCAAGAACAGACCCGCTAATCGCAGGCTCACGCTGCATTCGACAGAGAAAGTCATACGGCTAAAGAAAGCCGTAAGCGATTGTTCGCCGAGCGGCATCCCCGAGCGACCCATCCGCGGGGTGCACGCGGTGGCGCCGCGCCACAGAAATGACGCGGTTAGAGAATTCCAGCGCCTGCGCGGAGGGGCGCAGACGCCGCAAGGCGGCGAGTACCCGAAGCGACACAAGATAGAAGTCACTAGAGTTCAAACGCCCTCCGCTCCCCGAAAGCGCAAGCAGATGATGTAAAGCCCGGAAAGCGAGGGGATCCATAAGGGGGCGAGACCGAGCCCCCTTATGAGAAAAGGGAGATCGGGTACGGTAAAGCAGGGGGATGAAGCCGGATTATATCCCCCGTGGGAACTGAAACAGGCGGGACGTATCACGAGGGGGAGAGGGTCAAAACGGGTTTCGGGGATTTGCTTCAGTCAGGGGTGGAGCGCAGGGGAGGGGAGGATTCCCTTTCCCTTCCTCAGAATTCGTTCTTCATCCTTCTCGAGAACAGAGTCTCAAGGCACGACTGCGGCTCGGCGCCGCGGTAGAGTATATCATACACCGCCTCGCAGATCGGCAGGTCCACATTATATTTCTTCGACAGGCGCATGATGGCGTCGGCGGTGTAGTACCCCTCGGCGAGCGAGCCGTATGCCTCGCCCTTGATGAAGCATTCGCCGAACATCCTGTTGTGGCTGTGCGGCGAGAACACCGTCGCCTCGTAGTCGCCGAGGTGGCAGAGCCCGTACGCGGAGCGCGGGTCGCCGCCCATCTCCCCGATGAGGCGCGATATCTCATACGTCCCGCGCGCCATCAGCACGCCCTTCAGCGCCGAGCGCCCGAAGCCGTCGAGCATGCCCGCCGCGATCCCTATGACGTTCTTCGACGCCGCGCCGATCTCGTTGCCGAGCAGGTCGCAGCCGTAGTAAAACCTTATCAGCGGGGACGAAAATTCGTCCGCGAGCTCGTGCTTCAGCGCGTCGTCCTCGCTGTCGATGACCATGCAGTTCGGCGTCCCGCGCAGAAATTCTTCAACGTGCCCGGGTCCGATCCAGCACGCGATGCGGCTGCCCTTTGCGGCGCACTGCTCCGTCACCTCGGATAAGCGCATCATCGTCTCTATCTCGATGCCCTTCATGCAGAGGATATAGCGGCGCGGCACCGGCGCGCCAACACGCGCCGTGTCGGCTTCGTTTATCTCCGAAAACAGCCCGCGCAGCGCCTGCGACGGAACCGATATGACGATAGTGTCCGCCTCGAGCGTTTTGTCGAGGTCCGTTATGAGAGAAAAATCCTCAGGGAGCGTGAGATAGCTGTTCTTCCTCGTTTCAAGCAGCCCCTGCATCGTCTTGTCGCCCGCGCGCCCGTAGAGGCTGACCTCCTCGCCTATCGAGTGCAGGTAATACGCGATGAACGTGCCCCAGCGGCCGCAGCCTATGACGTTTATTTTCATTTTTTCCTCCTATTTTCTGTAAATCTTCTTCGTTTCGTAGACGGGCGAGCACGTCAGGTTGACGCCGAGGCGGCGGAACTGCTGCTCGTCGACGCGCGAGAGCACGACCGTCGAATGCGCCTCAAGCCCGTGGAGCTTGTCTATGCACTCGATCGTCGAGGCGGCGTTTTTGTCCGTGACGGCGCAGATCGCGAGCGTTATCAGAAGCTCGTCGATGTGAAGGCGCGGATTTTTGTTGCCCATGTGCTGCACCTTCAGGTGCTGTATCGGCTCTATCACGTCGGGGGAGATGAGGTCGACCTCGTCGGGCACGCCGGCGAGGCGCTTCAGCGCGTTCAGCAGCGCCGCCGACGACGCGCCGAGCAGCGACGACGTCTTGCCCGTGACGACCTCGCCGTCCGGCAGCTCTATCGCGAACGCGGGCGCGCCCGTCGCCTTCGCCTTTGCCTCCGCAGCCGCGATGACTGGGCGCTCGTCGTCTGTGATCTCCATCGTGTTTTTGAGAAGCTCGAGCTTTCGGACGACGGCGTCCTTCGCGTCGTCCGCCTCGCCGCCCGCGGCGAGCCTGTCCTCTAGCGCGGCGTAATAGCGGCGCAGTATCTCGCGGCGTGACGCGGCGGTCGCCGCCTCGTCGTCGACGATGGCAAAGCCCGCCATATTGACGCCCATATCGGTGGGCGATTTATACGGAGACGTGCCGTAAATTTTCTTGAAAATGGCGTCGAGGACGGGGAAAATTTCGATATCGCGGTTGTAGTTGACGGTCTTTTCGCCGTACGCCTCGAGGTGGTAGGGGTCGATCATGTTGACGTCGTCGAGGTCGGCGGTCGCCGCCTCGTACGCGCGGTTGACGGCGTGCCCGAGCGGGAGATTCCAGATCGGGAACGTCTCGAATTTCGCATATCCCGCCTTGACGCCGCGCAGATTCTCGTGGTAGAGCTGCGAGAGGCACGTCGCCATTTTGCCGGAGCCCGGACCCGGCGCCGTCACGACGACGAGCGGGCGCGTCGTCTTTATATAATCGTTTTTGCCGTAGCCGTCCTCCGACACGATGAGGGGGACGTTTGACGGGTAGTCGGGGATCGTGTAGTGGCGGTAGACGGGGATGCCGAGCGAGGTCAGCCTTCCTTCAAACGACAGCGTCGCCTGCGTCGGCGCGTAGCGCGTGATGACGACGGAGCCGACGAAAAGCCCCTTCGAGCGGAACGCGTCGATGAGGCGGAAGACCTCGTTTTCGTATGTGATGCCGAGGTCGCCGCGCTTTTTGCTCTTCTCGATCGAGGAGGCGGATATCGCGATGATTATCTCCGCCTGCTCCTTCATAGAGCAGAGCATATTGACCTTTGTGTCCGGCAAAAATCCCGGCAGCACGCGCGAGGCGTGGTAGTCGTCGAAGAGCTTGCCGCCGAATTCGAGATACAGCTTCCCGCCGAACGAGCCGATGCGCTTTTTGATGTTGTCGGACTGGAGGCGGATGTAGGTCGCGTTGTCGAACGCTGTACGATGTGGGGTCATGTGGGTCCTCTTTCTTGATCTATTGAAAATGGTTTTTTTGTGATGCCGCTCGCGATACTTTATGTTTGTTTCTGTTCCATTGGGGGATAGTTTCCGCTGTCCGTTCGGGGTAATTCATGTTTGTTTCTGTTCCATTGGGGGATATCATCCGAATCCCTCCCCGCCGCGGGGCGCACCCACTCTCTTTTTTCTCATAAGAGGGCTCAGCTCGCCCTCTTATGGATCACCTCGCTTTCCGGGATTTACATCATCCACTCCCGTTTCTGGGGGGCGGAGGGCTGGGGAACTCTAGTGACTTCTATCTTGTGTCGCCTCGGGTACTCGCCGCCTTGCGGCGTCTGCGCCCCTCCGCGCAAGCGCTTGAATTCTCTAACCGCGTCGCTTCTGTGCCTCACATCGACGCGGGCGCCCCGCGGATGGGTCGCTATAAGTCCCACGCGGCGTGCAAGTCCTTACGGGTTTCTTTCGTTTACCGCACGTCGAACTGCGGCACAATTCCAATACGGGCAGAAAACCGTATTTCCAATCTCCGCCGAGCAAGAGCACACCCGCCCATCGCATGCCCCCGCTGCCTTGCGGCAGAGAAAGCCATTCGGCTACACAATCCCGTCAGGACTTGTCCGCCGAGCAGCATCCCCGAGCGAGAATATCCGCGGGGCGCACGCGGTGGCGCTGCGGTACAGACATGACGCGGTTAGAGAATTGTTATGCCTGCGCGGAGGGGCGCAGACGCCGCAAGGCGGCGAGTACCCGAGGCGACACAA
>CANQYV010000017.1 GCA_947628165.1 uncultured Clostridia bacterium | reverse complement strand
CGTTCATGCCGTAAAGGACGGCGCCGCCCTCTCCGACAAGATACATTCCGTCGTCTGTCTTAAAGGGACCCCCCCCCGCAGCCATTCCGTGCTCGTCGCGGCAGAAGAGCCCGTCCTCGGTCTCGATGACTCCCGTCAACAGCCTGCCGTCGTCTCCGAGGTCGTACTTCTCCCCTTCGATATTGACGACGCCCGTCATGATGCCGTCTTCCTGTGTCTGATAGTATACGCTCTCCCCGTCGGTGACCCAGCCCTCGACGAACAGCCCGTCGTCGGAGAACACATACTCCGTCCCCGCGACCTCCGTCACGCCCGTCAGATACTGACCGTCGACATAATAGCGCGTCCCCTCGCCGGATCGGCTCCAGCCTGTCGCGTGGGCCCTCGCGTAAACGAACGCCGCGCCGCCCACAATAAGTACGACGGCGGCGGAAGCTCCCGCGAGCGCCGCCGTCATCCTGCGTCCCTTCTTCGCCGAAGCGTCCGCCGCGGCGGATGTCTTTTTCGGCCGGGACGCCTTTTTTTCGTGCTTTTTATCGGAGCCTGTCCCGGGGGCGGACGCCTCTTTTCTGGCCTCCTCTTTCGCGCGGCGGCGCGCTCTTTCGGATTTATCCTTTGCGCCCGCCTTCGCTGCCTTCGATCTGCCCATTAACCGGTCACCCCTTCGTCGATTATGTCGATGCTTTCGAGTATGTCGGAATCGTCAAACGTGAACGACGCGACGATATCGGTCCCCTCGAGCTTATATTCATATGTGCCGAAATAGCTGTCGTTCGCAAAGCCGTACATATCGAGCAGCTCCTCCGCCGTCGTCTTTCCGACCTCGGCGCCCTTGTTTGTCTTATACTCTGGAGACGTTATGTAGATATCGTATATGATCTGTTTTCCGTCCTCCGCGACGGTAAAGACGACGAATTCCTCGCCGCCGTAGTAATAGTTCGTGTCGTATCCGCCGTCAAGGCATGCCTGCCCCTCGACGACCTCGGCATCGCCGACCTTTTCGTAGTTCGGGAGAAAATCGTCCCCGATGCGTATCACGACGCCGTTGACGGTTATTGTCGCGTCATCCGCCGTAAACTTTCCGGTCTCGCCGGAAGCGCTCGCCGTCGTCTCGTCAGACGGCTTGTCCGTCTTCCCTTCCGTGTCGGTCCCGGGAGCCTCGGTCTGCGGCTCTTTCGTGCCCGTGTCGTCGGCGTCGGGAGTTTCCTCCGCCGCGTCCGTCGCTTTGTCATCCCCGCTTGTTTCTTTGTCGTTTTTCCCGCCGACGTTTATATGCACGTTCGTTCCCTCGCCCGTGCCGTCCGTCTGCTTGTCCTCATCCCCGCTGCAAGCGGCGAGCGACAGAATGACGAGCGCGGAGAGCGCGGCGGCGCCGAGCCTCAGAAGTTTATATAAGTCGAATTTTTTCATGATCGGGATCTCCCTTTTCCGATAATTTTGCGGTCGATATGGCCTTTTTCAAAGAATTGAGATTATCTTATAAGAGTATATACCAAAATTCGACCGCTTGTCAATATATTCGCGGTACAAATACGACGGAAATTAGGCATTTTCGCTCCGCAAAAGTTCCGCATACTTCACAAAAAAAATGAAGCCCGCGGGGAGCCTCTTCTGCATAAAAGGCTCCCCGCGGGCAAAAAACAGGCGGTTTTTACACTTTTCCCTGTTTCGTTATTCTGTTATTCTATCGGCTCAAAGTCTGCCGGACCGTGCTTGCAGAGCGGGCAGACAAAATCCTCGGGCAGCTCGTCCCCCTCGTAGACGTAACCGCAGACGCGGCAGACCCATCCGCGTTTGCCCTCCGTCTTCGGCTTCGGCTTGACGTTTTTCTGATAGTATGTGTACGTCATCGTCTCGGCGTCGGAGATGACGCGCGCCTCCGTCACGTCGCATATGAACATCCCGTGCGTGCCGAGGTCAACATAGTCGACGACGGAGAGGGACAAAAACGAATTGATGTAGCGGGGCAAAAACGGCAGTCCGTTGTCGGAATACAGCATCTCCATGCCCTCGAACTTGTTCGCGTTGCGCCCGGAGCGGAAGCCGAAGTTCTCGAACACCGAGAACGGCGCCTCGACCGAGAGGCAGCAGACGTTCATCTTTCCCGACCCCTTTATTATGTGGTGGGAATAGTTCTCCTTGTTTATCGTGACGGCGACGCGGTTCGGCGTGTTTGTCACCTGGCACACGGTATTGACGATGAGACCGTTCGGCTTTTTGCCGTCGCTGCACGTTACGACGTAGAGACCGTAGCCTATGTTGAAGAGCGCGGACAGGTCGTGCTTGTTCGCGGTCTCCCCGCTCTGTGCGATATAGTCGCGGCAGAGCTCCTCGGCGAGCGCCTCGAGCTCGCCCGAGCTCCTCTCGTCGAGCGCGGAGCGGATAGTCACCGTCGTGTCGGTGTATGTGATGTTCTTCGAGCCCTCGAGCATCTTCTTTATCGTCTTGGCGGCAAGCGGCGCCCATGAGCCGTTTTCTATGATGCCGACCCTGCGGTCGCGGTAGCCGCGCTCCGTCAGATGGTTTATGAACTCGCGCATGAAGGGGAATATCTCCGCGTTGTACGTCGTCGTCGCGAGCACGAGCTTGCCGTAACGGAACGCGTCCTCGACTGCCTCCGCCATGTCGGAGCGGGCAAGGTCCGTGACGACGACCTTCGGGCAGCCCTTCGAGCGCAGCTTGTCCGCAAGCTTTTCGACCGCCTCCTTCGTATGACCGTATACGGACGTGTACGCTATCATTATGCCCTCGGTCTCGACGGAATACGACGACCAGATCTTATAAAGATTGATATAATAACCGAGGTCCTCGGTAAGGACGGGGCCGTGGAGCGGGCATATCTTCGCGATGTCGAGCCCCTCCGCCTTTTTGAGCAGGGACGTGACCTGCGCGCCGTATTTGCCCACGATGCCGACGTAGTAGCGGCGCGCCTCGCACGCCCAGTCGTCCTCCTCACGGTCGAGCGCGCCGAATTTGCCGAAGCCGTCCGCCGAGAAGAGCACGCGGTCACACTCGTCGTATGTCACGATGACCTCGGGCCAGTGCACCATCGGCGCCGTGATGAAAGTGAGCGTATGCTCGCCGAGCGGGAGCTTGTCCCCCTCGCCGACGACTATGCGCCTGTCCTCAAACTCGGTGCCGAAAAACTGTTTCATCATCGCAAACGCCTTTGCGGACGAAACGACGACCGCCTTCGGGTACGCGGCGCAGAAGCGCTCGATGCCGGAGCTGTGGTCGGGCTCCATGTGCTGAACGACGAGGTAGTCGGGCTGCCTGCCGCCGAGCTCACGGTCGAGATTGTCGAGCCACTCGTGGACGAACCTGCCGTCAACGGTGTCCATGACGGCGCACTTGCCGTCCTTTATGAGATATGAGTTGTACGCCATGCCGTTCGGCACTCGGTACTGCCCCTCAAAAAGGTCTATATCATGGTCGTTGACCCCGATATAACGTATGTCTTTTGTTATCTCCATATCAAACTGTCTCCCTTTACGGTTTTCTTCTGTATTGAGTATACTCCATCTCGGAAAAAGTTTCAATACCCCAAAAAAACTTTGCTGCCGGGAAAGCCAAAATCCGACGCGTCGGTGAGAGAGCAAAAAAAGCACTTGAAAAATTTGCCCCTCTGATGTAGAATATATTATGTATAAGTATCTGACGGCAAAGGGGTGTCGGCGTGTTCGGATATGTGAAAGCGTATGCGCCGGAGCTGCGCGTCCGCGAGGCGGAGTATTACCGCGCCGTCTACTGCGGACTTTGCCGCGCGATGAGAAAGTCTCTCGGCGTCACCTCCGCCGCCGCCCTCTCATACGACATCGTCTTTCTCATACTGACGAGGATGGCGCTCCTTGACGAATACTACGGCGTGAGCCGACGCCGCTGCCCCATAAAGCTCCGCCGCCGCACGATGGCGGACCCCGGCAGGCAGATAATGTACGGCGCCGCCGTATCCGCCCTTCTCACCTCGCGCAAGCTCGAGGACGACGTCCGCGACGAGCGCGGCGTCCGCCGCGCGGCCGCGCGCGCCGCCCTGCCGTTCTCCCGCAGGCACATGAGGCGCGCGGGAATAGACGAAACGCTCGTCCGCGAGGTCGACGGCAGGCTGTCGGAGATATACGCGCTCGAGTCGGAAAAGAAGTCCGGGGAGCGCGCGTTCGGCGAGCTTTTGTCGCTCGTATTCTCCCACGGGATCGAGGGGGACGGTGCAAAGATCGCGCGCGCCGTCGGAAACGGAGTCGGGCGGGCAATATACATTCTCGACGCCGTCGACGACATGGCGGAAGACGGGAAAAAAGGCAGATGGAACCCCGTCGCCGCCGCCTGGGAGGGACTGCCCGTCGAGCGCGCCGCGGAGGCGGAAGCGGAGGCCGTGCGGCTGATCCTTTCGGAGGCGGGCGCCGCGTCCGAGCTCATGGACAGCGACGGCGAGCCCGCGGCAATTGTGAAAAACATCCTCTTTATCGGGATACCGAAAGAGGCTGACAGGATAATGAAAAAGCATATCGAAGGAATCAAAGGAGGGGAAGAAAAGGCTTGAAGGACCCCTATAAGACGCTCGGCGTCTCAAGAGACGCCTCTGACGCCGAAATAAAAAAAGCATACTACGCGCTTGCGAAGAAATATCATCCCGACAATTATCAGGGAACCGACCTCTCGGACGTCGCCGAGGAGAAGATGAAGGAGGTCAACGAGGCTTACGCCGAGATAGAAAGGCAGCGCGCCTCCGGCAGCACGGGCTCCGCATACGATTACGCCTACGATGACGACAACAACGGCAGCGGCGGCGCCTCGCAGAGCGGCGGCTCGTATTCGTCCTCATACAGGCAGGTGCGGATACTCATAAACGAGCGGCGATATGACCGCGCGATGACGATACTGACGGCCGTGCCCGAGAGCGGGCGCGACGCCGAATGGCAATACCTTTACGGCTGCGTGCTGCTCGGCTGCGGCAACTACGCTGACGGAATATCCTACGTCGAGAGGGCGTGCTACATGGACCCCGAAAATATCGAGTACGCGCGCACGCGCGCATCACTGCGAAACCGCTCGTATTCGTACGGAACGCCTTACAGAGGCAGCTCCGAGACGGACATATGCCGCGTCTGCCAGACGCTTTGGCTGATGGACTGCTGCTGCGAATGCATGGGCGGCGACTTCATCCGCTGCTGCTGACAGCATAACGGAGGCATGAATGAAAACGGAAAATCGCAGCAGAAAGACGCGGCGGACCGCGCTCTGCGGGATACTTTCCGCCGTATCGGTCGCAATAATCTATATCGCCGTCATAACAGACCTTTTCTCCTACACAGGTCTCTGCGTCGCCGCCCTCATCGTCCTTTTCGTGAAGGTCGAATACGGCATGGGCGCCGCCGTCTCCGTTTACGGCGTCGTCTCGGTGCTTTCGCTCCTTATCCTTCCCGACAAATCGGCGGCCGTCATCTACGCGGCGATAGCGGGACTTTACCCCCTCTTCAAATCATACTTTGACATGATACGCCCGGCGGCGCTCCGCTGGATATCAAAGCTCGCCGCCGCAAACGGCATTGCAGCGGCAATATACTTTGTCGGGCGGGCGCTCTTCTTTCCCGACGCGGAGTCCCCGCTGCTCGTCGCCGCCACCTTCGTCCTTTTCTCCGCCGTTTTCGTGATCTGCGACCTGCTTTTCGACAAGCTGACGCTCATATATACGCTTAAATACCGCTCCGTTCTGAAAAGGCGCGGCATACTGTGACAACACAAGTTTTAAAAAGGAGATACGATCCCAAAATGATACGTTCAATGACAGCCTTCGGGCGCGCCGTGCACGAGGAGGGCGGAAAACGCTACACCGTAGAGCTCCGCTCCGTGAACGGCAAGTTCCTCGACCTGTCCGTCCGCTTTCCGAGGCAGTACGGCTTCGCGGAGCCGAAGATAAAGTCCTATCTGTCCGCAAACGGCATCTCGCGCGGCAAGGTGGATGTATATCTCGGCGTCGAGGTCATCGAGCAGCGCGGCGTCACGATAACGCTCGACCGCGCGCTCGCCGCGTCCTACATCGACGCGCTCACCTCCCTGCGGGACGAATTCGGTCTGCGCGACGACATATCCGTCTCCCGCGTCGCCGCGTTCCACGATATTTTCACCGTCGCCTCGGCTGAGGAGGACATAGACGCCGAGTGGGCGGCGATCGAAGCTGCTCTCTCTGAGGCGCTCGGCGGCTTTCTCGCAATGCGCGCCGAGGAGGGCGGGAAGCTCGCCGCCGACACGCTTTCAAAGCTCGAGGAGATCGAGGCCGCGGCGGCGGAGATAAAGGCCGTATCGGAGGCGAACATAGAAGGGTATCCCGAAAAGCTCGCCGAGCGCATATCGTCCCTTCTCGAGGCAGGCGGCGTTGAGATAAACGAGCAGCGGATACTGACCGAGGCGGCGATATTCGCCGACAAGGTCTCGATAGACGAAGAGCTCGTCCGCCTCGCCTCTCACATATCGGCATTCCGCTCCATCCTCGCCAACGAAGAGGCGGTCGGCAGGAAGCTCGACTTCCTCATTCAGGAGATAAACCGCGAGACCAACACGATAGGCTCGAAATCGCAGGACACGAAAATAGCGCATCTCGTCGTCGACATCAAGTGCACGGTCGAGAAGATACGCGAGCAGATACAGAATTTAGAGTGACGATATGACGCCTGTTACATTCATCAATATCGGATACTCCAACATGGTATCCGCCGAGCACGTCATAGCCGTTATCGGCAGCGACACCGCCCCCGCCAAACGCCTTATAGGCGAGGCGAAGGAAAACGGCCGCGTTATAGACGCGACGTGCGGCAAGCGCACGCTGTCCGTGATCGTGACGGACAGCGACCACGTCATCCTCTCCGCCCTCTCGCCCGACGCCATCGGCAGACGCGCCGGCGGACAGGACGCGGACGAATAAAAAACAAGGGGCCGCGTGCCTTTTGCATAAAAAATAAAAGCAATTTTATCACATTCACCGAAAGGAATCTCAAAATGTCAATGATCTCTCCCTCCATCGATGAGCTGACGAAAGGCCAGTTCAACCGCTACACCCTCGTCATCGCGACCGCGAAATGCGCGCGCCTCGTGACGAACGAATACGTCAAGCAGCGCGAGGTCGCCGAGACGAGGATAGCGAACAAGGAGACGGACAAGATGCTCGCCTCCATGATAAAGCGCGAATTCCGCGACGAAAAGGCGGTCAAATCCGCGGTGACGCGGCTCGCGGCGGGCGAATTTAAAATAGTCCCCACAGAACCGGGCGAGTTCTGATCCCTCCTTTGTCTGACAAAATACCGGTCCCCGCGGGCGGCGGATTTGCGGGGTGCCGCATACTCGACGTGCCGTTCCACGCCGACCGGGAATACACATACCGCATACCGTTCGGGCTGACGGACGATATCGTCCCCGGCGTGTTCGTGACGGTGCCGTTCGGCGGCGGTAACAGGACAAAGACCGCCGTCGTGACGTCTCTCCAATCGGGGACGGATCACGAAAACTGCAAGCCCATAATAGGGATAACGAACAGGGGCGTCACGCTGCCGGAGGAATTTCTCGGGCTGTGCGCGTTTATGTGCGAGCGCACGCTCTGCACGTTCGGCGAGGCGGTCCATGCCGCCGTTCCGCGCGGGGCGCTCTCGCGCGCCGGCGACAGTTATGAGGCGACGGACGCCTCCCCGCCCGAAAAGCTGCCCGCCTCGCTTCTCTATATCTACAACTTCGTCCGCGCAGCAGGAAAACCCGTGCCGGAAGCAAAGCTGCTCACGGAATTCGGCGGCAGCGACGCGAAACCCCACATCGCCTCTCTTGTGAAGGCGGGGCTCCTGCGCCGCACGCCGGGCGTCAGCGAGCCCGCAAACGTCATTGTCGAGACGCTCGTCTCCCTCTCCGTTTCAAAAGAAGCGGCGGAGGCTTATGCCGCAGACGCCAAGGTGCGCTCGAAGCGTTGCCGCGATATCGCTCTGTTTCTCGCCGAGAACGGCGGGCGGGCGACGGAGTCCGAGCTGAAAAACGCGTTCGGCACGGTCTCCGTACAGCTCAAAAAGCTGCGGGACTCGGGCATCGTCAGTCTCGACTCCCGCCGCGTCATGCGCAACCCCTTTGCGGACGTGCCGGTCAATAACACACCGCTCACGCTCTCCGGGGAGCAGTCACGCGCGGCAAAGACGCTGTCGGCGCTTTTTCACTCCGGCGAGCCGAAGGCGGCGCTCCTTTACGGGGTGACGGGAAGCGGCAAGACCTCCATCATCCGCGCGATGATAGACGAAGTCACAAAAGAGGGGAGAGGCGTCATAATCCTCGTCCCAGAGATATCGCTGACGCCGCAGACCGTCTCCGTATACTGCGGGAGCTACGGCTCGCGCGTCGCCGTGATGCATTCCTCGCTCTCAGACGGCGAGCGCCTCGACGCGTGGGAGCGCGCGCGCTTAGGCGACGCCGACATCGTCATCGGCACGCGCAGCGCCGTTTTCGCCCCCGTAAAAAACCTCGGCATGATAGTTATCGACGAGGAACAGGAGCACACATACAAATCGGACCAGCAGCCGAGGTACACCGCGCACGACGTCGCGCGTTACCGCTGCGCCCACTCGAACGCGCTGATGCTCCTTTCGAGCGCGACGCCGTCGCTTTCCTCGTTTTACAAGGCGAAGGAGGGCGTATACACTTTAGTTTCTCTCAAGGAGCGGTACGGAGGCGCGCGCCTGCCGGACGTTCTGGTGGCAGATATGAGAGAGGACAGGGCAACCGGCTCCTCGTCTCCGCTCGGTCACGTTTTGAGGGACGCCGTAAGCGAGACGCTCTCGCGCGGCGAGCAAGCGGTGCTCTTTTTAAACCGGCGGGGATACAACAACTTTCTTTCATGCCGCAAATGCGGCGAGGCGGTGCGCTGTCCTCACTGCTCCGTCGCGCTGACGTATCACGCGACGCGGCGCATAAACGAGACCGACAACCGTGAGGACTACCGCGCCGAGCACGTCTCGGGCGGAAGGCTCGAATGTCACTACTGCGGCTACCGTGCGCCGGCACCCGAAAAATGCCCCTCATGCGGAGGCGAGGACCTCTTCTACATGGGCTGGGGGACGCAGCGCGTCGAGCAGGAGCTGAACTCGCTCTTCCCGAGCGCGCGCGTGCTCCGTATGGACGCGGACACGACGCGGACGAAGACGTCATATGACGAGATACTCGGCGCGTTCGGCAGAGGGGAGGCGGATATCCTGCTCGGAACGCAGATGGTGACGAAGGGACACGACTTTCCGTCGGTCACGCTCGTCGGCATACTGCTCGCGGAGTCGTCGCTCTTCCTCGACGATTACAGGGCCGCGGAGCGCACGTTCTCGATGATAACGCAGGCGACGGGACGCGCCGGGCGCGCCTCGCTCCCGGGACGCGCCATAATCCAGACGTACACTCCAGACAACGCCTGCATAGGATACGCGTGCCGGCAGGATTATGACGGCTTTTACGAAAACGAGATACGCCTGCGCCGCGCGTTCGTGTTCCCCCCGTTCTGCGACATCGCGCAGATAACGCTCACCTCGACCGACGAGGCAGAGCTCTCGGGCTCCGTTCTCCGACTGGCGGAGGAAATAAAGGAGCTCTCAAAGGACAGGTTCTCCGACGTGCCGATACTTATGTTCGGTCCGTTCGAGGCGCCCGTCTACCGCGTGAACGGCAGATTCCGCATGCGCGTCGTCTGCAAATGCAAGCTGACGCGGCGCACGCGGACGCTCTTCGCAAACGTCATGCGCTCGTTCTCCCGCGGGCTTTCCCGCAGGGTCACGATATCGATAGACTACAATCCCACAAGCATCTGAAAGGAACTCCGGATGGCACTTTTAAGAATACGCAGAAAAGGCGACCTCGCGCTCCGCGCCAAGAGCCGCCCCGTAGACAAAATAACGGACCGCATCCTGACATTGCTCGACGACATGGCGGACACGCTCCATGACGCCGACGGCGTCGGCCTTGCCGCGCCTCAGGTCGGCGTCCGCCGCCGCATCGTCCTCATCGAAACCGAAGAGACGGGTCTGCTTGAGCTCATCAACCCCGAGATAATATCCTCCGAGGGTGAGCAGCTCGAGCGCGAGGGCTGCCTCTCCATCCCCGGCGAATGGGGAGTGACGCGCCGCCCCGCGAAGGTCACGGTGCGCGCGCTCGACAGGGATTTTGTCGAGCACACATACGAGGGCGAAGGTCTGCTCGCGCGCGCGTTCTGTCATGAGATAGACCACCTCGACGGCAAGCTCTATACGGACCCGGGCACCCTCGTCCGCATGGTGGACCCCGACGAGGAGGACGACGACGAATAACGACACGATGAAGATACTCTTTTTCGGCACGCCCGATTTCGCCGCGGTCTCGCTCCGCGCCGTCGCCGGCACGGGCGAGGACATCGTCGGCGTCATAACGCAGCCCGACAGACCGAAGGGGCGAGGCTACACTTTATTTCCTTCGCCCGTAAAGGCGGAGGCGCTCTCGCTCGGCATCCCCGTATTCACGCCCGAGCGCGTGCGGGGCGACGAGTTCGCGAAAACTCTCGGGGAGCTTGACCCCGATCTGATTCTCGTCGTCGCATACGGCAAGATACTGCCTGAAAACGTGCTCTCCTACCCCCGCTTCGGCTGCGTAAACGCGCACGCGTCGCTTTTGCCCAAGTACAGAGGCGCCGCGCCTATCCAGCGCGCGATCATGGCGGGCGAGCGCGAAACGGGCGTCACCGCGATGTATATGGACGCGGGTCTCGACACCGGAGACATCATACTGACAAGAAAAGTGAAAATAGAGGACGGGGACGATTTTGAAGCCGTCCACGACAAGCTCGCCGAGGCGGGAGCAGACGCGCTCCGCGCCGTCATCGCGGGCATAAAGGCGGGTACGCTCACCCGCACAAAGCAGCCCGAGAAGGGCGCGAGCTACGCGCACAAAATAGAGGACTGTGACATGAGGCTCGACTTTTCCCATGACGCCGCCTCGCTTTCGTGCCGCATCCGCGCGCTCTCGCCCGTCCCCGCCGCGTACACGACGCTGCCCGACGGACGCCGCCTGCGCGTTTACGCCTCCGTGCCCGACGCGGGACCGCATGCCGAGGCTGTGCCCGGCACCGTAATTTCCGTCTCGGGCGGCCGCATCGGCGTCGCCTGCGGCAGCGGGACGATATATCTCACCGAAGTCCAGCCCGAGGGCAAGCGGCGGATGAGCGCCGCCGACTTCATAAACGGCCGGGGCATATCTCCCGGCGGCGTGCTCGGCGGAAAATGAGCCCCAAGGACTTTCCCGCCGGCGCGCAAAACGTCCGCGCGGCGGCGCTCCTGACGCTCGTGAGAGCGGAGAAGGGCGGAAAATACCTCAACCTTGAGCTCGACGCCGCACAGCGCAGATTTAATTTTCAAGACGCCGACCGCGCGCTGTTTGCCGCGCTCGTCTACGGCGTCTGCGAGCGCGCGATAACGCTTGATATCGAGATATCGCATCTCACCTCGCGCGAGGCTGACACTCTCGACGCCGAAACGCGCACCGCGCTGAGGCTCGGGCTTTATCAGCTTTTGTTTATGGACAAAATACCGCCGCACGCCGCCGTCAACGAAACGGTCTCGGCGTGCCCTGCGCGCTCGCGCCCGCTCGTGAACGCCGCGCTGCGGCGCTCGCTTCGCGAGGGCGCGTGCCTCCACATCCCGGAGGGTCTCACGGAAGCCGAGCGGCTGTCGGCGGAGCACTCGCTCCCCCTTCCTCTCGTCCGCTCATGGCTTGCCGATTACGGCGGGGAGACGCCGGCGCTCTGCGCCGCAACTCACCGCCGCCCGCCCGTGACGCTGCGCGTCAATACGCTGAAAACGGACGCCGAACGGCTCCTCTCCATGATACCGGGCGCACATCGGAACTGTCTTTTTCCCGATATGATAGACCTTCCGGCATCGGGCGCCGTAACGGAGCTCCCGGGCTTTGACGAGGGGCTGTGGTTCGTTGAGGACGCCGCCTCGCGCCTCGCCGTCGCCGCCGCCTCGCCGAGGCGAGGCGACACCGTCGTCGACGTGTGCTCCGCTCCGGGCGGAAAGAGCTTTTCGGCGGCGATAGATATGGAAAACGAGGGCAAAATTTATTCCTTTGACCTTCACGAAAACAAGCTCGGCCTCATATGGCGCGGCGCCGAGAGGCTCGGGATAAACATGATCCGCGCGTCCGCGCGCGACGGCAGGGAGCCCGACCCCGCGCTCTTCGGCTCGGCGGACGTCGTCCTTTGCGACGTTCCCTGCTCCGGGCTCGGCGTCATAGCGAAAAAGCCCGATATAAGATATAAGGATCTTTCGGCGGCAAATGCGCTGCCCGACGTCCAGCTTGCGATACTTTCGGCATCCGTCTCCTATGTAAAGCCCGGCGGCGTGCTGCTTTATTCGACGTGCACTCTGCGCCGCGCGGAAAACGAAGACGTCATATCCTCGTTCCTCTCCCGCTTCGGGCAGTTTCACCCCGAGCCGTTCTCGGTATCAGGCATAGACTCAAAGGGTGGCACGCTGACCCTCATGCCCCACAAGAACGGGACGGACGGCTTCTTCGTCGCAAAGCTAATCGCCTCAAAATGATAGAAAGACAGTATGAACGAAAAGACAGACATTCAAAGACTTCTGCCCGATGAGCTCGAGGCGCTCATAACGTCGCCTCCGTACTCGCAGCCGCGTTACCGCGCAAAGCAGATATTCTCAAAGCTGCACCGAGGCGTGCGCTTCTCCGACATGACGGACCTGCCGCTCTCCCTGCGCGCGCAACTCGGGAAAATGTGCCTTGACACGCTCCCCACGGTCGCCGAGAAGCTCGTCTCGTCCGCGGACGGTACCGTCAAATACCTCTTCCGCCTCCACGACGGCAACTGCATAGAGTCCGTGCTCATGAGATACGAGCACGGCAACACGCTCTGCGTTTCCTCGCAGGTCGGCTGCCGCATGGGGTGCCGGTTCTGCGCGTCGACAAAATCGGGCCGCGTGCGCGACCTCTCCGCCTCCGAGATAGAGGGCGAGGTCATCGCGGCGGAGCTTGACTCAGGCCTTCGCATTTCCAACATCGTCATGATGGGGATAGGCGAGCCGCTCGACAATTTCGACGAGACCGTGCGGTTCCTGCGCCTCATCAGCTGCCCCGACGGGCTCGGAATAGGGCTGCGCCACGTCTCGGTCTCGACGTGCGGGCTCGTCCCCGGGATAAGGAAGCTCGCGTCGCTCGACCTGCCCGTGACGCTGTCGGTGTCGCTGCACGCCGCAGACGACGGCGAGCGCTCCGCCATAATGCCCGTAAACGACGCGTACTCTATAGCGGAGCTTTTGACCGCGTGCCGCGAGTGGTTTCTCACTACCGGGCGGCGCATATCGTTTGAATACACTCTGATCTCGGGAAAAAACGACTCCGCCGAAGACGCGCGGCGGCTTGCCCGCGTCCTTATAAGCCATATGAACGACGGGGGGAGAAGGCTCCCGATGCACGTCAATCTCATCCCCTACAACGATGTCGACGGGACGGGATTCTCCCGCTCGGACAAAGACGCCGTCCGCCGCTTTCGGGAAACGCTCGAGGCGTCCGGCGTCACGGCGACGGTCAGGCGGAGGCTCGGCCCGGACATAAACGCCGCGTGCGGTCAGCTCAGGATAAACGCCGCACGGAAAGAACCCGTGCAGTCGCACGGAAACACGGAAAGGACTAAAGGAGCGAAATGACGCAGTATTCCGCAAAGACAGACCGCGGGCAGAAGCGCGGTTCAAATCAGGACTCCTTCTCGACGCTCGAGATATCCCCCGACATGCATTTCTTTCTCGTCTGCGACGGGATGGGAGGCGCAAACGGAGGGGAGGAGGCGTCGCGCATAGCCTGCGAGGTCGCAACGGCGAGCATACGCCGCGACCTTGAGGTCGTGCTCGGTGACCCGGATCTCGACACCGATAAATATATACCGAAGATACTCTCCTATGCGGCGCGGGAGGCGAACCTCGCCGTATACGACAGGGCGCAGGAGGAACCGTCCCTCAAGGGGATGGGGACGACGTTCGTCGCCGCCGTGATACGCAGAGACAAGCTGTACGCCGTAAACGTCGGAGACAGCAGGCTCTACATAATAAAGGACAACGACGCGCAGCAGGTCACCCGCGACCACTCGTACGTCCAGTATCTCGTCGACATAGGTCTCATCACCTCCTCCGAGGCGCAGACCTCCTCGAAGCGCAATATCATAATGCGCGCGATAGGCGTTTACGAGACTGTCGAGCCCGACACATACACCGTCAGCCTTGACAGCGGCTCCTACATCCTGCTCTGCTCCGACGGGCTCTACACGATGGCGGGCGGCGCCGAGCTCATCTCGATAATCACCGGGGACGGCAGCCTCGACGAAAAGGCGGACGCCCTGATACGGGCGGCAAACGAAAACGGCGGCCGCGACAACATCACCGTTATCCTCGCGCACACCGACGATAACTGAAGGGAGACGCTCAGATGGAATCATATGAAAGACTCGTCGGGCAGACGCTCGACGGCAGATATAAAATAGAGCGCGTCGTCGGCATCGGCGGCATGGCGGTCGTTTTCCGCGCCTCCGACATCGTCGCGCACCGTACGGTGGCGATAAAGATGCTCAAGGAGGAGACGGCGAGGGACGAGGCGGCTGTCAGGCGCTTCATCAATGAATCAAAGGCGGTCGCGATGCTCTCGCATCCCAACATCGTTTCGATATACGACGTCTCCGTCAGCGGAGAGTCGAAATACATCGTCATGGAGTTCATCGAGGGCATCACCCTCAAGAGCTACATGAAGAACAAGGGGCCGCTCCCGTGGGAGGAGGCGGTCGGCTACTGCAAGCAGGTGCTCCGCGCGCTCATTCACGCGCACGGGCGCGGCATCGTTCACCGCGACATCAAGCCGCAGAACATAATGCTGCTCAATAACGGCGTCATCAAGGTCGCGGACTTCGGCATCGCGAAGCTGCCGAACGCCGAGACCGTTACGATGACGGATCACGCGATCGGCACCGTTTACTACATCTCCCCCGAGCAGGCGAGCGGTCTTGAGATAGACGCGCGCTCCGACATATATTCGACAGGCGTCCTCCTTTACGAAATGGCAACGGGAAGACTGCCGTTCAACGCGGAGTCTCCGGTCTCTGTCGCCCTCATGCAGATACAGGACACGCCGACCCCTCCGTCGGAGATAAATCCCGAAATACCGCACGGGCTCGAGCAGATAATCCTGACCGCGATGGAAAAGTCGCCGAAAAAGCGCTTTCAGACGGCGGAGCAGATGTTCCGCTGGCTCGACGCGCTCGAGCGCAACAGCTCGATAGTCTTCAAGCCGCTCTCGACACCGATAGAGCAGAGGACGTCGGGGAACACCTCGGGCAAAAAGCAGCAGAAGGAGCGGCGGGCAGACAGAAATTATCTCGGAGCGTCGATGCTGCCGATAATACTCGGCGTTTCGTTCGCGTTCCTCTTCGCCTGCATCATCAGCGCCTATTATCTTTGGACGGAGGTGCTCTTCAACGAGGAGCTGAACAAGACCTACATCCTCACGGTCGACAATTTCGTCGGCACGGAATACTACATCGGCATGGAGGACGCGCTCGCCGTGCGCGACTACGCAGTCACGATAGAGTTCGTCTACGACGCCGAAACGCCGGCTGGCACCGTCATAGCGCAGGAGCCTAAGGCGAACGACAAGCGCCGCGTAGAAACGGGAAAGACGCCCTGCAAGCTCGAGCTGACCGTCAGCCGAGGTACCGAGACATTCCAGCTCCCCGACTGCCTGATGCAGGACTACCGAACGGTCGAGGACTCGCTCTCGAAGGTGTACGGCGTCGTCCCCGTCATAGTCGAGGACTACAACGTCGCCGTCTCAAGCGGGCTAGTATACAGAACGGAGCCCGCGTCCGGCTCGACCGTAAAAATGGGAGACACCGTCACGCTTTACGTCAGCCGCGGCACCGAGATAGAAACGAAGATGGTGCCCGACTTCTACGGGCTCTCCGAGCTCGACGCGCGCATACAGATAGAAAAGAACGACCTTACGGTCGGCAGCGTATCGTATGAGTATTCAAACGAACGCGCCGGCACAGTCATACGCCAGAGCCGCCGCGCCTTCGACTCAGTGCCGGAGGGCACCGCGATCGACTTCGTCGTCAGCCTCGGACCCGAGACTGCGCCCGAGGACGCGCCGCAGCCGTGACAGTAAAAGGCAGGCTGACGCGCGGCGTCGGCGGGCTTTACGCCGTGACAGCTCCCGACGGGAGCGAATACCTCTGCCGCGCGCGCGGGCACTTCCGCCGCGACGGCATCTCCCCCACCGTCGGCGACATCGTGACCATTCTTATCGGCGAGGATATCGAACCCGAAAAAGGTGAAAAAAAGGTGGGCGGCGCAAACGGGAACGTCGATGTTGACGGCGTCATTGACGAAATAGAGCCGCGCAAAAATCTTTTGATACGTCCCCCGATGGCAAATCTCGACATCATCTTTGCCGTCATCCCCACCTGCCGTCCCGAGCCCGACCTGCTTCTTGTCGACAAGCTTTTGTCGATAGCGGAGCACGCGGACATAGACGCCGCCGTCATAATCACGAAATGCGAGCTCGACCCCGAGGCGGCAAAAAGGACGGCGGATATATACAGGTGCTCGGGCTACGGCGTTTTCCCCGTCAGCTCCTACAACGGGACGGGGACCGAGGCGCTCGGGTCTTTCATCGGCTCACTCGGGGACGGCGCGGTGACGGCGTTCGCAGGCGCGTCGGGAGCCGGAAAATCGACGCTTCTGAACAGGCTCTTTCCCTCCCTTTCGCTCAAGACCGGGGAGCTTTCGCACAAGATATCGCGCGGCAGGCAGACGACGCGCCACGTCGAGCTTTACCCGACGGGCAGCGGCGCTTATATCGCCGACACGCCGGGATTTTCCCTCCTCGACTTTGAAAGATTCGACTTTTTCTCCGTCGAGGCGCTGCCGTTCACGTTCCGTGAATTCGAGCCCTACCACGGCAAGTGCAGGTATACGAAATGCACCCACGTCTGCGAGGACGGCTGCGCAGTCATCGCCGCCGTCAACGAGGGGAAGATCCCCCGCTGCCGCCACGAGAGCTACCGAATTCTCTACGACACGCTGAAAAGCAAGCATCCGTGGGATAAAAAATAAAAAGGGCCGGTACCCGGCAAAAAGCCTCGGGGACCGGTCCTTTTTTTTTGCCCGCACGCGCGTTATTTTTTTACGCCGAAGATGCGCTTTAAGAGCGGCACGAAGAATTTCGGTGGCCTGACGACTACTATCTTCACCTCTGAATACCTCCGTTCGGAGCTTTCTCATATGACATAATATGCGCCCGCCCGCCGCCGCGTGCCTTGATCTCACGCGCCTTTTTTTCAAAATAAGTCCCTCGGCGTTGATACATCCGTCAAAATATGATAAAATAAGAGAAATGATACGTTTATGATTTAATATTTATGGGGGACATATCATGCTGTCGGCAGTTTTTTGCGCCGGTATCTCGGGAATAGACGGATTTATGGTGACGGCGGAATGCAGCGCCACGGGCGCGCTCCCGTGTTTTGAGGTGGTCGGTCTGCCGGACGCCGCGGTCCGCGAATCTAAGGAGCGCATACGCGCCGCCGTCGAAAACAGCGCGTTTCGCTTTCCGGAAGCGGCGCTGACTCTCAATCTCGCGCCCGCGGACAGAAAAAAGGAGGGCTCCTCCTATGACCTCGCGATGCTCACCGCCATACTTCACGCCGGCGGCGTCATCGACCGCGAAACGGACCTTTCGGACAAATGCTTCTCAGGCGAGCTGTCCCTCTCCGGCACTCTCCGCCCCGTCCGCGGCGTTCTCTGCATGTGCGTCGCCGCGCGCGACGCGGGACTGCGCGAATTCTACACCGCGCCCGAAAACGCCGCCGAAGCCGCGGTCGTCGAGGGCATGACGGTCTACGCCGTGCCCGACGTAAGGGCTCTCGTCTCGCACCTTAACGGGGAGACGCCGCTTTCGCCGTATGCCGCCGAGCCGGAGGAAGAAAGTGAGCCGTTCGCGGGGCTTGATTTTGCCGACGTCAAGGGGCAGGAAAGAGTCAAGCGCGCCCTCGAGATAGCCGCCGCGGGCGGGCACAACGTCCTTCTCATCGGTCCTCCCGGCACGGGGAAATCCATGCTCGCGAAAAGGCTGCCCTCGATACTTCCGCCGCTCTCGTTTGAAGAGTCTCTCGAGGTGACGAAGGTTCACTCCGTTTCCGGCATCCTGCCTCCGGGCACGGGCCTCGTCAAGACGCGCCCGTTCCGCTCACCGCACCATACGATGTCGGCGCCGTCTCTCGTCGGAGGCGGAAAGATCCCGACGCCGGGCGAGATCTCGCTCGCGCACAACGGCGTTTTGTTTCTCGACGAGCTGCCCGAATTTTCAAAATCGGTGACGGAGTCTCTGCGGCAGCCGCTCGAGGACAGGCGCGTCACGATAACGCGCGCGAACGGCCGCGTTACATACCCGTCCTCGTTCCAGCTCGTCTGCGCCATGAATCCGTGCCGCTGCGGATACTACGGTCATCCCACGCACCCGTGTACATGCTCCGAGAGCGACATACATAAGTATTTATCGAAGATAAGCGGGCCCCTGCTCGACAGGATAGACATACAGGTCGAGGTACCGTCGCTTTCGTACTCCGAGCTCGCGTCGGGAGGGAAGCCCGCCGAGAGCTCCGCCGCGATACGCGAACGCGTAATAAAAGCGCGCAAAATCGCGTCCGAACGGCTTGCCGCCGCCGCAGACGACCCCGACGGCGACATTCCCGTCGGCGGCGTCCGCTGCAACGCGGACCTTACGCCCCGTCTCATCCGCCGCTTCTGCCGCCCTGACGAAGGCGCCTCCCGCATCCTCGAGGGCGCGTTTTCCAAAATGGGGCTGTCCGCGCGCGCATACGACAGGATACTCCGCGTCGCGCGCACGATAGCGGACCTCGACGGCTCGGACGATATCGGGGCGCCACACGTCGCCGAGGCGGTCCAGCTCCGCTCCCTCGACAGAAAATACTGGTGAAAAACTCGGCGCAAAAGGCAGGCAAAGAAATGAAAAAGCTGCACATAATGAACCCCGCCGCGGGGCGCGGCGCGCTACCAGACCCCTCCTCGCTCGAGGGGGAAGCATATATCACAAAAGCCCCCGGCGACGCCGTCCGTTTTCTTCGGGAGCGCCTTTCCTCCGACGAGGACGAATACCGCGTCTTCGCCTACGGCGGTGACGGCACGCTGAACGAGGTCGTCACGGGCATCATGCTCGCCGGCGCGGGCCGCCGCTGCATCCTCTCCCCGGTGCCGACCGGAAGCGGGAATGATTTTGCGCACGTTCTTGACGGAACCTGTGGCATTTTTGACTGCGACGTCATAAAATATAACGAACGCTACGCAATAAACGAGATCAACACAGGTTTTGACACCGGCGTCGTCGTAAGAACGAACGACATAAAGCGCTTTCCTCTCATAAAGGGGACCGCCGCATACATACTCGGCGTCGTCGGCGAGCTCATACAAAAGAAGGCGTCCGAACTGAAGCTGACGCTGCTCGGCGTCGACGGAAAAGAGGAGACGTTTGAGGGCAAGTATCTGCTCTGCCTCCTTTCAAACGGCTCATTTTACGGCGGCGGCTTCAAGGCGGCGCCGACGGCGGACATATCGGACGGCGCGCTCGACTTATTTTTGGCGAGCGACATGAGCCGCACGCGCTTTCTCGGTCTTGTCGGCAAATACCGCGCCGGCGAGCACCTCACAAAAGACGGCGCCGTCATACAAAAGGCCGCCGACGTTCTTATATACCGCCGCTGCGTCTCGCTCCGCCTCGAGGGAATGAAACGGTTCTCCGCCGACGGCGAGGTATACGGCGCGGACGAGGGCTATGTGATCGAGGCCTCGGTTGTTCCGTCAGCGTTGAGAGTTGCTCCCGCAAGGGAGGACTGATGCAATATCTGACCCCGGAGAAAAAAGTATGCACAAGTTTTTTGACCTGCACTGCGACACAGTTCACAAAATCCCGGAGGACAGCGGGATGTTCTCCTTACCGTCCGCACACGTCGATATCGAAAGGCTGGAGGCGGGCGGATACGGACTTATGACGTTTGCCGCGTTCGTCAACGCGGGCCGCACCGACGACCCCTACGGCGACTGCCTCCGATTGATCGAACGCATGAACACCGCCGTAAGCGAAAGCGGCGGCAGGCTCGCGCATGTCACGACGAAAAGATCCCTTGCCGAAAACGAAAAAAACGGCGCCGTATCGGCGCTTTTGTCCGTAGAGGAAGGCGGCGTCATTGAGGACGACCTCTCGCGGATAGACGAACTCTTCCGCCTCGGCGTCCGCATGATGACGTTCACATGGAATTACGACAACGACATCGCGGGCTCCGCGAACGGGGAGGAAAAATACGGGCTTTCCGACTTCGGGCGGGAATTTCTCGCCGGGCTTGAGGGGGCGGGCATAATTGCCGACGTGTCCCACCTTTCCGACAAGGGATTTTACGACGTCGCCGAGGCGGCGGCGCGGCCGTTCATCGCCAGCCACAGCAACGCGCGCGCCGTCTTTTCGCATCCCCGCAACCTTACCGACGACATGATACGCATAATAGGCGGCCGCGGCGGCATCATAGGGCTGAACTTCTGCGCCGATTTCATCGGCGGGGACGGCGGTCTTGATATGCTGTGCCGCCACGCCCGCGAGCTTGCAGACTGCGGCGGCATAGAATGCGTCGCCATAGGCGGCGACTTTGACGGCATACCGACGAACCCCGCCATCCCCGACTGCTCAGCCCTGCCCGCGCTGTCCTGCGCGCTCTCCGATTTCGGCTTCACATCCCGCGAGGTCGACCTTATAACGGGCGGCAACGCGGAGCGGTTCCTCGCCGAAAATCTGCCGGAATAGAAGAAATTCTGTCTCAGTAAAATATCGTCTCGCGGCGCTTTTTTGTGACGCCGGGGAGATACGTTCCCGCCTCGAGCCTGCTGCCCGACGGTATGAACGCGCCCTCTCCGATAACGCAGCCGCTTCCGATGACGACGCCGTCGCCGACGGTGACGCCGCGGCAGAATATCGTATCCTCCGCCCTCACCTCGACGCCGAGCGTCACGCCTCTGCCGAGCACGCAGCCCGTGAGCACAGTCCCCGCGCCAGCGCGGCAGTTCTCGGAAACGATGGCTCCCGTGGGAGACACCGCCGCCGTGACGCCTCTTATCCTGTTTTTCGCCGCGTCAAAGCAGGCGCGGCGATACGTTTCCGGTGTGCCTATGTCGCACCAATAGCCCTTGGCCTCATATCCGAAGACGTCGAGCCCGCGCTCCAGCATGAGGGGGAAAAGGTCGCGGCCGAAATCGTATTCGCGGCGCGGTATCATCGATACCGCGTTTTTTGAAAGGATATATATCCCCGTATTCACGAGCGCCTGCCCTCGCCTGTCACTCGGCTTTTCCTCAAACGACACGATCCTTTTATACTCATCGGGCGCGCCGCTTTGTATCGGGCAGGCGTCGTCGGAACACGCCTCCGCATCGGTGCTGACGCAGCCGTATTTCCACGGCTCGTCCGACACTGTCAAAAGCAGCGTCGCGTCGGCGCCCGTTTCCCTGTGAGCCGAAAGCGCGGGGCGAAGGTCGAAATCGCAGACCGAGTCGCCGGAAAGAACTATGAGCTCTTCAAACGTGTCGTCGTAAAACCGCTCTCCTACGGCCGCGGCAACGCTGCCCGCCGTCCCGAGCGGAGCGTCCTCGATATAATAATCGAGCGACACGCCGAAGCTCTCTTTTCCGAAGCGGTCAACGATGTCCTCGTACCTGTACTGTACCGTAATGCCTGCCTCGCGAAGTCCCGCCTCGCCCGCCATTCTGAGCGCGAAGCCGAGCGCGGGGATGCCGCCGACCTCGAGGTTCGGCTTCGGCATTGTATCCGTTATGGGGCGCAGTCTTTCTCCGCGTCCGCCCGCCATTATTACGGCGGCTGTCTTTTTCTCTGTCATATGATAAAACGCGCGGGCACATCTCCCGCGGTACCTTTCTTCGTTTGCTGTGACTTATTTTGCGTGCGGAGCGTTTTTTTTATTCGCCGCCGCAGGCGTCAGTGAATATTCCGAAAAAGGCAGGCAATAATAGGTAGTGTTGAGAGCCGTTTTTTTGGAGTGAGGACAAATGCTTAAAGGCTGCGAGCGGAGAATGATAAAAATAGAGAACACGGACAGCGAGCTTTTTGAATCCGCGTATTTCATAATAAGGCAGAACGTGCCGCTGCCGAAAAAAAAGCGGCGCGAGGATATGCTGCGCGAGGCGGAGCGCATCGTTTCCGACAAGACGGTGCCGGGAGAGACAAAACGGCGCGCGGGCAGGCGGCTTTTTATCGAACGCGCGGCCTTCTTCGCGTCAGGCGCCGCAACCTCCGCCGCCGTCGCTCTCTTGCTGCGGCTTTTGTAGTCTCTACTTGACAAACGGGGCGCTTTTGTGTTAAACTATGACGCAGGGTCAAGCGCCCCGTTTGATATAGGCTTTTCGGCGCGCGGGCTGACGCGCCGGTAATATATTTTTCCCGTTTTTCCTACATAAATTTCACAAAGATCATTTGAGGAAACACGCGTTTTCCTCTTTTTAGGCATGCACATTTTTTGATTAGACGCGCCGTCTTTCGCGTCCGTCCTTGTCCGTCGGCAAAAGGCGGGCGGCGTCCCGTGCGTCTTTATGTACCTGCCATTTTTTAGAGAAAGGACTTATATGGCAAAAAAGAAAAAAACAAAAGCAACAGGCAAAATAAAAGTTTTTGCTCTCGGCGGACTTGACGAGATAGGCAAAAACCTTTACGTTATCGAATATGAAAACGATATAATCATCGTCGACTGCGGGCTCGGATTTCCCGACGAGGATATGCCCGGCGTCGACCTCGTCATACCCGACATCACATATCTTGAAAAGAACGCAGACCGCGTCCGCGGCATTTTCATCACGCACGGTCACGAGGACCACATCGGTGCGCTCCCCTATGTGCTGCGCACGCTCCACGTCCCCGTTTACGCGACGCGGCTCACCATCGGCATCATAGAGAGCAAGCTCTCGGAGCACAAGTTCGACTACAAGCCCGAGCTCAACTGCGTTGCCGCAGGCGACGTCATAAAGGCGAGCGACGATATCTCGGTCGAGTTCATCCGCGTCAATCACAGCATTGCGGACGCATGCGCGCTCGCGATAAAGACGCCTCTCGGCTACATCATTCATTCGGGCGACTTCAAGTTCGACCTCTCACCGATAGACGGCGAGGTCATGGACGTCAAGAGGCTCGCGGAGATAGGGGCGGAGGGGGTGCTCCTCCTCATGTGCGACTCCACGAACGCCGAACGCCCCGGATACACTCCGTCGGAGCGGACCGTCGGCAATTCCTTTGACCAGATATTCGCCTCCCACGCGACGAACCGCATAATCATAGCGACGTTCTCTTCAAACGTCCACCGCGTGCAGCAGATAATAGACAACAGCGTCCGCTACGGCAGAAAGGTCGCGATAACGGGGCGCAGCATGCTCACCGTCGTCGGCGCGGCAACGCGCCTCGGATACATGGATTTTCCGGACGGCGCCATCATAGACATAAACGATATAAAGAAATACCCCGACAACCGCGTGACAGTCATCACGACGGGCTCTCAGGGCGAGCCGATGTCCGCCCTCTACCGCATGGCGTTCGGCGACCACTCAAACGTCACGATCGGCAAAAACGACATCGTCATCATCTCCGCGAACGCGATACCGGGCAACGAAAAGCTCGTCGGCAAGATAGTGAACGAGCTCTACCGCTGCGGCGCCGAGGTGTATAACGACACCTCGTCTCCCATCCACGTTTCGGGACACGCGTGCCAGGAGGACCTCAAGTTCATGCACGCGCTGACGAAGCCGAAGTACTTCATGCCGATCCACGGCGAGCGCCGCCACCTTATGGAGCACCGCAAGCTCGCGATGTTCATGGGCGAGCGCTCGGAGAACATTTTCGTTCCCGAGCTCGGGCGCGTTCTCGAGATAGACGAGAGCGGCGCGCGCTTCTCCGGCTCCGTTCCGTCGGGCCGTCTGCTCGTCGACGGTACCGGCGTCGGCGACGTCGGCAGCGTCGTGCTCCGCGACCGCATCCTGCTCTCTCAGGACGGTCTCATCGTCGTATCCGCCGCAATAGACACGCTCGCGCGCGACATCGTGTCAACCCCCGAGATCTACACCCGCGGCTTCATATACGTCAAGGAGTCCGAGGAGTTGATGGAGGAGATGCGCGCCGTCGCAAGGGACGCGCTCGAACGCGGCATCCTCGACTACAAGCGCGACATTTCGGAAATAAAAAACGACGTCAGAGACGCGCTCTCGAAGTTCGTCTCGCGCCGCGTAAAACGCCGCCCCATAATCCTGCCCATAATAATAGAAGTTTAAGGCGGGAAAGGGACGCATAAAAAAAGCCCCCGCCGGCGCGGGGTCGCTGCGAAAGGAAGTTTTTTCACATATGGTCAAACACGTTATCTGCTGGAAGCTCCGCACGGATCACGACGAGGCGGAGGTCAGGGCAAAGGTTGAGTTCTGCAAGACCGCGTTCTCACGCCTTCCCTCCGTTATTCCCGGGCTCGTCTCGATGAAGCTGTACACCGAGCCCATGACCTCGTCGACATGCGATCTGATGCTTGACGCGATTTTCGAGGACGAGGCGTCGTACATAGCTTACAAGACGAACCCCGACCACCTCGCCGTCGCATCCGTCATACGCCCGCTCGTATCCGACCGCGTATGCATGGACTGCGAGGTCTGAGGCGGCGCGGGAATGTCGGCTTGAGGGGCATTTATGTCATTCCTTGACGTCTTTTTTACAGGCGCGTTTCCCGGCGCGGCGCACACAGGGACATTCATGTCCATAACGGGCTTCAGACTCGCGGCCGTGATCGCCGTCGCCGCGGCGGCGATAATCGCCGTTGCCGTCATGCTCGTGCGCGGACGGCGCCGCTTCTCGGACTATGCCGCGGTGCTCGCGGCAGCGGCGGTGCTGTTTGCAATTATTCTTCTCGTAGAATTTAAGCTCCCGTCCGATTATTATTCGGACACGGGCACCGCCTCCGACAGCATCGGCGCCGCCGTCGTTTCGTTTGACGCGTCCGCCGTTGCGGGACTGGACGGCGTCTCTCCCGAAAACGGCGTGCTGCTCGCGCCCGTGTCCGTCCCGATAAGCGAAGGCGAGACGGTACTTGACCTGTCGCTGCGCGCCGCAAAGGAAGCCGAGCTTCCATTGGCGCTCGACGCCTCCGGCACATACATTTCATCTGTCGGCGGCATAGGAGAGCGCGCCTTCGGCGCTTACTCCGGCTGGGTCGTATATATAAACGGCGAATTTCCCTCCGTCGGCGCAAATGAGCTGACCGTAAAGGACGGCGACGTCATCGAATGGCGTTACACGACGGGCGAGGAATTTGAATAGATGTGTGGTGGGGACAATAGGGGGAAGAGAGAAGATACCGCTTTCGCGGCATCTTCTCTCTTCCCCCGAACCCCTTGTTTAAAAAATTTCAATAACATGGGGGAGGCGTTTTTTCGCCTCCCCGATATATTTATGACTTAGTCCTCGACTCTGACCTTTTTGAGGCGGGCAAATCTCGGCAGACCGTCTTCCTTCACCATCTGCGTTTCGCCCTGGATGAGGGGGAGACAGTACTCTATGAACTTCTCGTTCATGCCGTCGCGCGTCTCGTTCATCCACTCGAGCGGGACCTTCTTTTCCGCGTTGGCGACGACGGAAAGGTCGATGAGCTCGGGCTCGCAGACGTATTTGCCGTTCTCGTCGTATGTGCGGCGTAAGCCCACCATCTTGTCGGTTTCGCCCTTGACGGCGTATTCGACCGCCATCTTGCCCGACATGAAGCTCTCGTCTATATCCGTCTGCGACGCGGAGTGAGCCGCGCAGCGCTGGAGGAGCGAAAGCTCGATGCCGCGGACCTTCGCGCCCGTCGCTTCCTTGACAACGCCGGCGAGATATGCGGCAAGTCCTCCCATCTGGGCATGGCCGAAGCTGTCCTTCTGTGAGGCGAGATCCGAACCGTACTCTGCGATATACCTTCCGTCCTTGTCGTGGATGCCCTCGGAGACGCAGACGATGACCTTGCCGCGCTCCTCGTAGAGTGCGCAGACTTTCTTCTTGAACTCGTCAAGGTCAAAGTCGACCTCGGGCAGATATATGAGGTCGGGTCCGCTGCCCTTGTATGCGGCGAGAGATGACGCGGCCGTGAGCCAGCCCGCGTTCCTGCCCATGATCTCGATAACGGTTATCATTCCCGTATCGTAAACTCTTGCGTCGCGGTACACCTCCATGACGGACGTCGCGATATACTTGGCCGCCGACGCAAAGCCCGGGCAGTGATCCGTCACCGCGAGGTCGTTGTCTATCGTCTTCGGAATGCCCATGACACGGCACTCGTAGCCGTTTTTGAGGCAGTATTTGCTTATCTTGTTGCAGGTGTCCATGCTGTCGTTTCCGCCGTTGTAGAAGAAGTAGCGGATGTTGTGCTTTTTGAACACCTCGAGGATGCGGCGGTAGTCCGTGTCGTCGACATCGGGATCCTTGAGCTTGTAGCGGCATGAGCCGAGCGCGCTCGAGGGAGTATATTTCAGAAGCTCAAGCTCCGCGGGGTCCTCGGCAGCCATATCTATGAGCCTGTCATAGAGAACGCCGCGTATTCCGTTCTCGGCGCCGTAAACGCCCGTGATAACGTCGCTGTCGAGCGCCGTTCTGATAGCGCCGTAAGCGCTCGCGTTGATGACCGAGGTGGGGCCGCCGGACTGACCGATAACGGCTGCGCCTTTGAGTGTTGCCATGGTATTTTGTATCTCCTTTATTTTCTTATATCTGTCTTTTTCCCGAATTCCGAGCCAATGCATATTTTATCACACAATGGAGATAAAAACAATGAGAAAACAGGATATATTCGCGTGATTTTGGTCTCTTTTTTTGTCGACTTTGCAGCGTTTTCGCCGCAAATATCCCCCGCGGCGCATGCGCGGGGGATATTTTTCCTCAGAGCTCCTCTGCGGCAAAGCCCTCTCCCAGAACCTCTTTTGCGTCCGTCAGTATCATGAACGCCTTCGGGTCGACGCGCTTGACCGTCGCTTTGACGCGGTAGAGCTCGTGCGGCTTGACGACGCAGAGAATGACGTTTTTGTCCGTGTGCGAATACCAGCCCTCGCCGCGCAAAAGCGTGACGCCGCGGTCGAGCTCCTCCGCGATCGCCTTCGATATCTCGTCCGACTGATCCGAGATTATGAACGACATCTTCGCGCTCTTGTTGCCGTCTATTATATAGTCGACGGCAAATGTGTACGCGTATATCGAAATGACGGAATAGAACACGATGTTGAAGCTCTTCGTGATGAGCGCGGAGCCTCCTATGACAAACAGGTCTATGATGAATATGATGCGGCCGGTCGAAAGGCTCTTTATCAGCTTCTGCTTCAGCATGACGCCCGCGAGGTCGCTGCCGCCCGTATTGTAGCCGCGAGACATCATCATGCCTGCGCCGACCCCGAGCAGAAGACCACCCATTATCGCGGCGAGCAGCGGGTCGTCCGTCATAGACATATGAAACAGCTCAAACAGGTTCGACATCGTCGACGTCATGAGCACGGCGACGACGACGCGCCACAAAACTCTCCATCCGTATATCTTCAACCCGAAAAGAATTATGGGGATGTTGATGACGAGTATCATCGAACCTATCGTCAGCTGCGGGAACAGTATGTTGATCGTTGTCGCGATACCTGTCGCGCCTCCCATTATCGTCCCCGAAGGGCCGATGAAGAACGCGATTGCAAGACCGTATATCGCGCTGCCGAGCAAAAGCGCCGCCGCCTCCGAAAGCAACGCCCGCACATTGACGGGAGTTTTTTCCTTGTTCATCTGTTTTTCTTGTTTCTCCGATTTCTTTATTTCCGCACATATATTTTATTCCCGAAACGGCCCTTTGTCAATCATAAAGAAGCGGTGCGCCAAAATATTTTCGATGATAAAAAAGCGGCAGCCTTGTCTATAATTGTACGGTATGAAGGCTTCTTTGCCGACGCACAATAATATCGCGGCGAGGTGCCGCAGAAAAAAACAACAAAAGCGGGATAAAGCGATGAACACACCCGATAAGGAGATGTACTGCGAGGTCTACCGCAGCTCAAAGATGGGCACGGAGTCGATAATGGCGCTTCTGCCAAAGGTCGAAAACGAACAGCTCAGAGCCGATATGGTCACTCAGATGAACGGCTACGGCAGCTTCGCCGAGCGCGCCAAAAACGGACTTTCCGAGGCGCACATCGAGGCGCAGGAGGAGAAAAAGTCCAAGGTTTTCGCCGCGAAGTCCGGCATCGCCGCAGAGACGCTCTTTGACTCGTCGGCATCCCATATTGCGGAGCTGATGATACGAGGAAGCGGCGCGGACATCGTTTCGATAACGCGTTCGCAGAACGAGGCGACGCACGGTCAGGTCCGTATATCGGAGGCGACTCCGGCATTCAGGCTCTGCTCGGAACTCGTCGATTTTGAAAATCAGAACATCGAGCGCATGAAAAAGTATCTGTAAACGATACGGATACGAGGGAATAGAAAAGCGGGGGGACCTCTTTCCCCCCGCTTCCCTTTCAGCGTCTGCCGCCGGGACCACCGAAGCCGCCGGGCCTTCCGCCCCCGCCTCCGGGTCCGCCGCCGAAGCCGCCTCCCTCTCCGTAGATGAGAGAGGTCATTTTTATTTCATACGAGCTTCCGCCGACCTTAAGCGTGTATTCGCCGCCTTCTTTTATCCCGGGCGCGCTTATCACGACGGAATTATACGACTTTGCGGGCTGAAACTCTGCCATCACATCTCCGTTTTCGCCCGTGAGCGTCACTTTGCCGCCACTGCTGCTGCCGACGTTATACATAATGGCCCCCTGTGTCGAGGATGAGCCGAAATTCTCCGCCATTCCGGAGGCTCCGACCGCAACGACTATGCCGCCAGTGATCTTGCCCTCCGTCGCGTAGTCGAGCGCGCCGTTGCCGCTGTTCGTCGGGCCGTCGACGTAAGTCTCGCCGCCCTCGACAAAGAGCGCGCCGTTTGAATCGAGCCCGTCGCCTGACGCGTTTACATATACTCTTCCTCCCGAAATGAGCAGGTATACTTCCGTCCCGCTCTCCGTCTCCGTTCCCGACGGGGCTCCGGGGCGTCCTCCACCGAACATTCCGCCTGTATCACCCGTTCCGTCGGAGGCGTTGAAGCCGTCGTCATCGGAAACAACGCTCACCTCACCGTCCGAGACGGTTATCGTTTTGCCCTCTATGCCCTCATAGCTCTTCTTTATGTCGACGCTGCCGCCCGAGATGACGACACTGCCGTCCGCGTGTATCCCGTCGTCGCCGGAGGAAATAGAGACCGTGCCGCCCGAAATATTCACGTTCCCGTCGCTGTGGACCGCGTCATCTGCCGTGTCGACCGTTATGACGCCGCCCGAAACGGACACGGCGACGCCGCCCTTTATTCCCTTTTGGCTGACGGTGTCGTCCGACGTGCCGGAGGAGCCTCCGAAGCCGCCAAAACCGCCGAAACCGCCCCACATGCCGTCCGTGTGCTGCTCGCCGTTTTTGCTGCCGCCGCCCGCGGTCACGTTTATCTCACCGCCGGAAATATTCAATTCCCTGCCTGCGTATATTCCGTCCCCGTCGGCTGTTATTTCAAAGCTGCCGCCCGTTATGACAACGTTCCCGCGCTCCGCGTCTTCGTCGTTTTCGGAGCGTATGCCGTCCTTGCCGGAGACGAGCGTCAGCGTGCCGCCCGCGACGGCGGCGCAGTCCTTGCCCGAGAGCGCGTGCCCCTCGGGCGCGCTGACGGAGAATTCGCCGCCCGTTATTTTCAGGTCGTCCTTCGAGACTATCCCGTCGCCCTTCTCGGAGCTGACCGTCAGCTTTCCTTCGCCGTTGAAGGTTATATCCTCGCGTGAGAAGACCGCGCCGTCGACGTTTACGGTATCGCCCGTTTCGGCGTCGGTATCGGGTGAAAACTCCCCTTTTGACGAAAGGAAATTCTCGCTCCCCCTGGCAAGCGTGACGAAAACCTTGTCTGCGCTTTTCACATACAGCGCCGCGGAGCCCTCGTTCGTTATGTCGACGCCGTCGAGCACAAGCTGTATCTTGTCGCTCTTCTCCGCCTCAATTTTGACGGAGCCGTTTTTCACATTTCCGGAGAGGATGTAGACGCCCGCCTCCGTTATCAGGTTTTCGCCTTCCGACAGCGTCAGCCTGACGGCGCCGTCCTCGTCGTAATCGGTTTCGAGGTCGCGGGCGGAGAACACATCATCGGGGTCGATGCTCGTCACGACGTCATTATTTCCCGACGTATCCGACGGCGCTTTTATATCGTTATTTTCTCCCGTCACGCCGCCGGTCTCGTCGCCCCCGTTTTTAGAAACCGCGGGACTGCATCCGCACAAAATAAGGCAAACCGCCATGGCTGCCGGCACAAATTTATATTTTTTCATGAGCGCACGCTCCAAAGAAATTTTATGATGTGATTTTACCCAAATAACGTAAAGATACAATGTCGGTCATGTGAAATAACGGTGACGGGGAGCGGAAAATTTATCAATCTCCGCGCCGTGAGCATGCACAGGCGAAAAAAATCGGGGAAAAGGCTTTCATTGCCGCCGCAGACGCGCCGGAAAGCCCTTCCCCCGTTTTATTTTATCCTCTCACCCGAGATATCTGCACGCGGCGACTGCTGCGGCGGCGCCGTCTGCGGTCGCCGTCGTTATCTGGCGAACGGTCTTTGTGCGGCAGTCTCCGGCGACGAAAACGCCCGGCGTCTCCGTGACGCACGTCTCGTCCGACATGATATATCCCGCCTCGTCAAGGCTCGTCATCGACTCGAACGGCTTATTCTTCGGCTCAAGCCCGACGGCGACGAACGCGCCGTCGCAGACGATATCCTCCGTCCTCCCGTCCGCCGTGTGCTTCACGGTGACGCCGCCGAAGCTGCCGTCGTCACGCTTTATGAACTTATCGACCGTGACGCCGCATATGACGTTTACGTTTTCGCGGGAAAGGAGCGAGTTCTGAAGCGTCTTCTCCCCCGTCAGAAAATCGAGGTTCTGAATCACCGTGACGCTTTTGCAGCCGTCTGCAAGCATCAGCGCCTCGCCGAGCGCGGAGTTGCCCCCGCCGACAACGGCGACGTCGCGCCCGCGGTAGAACGCGCCGTCGCACACGGCGCAGAACGACACGCCCTCTCCTATAAGCTCCGCCTCTCCCGGAACGCCGAGCCGCCTGTGCTCCGCACCCGCCGCGATTATCACGGCGCGCGCCTCATACTCGGCGCCGCTCTCGCAGCGCACGGTCTTGACATAGTCGGGCGCGCCGCCCTCCGTGATGCCAGTGACTTCCTCAAGCTCCGTTTCGGCTCCGAGTTCGAGCGCCTGCGTCACCATCGCGTCCGCGATCTCGTTGCCTGATGCGGACTGAAGGCCTGGATAATTCTCTATCTTCGGGGAATACGTCATCTGCCCGCCGAACGCCGCCTTTTCAAGCAGAAGCACGCTCTTCTCCGACCGCCGCGCGTATATCGCCGCCGTGAGCCCCGCGGGACCCGCGCCTATTATAATAATATCGTACATATACTTTCCTCCAATAAAAAAGGCTCCGGGGAGCCTTAAAACCGACGACGGGGGAGGGAGTTTTCCCCCTCCCCCGAAGCTTTTCTTATGCCTTCGCGGGTTCTCCGGCTATATAGCGCTTGATGTTTGCGACGCCTGCGTATTTCTCCGTATCGTCTCCTCTGACGACGACGAGCGTCGGCGCCTGGCGTATGCCGAACTCCTTTGTGAGCTCGCGGTCCTCCTCCGCCAGGAGCTTATCGTAGCCGATTCCGGCGCGGTCGAGCAGAGATACCGCTATCTTGCAGTTCGGGCACGTCGCGGTCGTGAAGAGGTAGAGGTTCTCCCCGCCGGACGCCACCAACTGCTCTGCGGGCTCATTTTCCGCAGATGCGGACGTATTTTCGGGCACCTCGTTCTGTATGAACGCGCCGACGTCGTATTCGAGCCTGTCGCGGAACTCCTGAGCCTTGCCCGCGTTCCAGTTGCGGACCGGGCGGTAGTAGCCCGTGATGCGGCTGTATACCTCGGTCTCAGCTCCGCACTCCGGGCACTCGAAGTGCTCTCCGACTATATATCCGTGCTCGGGGCAGATCGAGTACGTCGGCGACATCGTGTAGTACGGCAGCTTGTAGTTCTCCGCTATCTTGCGGACGAGCGCCGCCGTCGAGCGCCAGTCGGGAAGTCTCTCGCCGAGAAACGCGTGGAAAACGGTGCCGGACGTGTAGAGCGTCTGAAGCTCGTCCTGTATGTCGAGCGCGGAGAATACGTCGTCGGTAAAGCCGACGGGCAGATGCGAGCTGTTCGTGTAATACGGCGTCCCGCAGCGCTCGTTTGCCGTGATGATGTCAGGGTACTGCTCCTTGTCATGCTTAGCGAGGCGGTACGACGTGGACTCAGCCGGGGTCGCCTCGAGATTGAAGAGGTCGCCGTACTTCTCCTGATAGTCGGAGAGGCGCTCTCTCATGTGGTTGAGCACATCCTTCGTAAACTGCTGTGCCTTCGGGTCGGTGAGGTCGCAACGGAGCCACCTTGCGTTGAGGCACGCCTCGTTCATGCCGACAAGCCCTATCGTCGAGAAGTGGTTTGCGAACGTGCCGAGGTAGCGCTTCGTGTACGGGTAGAGACCCGCGTCGAGCAGCTTTGTTATGACCGTG
>CANQYV010000016.1 GCA_947628165.1 uncultured Clostridia bacterium | reverse complement strand
TTATACATTTGAATAACTTGTCTTTTTTTGCTCCGGTGCACAGGCGTCGGAGCATTTTTTTGGGAATTTTGCATTTCGGCAGGCATTAATGCTTATACTGCACAAAACATTAATGCTTTTTTCTCCGCAAATCGAATGCACTTTCTATTGCATTTCGGAATAAACCGATACGGCGCTTTTTGGCGTTGCAAAATGCTTTTTTGTGTGATATACTTATTTTGTATCGAAAAAAATCTCCGCGCTTTTGCGGAATGTGGAAAGGTATGCTCATGAAGACGAAGAGCATCGTTAAATTCGTCAGAGCGGTAAGCATTTTTCTGGCTGTGTTTTTGTGCATTCTCGGTCTCTCCGTGAGCCTCGCCCACGACACCAACACGCCGACGCCTCCCGACACTGCCGAGAAGAACACCGACACCGTCGATGTGCCGCAGACGTCGGGCGAGCAGCAGACTATACATCATGTTCCCGGCGGCGACCCGGGGCGCGAATATACCGATTATCTTGCCACATCCGGCGGCAGGCTCGAGCTCCCCGTCAGCGGGGCGAGCGGATACGCCTCTGTAGCCACCGATATACACGAAACCTCCGACACTTCGTCAGCCGTCGTCGGCTCTCTCGTCCCGGGCGAATGCTTCCGCATAATCTCCGAGGAGGGCGAGCTTTGGCACATCGTATCCGACGACGCGAAAGGCTTCATACCGCACAAATTCTGCTTTATCAACCTGCCGGATGTAATCCCGTCTATTGTATACAACGCGACGAACGCAAAGGCTTCCCTCTTCCTCTCTTCGGGCAAAAAAATCCCGGGCGTCTCGGGAGAAAAACTGTTTGACGCATATTCCTACAACGAAAGGCTCGGGCGCGAGGAATATATCATGCCCGTCCTTTATCTCATGGCGCCGAAGATCTGCTCGGCGCAGCAGGCGGCGCTCGCCGAGGGCAACACGCTCGTCATATATGAGACGTTCCGTCCCGCCGAAACGCAGAAGAACGTCGCAAAATTTCTCCGTCTGCTCGCCGATGTCGACCCCGAGGTCAATGCCGGCATAGCGACGCCGCCTTGGTCGCTCGGCTGGTTCATAGCGACCGGCGTTTCAAACCACCAGCGCGGCTACGCGATAGACGTCACGCTCGCCAAGGTAACGGAGAGCGAGACGGCGTTCATCGGCGACTACATATACACAGACGTGTCAGGTTACGAAGAGCTCGCGATGCCGACGGCGATGCACGAGCTGAGCTACGCCGCCGCCTGCCTTAAATCTCCGGTTTCCGGCAGCTCCAAAACGGCGTGGAAGCGCGCGACGCCTGCCCCGACGATGAACGATCAGGCGTTCCTGCTCCAGAAGATCTGCACGGACGCGGGGATGACGCCGCTCGCCTCGGAATGGTGGCACTTCAACGATCTTGACGCGGCAGGCGAGGTCAAAGACAGCAAAAACACGGGAAACTACTTTCTCAATACCGTCATGAGCAAGGTCCCGGAGTGAGAAGCTCCCAAGGGGGAAGTTCCCCCTTGGAAACTGAATAAACATAATTTTACAGGCGCTTTCAAGCTCCGACAAAAACGACCGCACGGGGGATGCCCACCCGTGCGGTCGTTTTCGTTCAATTTTTCAATGTCCGCGAATATCGAGCTCCGAAAAGAGCCCGCCGTAATTTCCCCAGGCATAGACTATATAAAAGCCGCCGGAAAAATCATCACACTCAAATTGCAGCTCTCTGTGTTCTATAGCGTCGATCTTCTTGCCCGACTGTTCTTTCACAAAGCATTCTGGAAGATCGCTGTTTTTCGCGGCATCCGAATAATATGCCTGGAGCTCATCCGCGGAAAGCTCGCTTTTCAAAAGGAGCGCGCCGAAATACTGCATCCCGTTGCCGTTGCCCACAAGCTTTCCCGCGCAGGATACCGACTCGATAAATTCCGTTGCTTCCGGCAGCGGAATTTTTTTCAGCCCCCGCTCCGTGTCTTCCGCAATGTGGTCGTTTATAAACGGGACCGACAGGAGGAATGCGGCAATGAGGACCAATACCGCCGCTGCCGCGACACATACTATCTTTTTCATTTTTGCGTATTCTCTTATCCGAGCTTCTCAGTCCTCGAACGCGAAATATTTATTGCGCCCTCCGGCAGCATCGAGATATTGTCGAGCGATTTGCCCGTCCCGAGCGCGACGCATGAGACCGCCTTGTCGGCGACGCGCGTCTGAATGCCCGTGACGTTCGTGATGAGATAATCGAGCCCGTAAAGCAGGCTGCCGCCGCCCGTCATGACGATGCCGTTCGCGACGATGTCTCCGATGAGCTCCGGCGGGGTCCGTTCGATAACGGAGGTGACGGCGTTCACTATCTCCGAGACCGGGTCGTCGAGCGCATCTATCATCTCATCGGACCATACGCGTATCATGCGCGGCAGTCCCTTTATGAGGCAGCGCCCCTTGACGTCTATGAACTTGCGTTCCTCCCTTGTCCAGACGGAGCCGACTGCGATCTTTATCGCCTCCGCCGTCCGCTCGCCGATCAGGACGCTGTATTTTTTCCTGACGTATCTTATTATCGCCTCGTCGAACTTGTCTCCCGCGATCTTTATCGACTCGGACACGACGACGCCGCCGAGCGAGATGACGGCAATATCCGTCGTTCCGCCGCCTATGTCTATGACCATATTCCCGTTCGGAACGGAAATATCTATGCCTGCGCCTATCGCCGCGGCGACAGGCTCTTCAATAAGGTATGTCTTCTTTGCGCCCGCCTGCGTTGCTGCGTCGACTACGGCGCGCTCCTCGACCTCCGTGATGCCGCTCGGAACGCATATCATGACGCGGGGCTTGAATATGACGGGTCCGCTCGCCTGCCTGATAAAGTGTTGTATCATGCGGAGCGTTATCTCGTACTGACTTATGACCCCGTCCCGGAGCGGACGTATCGCGACGATGTTGCCGGGCGTTCTGCCGAGCATCTGCTGCGCCTCTCGGCCGACCTTCAATATCCTGTCCGTATTCTTATCTATCGCAACGACCGACGGCTCCTTTAATACTATGCCCTTGCCCTTTACATAGACAAGGACGGTCGCCGTGCCGAGGTCTATTCCTATATCTCTCTGAAACATCTGCTGTATCCTCTATATTCTCATCCTCTTCACGCTGCCCGCATAATGCGGGCGTCACACATATATATAAAAGAATTATCCAAAATATCACGGCAAACGCAAAAATACACTTGCCTATATACAATTATATATGAAAATTCGTGTCAATGCAACCCCAAATAGGTCGCCAATTCCGACAACTTACGCGCGCTCTTTTGCCTGACGGCGCCGTTTTTCGGCCTTTGCGAGCGCAAAAACCGAAACTTCTCTCGCTCCCGCGCCGAAAGCGAGGGACGCGCACACCGAAAGAGACGCGCCGCTCGTGATGATGTCGTCCGTTATAATCAGCCGTTTTCCTGCCAAATCGGCATCCCGGCAGAGAGAAAACGTCTCCGCCGCCGCGATGCCGCGCTCTGCCGCATTCCTCCCCTTCTGCTCCCCGCGCGAGGAGTTCTCAAATACGTCCGAAAATCCGAGATGCAGCATTTCAGCCGCCGCTTTTGAAGCCTGTCTCATATGATCCTCGCCGTAAAGACGTACATTTTTCCTGCCGCGCGGGACGTATGTTATGACTATGTCGTCCTCGCGCTCGCCCTCTTTTGCGTCGGCGAGGCCGGAGCTTGCGATGCGCCATGCGAGAAGATGCGAGGCAAGCGCCGTTGCGCGCCGCTCGCCCGTGTCCTTGAGCGAAAAAATGAGTCTCGACGTCGGCGAGCTGCGCCTTTCCTTATCGTAGGCAAAGCACGCGTATGACTTGTTTATCCCGGCGCGAAACAGCGCGTCGGGCACGCACTCACATTCAAAGCGCCGTCTTTTGCATGACGTGCACTGTGACTCGCACGCTTTTTTGAACGCCTCGGCGCAGCTCGGACAGAAAAGGCGCGTGAGCACATCCTTCCCCTCAGTCCTGCCGCCGCACCGTATGCAGCGCTCAGGGTAAAAAAGTCCAGACAGTCTCTCCGAAAATCTCACCTCTGCCTCCCGAACTCGCGCGCAAGAAGGCAGGAGAGGCCCGTGTATTTCTTGTCGTCGGAAACGGAGTCTACCATGATGCGGACGACGTCCTCCCTGCCGACGAGGATGACGCGCTCTGACGCACGCGTTATCGCCGTGTATATCATGTGCCTCGTCATGAGCATCGGCGCGCACTTATACATCGGTATGATAACGGTGGGATATTCGCTCCCCTGGCTCTTGTGGACCGTTATCGCGTAGGCGAGCTCGAGCTCGTCGGCAAAGGCGAAATCGTAATATACGCGGCGGTCGTCGAAAAGGATGACCATCCTTTCGTGCTCCGGCTCTATCTTTTCGATGGTTCCGATATCGCCGTTGAAAATGCCTATCCCGTCCGGCTCGTCCTCGCCGTCGGGAGAAACGGATACGGTCCCGTCACGGTACCACTCGAGCTTGTAGTCGTTTTTCGTCTGCATGACGCGGTCTCCCTCGCGGAAAACGGTGTCCCTCACCTTGTGCTCGCGCTTTCCCTTTTCGGGCGGATTGAGCCGGGCCTGAAGTCCCGCGTTCAGAAGCTCCGTCCCCGGGGCGCCGCGGCGCGACGGGGAGATGACCTGTATGCCGTCCGCGACCTCTTTCCCGTATGCCCTCGGCAGCCGGTTGCAGCACAGGTCGACGACTGTATTCGCGATCTCGTCGTCATATCTTCTCGGAAGAAAGAAGAAGTCGCGGTTCTTCTCCGTCAGCAGGGGATACTCGCCCGAATTGATGCGCGCGGCGTTCGTGACGATAAGGCTTTCCCCCGCCTGGCGGAATATATCCGTGAGGCACACGGTCCTTACGGTGCCAGAGTTTATTATGTCCCAAAGCACGCAGCCCGCGCCGACCGACGGGAGCTGATTCGAGTCTCCGATGAGGATAAGGCGCGCGCCCGGTCTTATCGCGCGAAGGAGCGCCTGCATCAGCATTATGTCTATCATCGACGACTCGTCTATTATTATTACGTCCGCATCGAGCGGTTCGTTTTCGTTTCTCATGAAGCGCGGGTACGAGCCTTCGTTATACTCCATTTCAAGCAGGCGGTGTATCGTTCTCGCGTCCTCTCCCGTCGCCTCGCTCATGCGCTTTGCGGCGCGCCCCGTTGGCGCCGCGAGCTCGATTTTGTCGAGTCCCAAAATGCGGAATATCTCAAGCAGCGCCCTGACGACCGTCGTCTTTCCCGTGCCGGGGCTGCCCGTCAGGACCATGACGCCGCCTCTCAGCGCGTCTCTCAGCGCCTCGCGCTGCCCCTCCGCGTACTCTATATCGTACCGCAGCTCGAGCATCTTTATAAATCTGTCGATATCTCCGGCGTCGACGGCGGGGCACATCCTGTCGAGCGCGTATATTCTCTCCGCGCATTCGTGCTCCGCCCTGTAATATGTGTCAAGGTAGCACGCCTCGACCGCCGCACCCGAAAAATCTATTTTCTCGATATACAGCCTGCGTGCCGATACCATCCGCGACGCAGCCTCGTCAAATCTCTCCCTTCCGATGCCGAGCAGCTCAAAGACGCAGGAAAAGAGCTTTTCCTTCGGGAGAAAGACGTGACCGTTTGCCGCCGCGTTATACGAGAGCACGAAAATAATTGCGCCTTCAACGCGCTCGAGGCTGTCGCGCGCAACGCCGAGCGACATCGCGACCTCGTCCGCCTTTTCAAATCCGACCCCGCTTATCTCTCCGCAGAGGCGGTACGGGTTCTTCTTTATTATGTCTATGGCGGCGGCGCCCCATTCCTTGAAAATGCGCATCGACACGGCGGGACCGAAATAATCGCGGCAGAACATCATTACGGCGCGCGAGCCCGCGCGCTCCATAAAGCTGTCGTGTATCTCCTTCGCCTTTCTTTTTGAGATGCCGTTTATCTCAGATAGCCAGTCCGGATGGTTCTCAATAACGTCGAATGTGTCCTCGCCGTAAGCCTCCACAATGCGCTTCGCCGTCACGGGGCCGACACCCTTTACGGCGCCGGAGGAGAGGTAGCGCTGTATCTCAACGGCGCCGACGGGCAGGCTGACCTCGACGCTCTCGACCGAAAACTGCCTGCCGTAGCTTGCGTGCATACTCCAGCGGCCGTACATCTTTACGGCGTCGCCCTCTCCGACATAGGGCATGATCCCGACCGCGGTCAAAAATTCGCCGTCGTCCGCCTCGACGTCGGCAACGGTATATCCGTTGTCCTCGTTGCGGTATCTGAGCTCTTCGACAACGCCGCTTATCGCCAGTATCTCGCCCTTTTCCTCCATCTGCCCTCTCCTTTCTTTGTATTTTTCGCGGGGGAAAGACCGATTTACGGCTTCTCCCCCGCGGCAGCTTTTGTTTTTTGACTTACTTTCCGAACGCGGCGCGAAGCTCGTCCGCGATATCGGTCTTCTCCCAGCTCACCCCGAGATCCTCGCGGCCCATGTGACCGTAGGAAGCGAGCTGCCTGTATATCGGGCGGCGAAGGTCAAATTTCTCGATGAGAGCCGCCGGACGAAGGTCAACGTGCTCGTTTATATATTTGCCGAGCGCCGCCTCGTCGACGTCCGAGGTGCCGAACGTGTCTATTCTGACGGAGACCGGGCGCGCGACGCCGATGGCGTATGCAAGCTGTATCTCGCACTTTCTCGCGAGCCCTGCGGCAACGATGTTCTTTGCGATATAGCGCGCCGCGTATGCCGCAGTCCTGTCGACCTTTGTCGGGTCCTTGCCGGAGAACGCGCCGCCGCCGTGGCGGGCGTATCCGCCGTATGTGTCGACAATGATCTTTCTGCCGGTAAGTCCGCTGTCGCCGGCGGGACCGCCTATAACGAACCTGCCTGTCGGATTGACGTATATCTTCGTCTTCTCGTCAAGGAGAGAGCCGTCAACGACGGGCTTTATCACATGCTTTATTATGTCGGCGCGTATCGTTTCAAGCTCGACGTCGGGCGAATGCTGCGTGGAGACGACTATCGTGTCGACTCTTACGGGTCTGTCGTTTTCGTCGTACTCCACCGTCACCTGCGACTTTCCGTCAGGGCGCAGATATGAGAGCACGCCGCTCTTTCTGACCTCCGTCAGCCGCTTTGCGAGCCTGTGAGAGAGCGATATCGGGAGCGGCATGAGCTCCGGCGTCTCGTCGCATGCGAAGCCGAACATCATGCCCTGATCTCCGGCGCCCGTGTCATATTTGTCCGTTATCTCGCCGGACTTCGCCTCCGCGGACTTGTCGACGCCGAGCGCGATATCGGGGCTCTGCTCATGGATCGAGCTCACGACGGCGCAGGTGTCGCAGTCGAAGCCGTATTTCGCCCTGTCGTATCCTATCTCGCGGACGACGTCGCGCACGGTGCTCTGAATATCGACGTATCCCGTCGTCGTGACCTCGCCTATAACCATTACGAAGCCCGTCGTGCAGAATGTCTCTATCGCGGCGCGGCTGTTTTTGTCCTGACGCAGAAGCTCGTCAAGAATTGCGTCCGAGATCTGGTCCGAAATTTTATCGGGATGACCCTCCGTCACGGATTCGGAGGTGAAAAGTTTCTTTTCGCTCATGTTTTTTATCTCCAAAAAAATTGTCACGCGAGAAATGAAAGAAATCCGAGAAAGCCGTATGATATGCCGCTCATGATGAAGCCCGCGAGCAGAACCCCAGCAAACACCGACACCACCGCGTATCCGAACTTCATATCAAGCAGCGCGGCGATAAGTGAGCCTGTCCACGCGCCGGTCCCGGGGAGCGGGATGCCTACGAAAAGCGCGAGTCCGAATACCGCGTACTTTGTGACCTTGTCGGAGCGCGAGTCAGCCCTCTTTTCGACCCATTCGGCGATGGGCGCGAGCTTCTCGACCCGCTTCATCCAGCCGAGTATCTTCTTTATAAAAAGAAGGATGAACGGCACGGGTATCATATTTCCGATAACGCTTGCGATGAAGCATTCGGGAAACGACAGCCCGAGCGCCGCGCCGACCGGGACGGAACCTCTTATCTCTATGAAAGGTACCATTGATATGAGAATGACCCAGAAAAGATTTTTCACGAAAAAAGGCTCCCGTCAGTTTTTTCTTACTGCCATATTATACATCAATTATGTGCGCGTTTCAATACCTCTTTGCGCGTTTCGGCATAAAACCGCGCGGAATTGCGAAACATATGTATGAAAAAAGAAAGAAGCGGGGGCGCGCCTTTATGCCGACAGTCATAATACGAACATTTATCATCTACGTCATCCTCGAGCTGTCGATGAAGCTGATGGGAAAACGCCAGATCGGAGAATTTCAGCTCTCGGAGCTCGTCACGACGCTGCTTTTGTCGGAGCTTGCGGCGCTCCCCATCTCGGACCCCGATATTCCGCTTTTATATATGGCTTTTCCCGTAGCCCTCATAATCTCGCTCGAGGTCATAACGTCGTTTTTGTCGGTCAAAAGCGTCCGTATGCGGCGCCTGTTCTCCGGCAAGCCGAGCGTGCTCATACGGCGCGGAGTGCTCGATCAGCGCGAGCTGCGCCGCCTCCGCATAAGCTGCAGCGAGCTCTTGGGCCAGCTGAGGCAGAAAGGTTACGGCAGCATCGAGGAAATAAACTACGCGATCGTCGAGGACGACGGAATGCTCTCCGTCTTCCCCAAGATAGGCATGCGCCCGCCGAACATCGACGAAGTCGGCGAGGTTATCGGCGGCAGCGTGCCGGCGGACAGCGGCATCTCGCACGCACTCATAATCGACGGGAGCCTTATCGAGGAAAACCTCCGTTGCTCCGGCAAGACAAAGGCCTTTGTCGAGGGCAGGCTGCGTCAGGCAAACCTTCGATGCCGCGACGTCCTTCTCATGCTCTGCGACGACACGGACAAGGTCACGCTTATAAAAAAGGAAAAATGATTTTTAAAACGATATTGATATTTTGGGGAGAAAAAAGCAGTGAAGTCATTTATCATAGCGCTCGTCCTTCTGTTCATCGTCGTCACCGTGACAACGGTCGCCGCCATAACAACTGACGAATACGCCGACCGCATGATATCGGCGGTAACCGACGCCGAAAACGCGCCTGCCGAAAACAGGACGTATGAGGTGAAAAACGTCGCCGAGATCTGGGACGAGGCGAAATCCACCGTATGCGTCACGATACACAGAAAAGAGGCGACGCGGACAGAGGGACTGATCGCAGCGCTTTCGGAGCTTTGCGAGCGGGAGCACACGGATACCGAATACTTCGGCGTCTGCCGTCAGCTCAAGGAAGAGCTCCTTCACATAAGGGAGCTCGGCATCCCGTCATGGCGCAACATCATGTGAGACAAAAGCTCCCTTTTATCTGAACGGACGGCCCTCGCCGTCGAAGATGCATTTGCGCGTGACGGTGTAGTAGTCGCCGCCCGGCTTTATGTCATACTCCCCGAGCCTGAGCACCCTGCCCACGGCTTTAACGACATATTCGGGGTTGAGATAGTGCTCGGGGTCTGCGGACAGCCTTGTCACAATAAGGAGCCCGCCGTCCTTCATCTCGCTTTCGATCGAGACGATAAACGGCCTTATGTCGCACTCCTGCTCCCCCGTTTTCGTCCTCTTTACCTCGACTACTGGCGAGGACATCATATGGGAGACCGTCTCCGGCGCGCCTGCCGTCAAGTTTTTGTGACAGATGAATATCTCATATTCCGCGGACGCTATCTCGCGGAATTTTCTTTCGGGCACATACACATCCGTCACAGGCAGCTCGCGCGGGAAAATGCGCGTCAGCGCGTCCTTTATCTTCCCGCAGTCCGCCTCGCCCGTGACCTTTATGTCAAAGAGCTCCGCCTCGCTCTCGGTGCCGACAGAGAGCGGCAGGGCGAAAACTATTTTCGGATGCGGATTAAAGCCCTCGGTGTAATAGACGCCGATATCGGCCCTCACAAGGAGCCGCGAAACAGTCCTCATAAGGTCGAGGTGCGAGATATACGCGAGCGAGCCCGTCTTTTTGAACGCGACGCGGACGGGCGTCATTACTGCTCTTTCATTTTCCTGCACAGCGTATCACCTCCGTATATACTTGCACCGCAGCCCGAGCAGCCCTCGCGGCAGTTCTTTGACGGGCGGCTCTGCTTCGCCGCCTCATACTCGCGAAGAAGGAATTTCTTCGTCACGCCGATATCGATGACGTCCCACGGCAGCTTCTCGTCTGCCGCCCTTTCGCGCCTCGTATAAAAATCGGGGTCGACGGATGCGAGCTCGAACGCCTTCTGCCATCTCTCGTATGAGAAATGCTCGTCCCATGCGTCGAAGCACGCCCCCATCTTCTTCATCTCCGAGAGCACGCGCCCGAGCCTTCTGTCGCCTCTCGCGAGCACAGCCTCGATGAACGAGACCTCGGAATCGTGGAAATTATACTTTATTCTTCTGTCGTGGATGTTGTCCGCGATAAGCCGCTGACGGCGCACAAATTCGTCCTTGTCTATCTGCTCCGCCCACTGGAACGGCGTAAACGGCTTCGGTATGAAGCACGCGGTCGATATCGTCACCTGAGGCGGGCGCTTTTTGTTCCTGCATTCGGTTTTGTAATACTCGTCTATGACCGCCGAGGCGAGCTTCGGTATACCGAGGACGTCCTCATCCGTCTCTGTCGGGAGCCCGATCATGAAATATAGCTTGACCTGCGTTTTCCCCGCCTCAAACGCTATTCTCACAGCGTTTAATATATCCTCCTCGCGGACGTTTTTGTTTATCGCGTCGCGCAGGCGCTGCGTTCCCGCCTCGGGCGCAAACGTCAGTCCCGACGAGCGGACGCCGCTTATCTTCGCCATCAGCTCCTTTGTGAAGCTGTCGGCGCGAAGCGACGGGAGCGAAAGGGAGACCTTGTTTTTGTTCGTCCATTCGATCAGCTCGTCCGTCAGTCTGTCAACGCAGGTGTAATCGTCTATCGCAAGCGAGGTGAGAGAGATCTCGTCGTATCCCGTGTTTTTGTACATTTCCTCCGCCTGGCGGCAGAGCGTCTCGACGCTCCTGTCGCGCACGGGTCTGTATATCATGCCCGCCTGGCAGAAGCGGCAGCCGCGGATGCAGCCGCGGAATACCTCGAGCATTATCCTGTCGTGAACGACCTCCGTGTACGGGACGACGGGATCGACGGGAAAATATGCGCCGTCGAAATCCTCTACTATGCGCTTCTTTACGCACACGGGCACTCTTTCGTCAACGGGCTCAAACGCCGATATGGTCCCGTCCGGCGCGTATTCCACACGGTAAAGCGACGGAACGTAAAAGCCCTCGAGCTCAGTCGCCGCGGCAAACAAAAACGCCTGCCTTGAGTATGTCCCGTCCTCTTTCATTTTTATATACAGCCTCGCGAGCTCGGGCAGCGCCTCCTCGCCCTCTCCGATAGAGAAAATATCGAAAAAGTCCGCGACGGGCTCGGCGTTGTACGCGCACGGGCCTCCGCCGATGACGATCGGGTCGTCCTCTCCCCTGTCCGCCGCAAGCTCCGGTATGCCGCCGAGGTCGAGCATCATGAGCACGTTTGTATAGCACATCTCATACTGGAGCGTGAACGCAACGATATCAAATTCCGATATCGCGTCTCCGCTCTCGTGTGCCATGAGCGGGATATTGTATTCCCTCATGCGCTCCTGCATATCGACCCACGGAGCGTAAACACGCTCGCACCAGACGTCCGGCTCGCAGTTCAGCGCGCCGTAAAGTATACGCACGCCGAGATTTGACATTCCTATCTCGTATGTGTCGGGAAAGCAGAACGCAAAGCGGCAGCGGACGTCCTTCTTGTCCTTTACCGTCTGCCCCTGCTCGTTTCCCGTGTATCTCGCGGGCTTGCTGACACCGCGAAGTATGCTTCCGTATTTTTTGTAGTCCATTTCAGGCACCGTGCCTTTGCGCCGAACGCTTGCAAAAGCTCCTTTCATATATGGGTGTCCGAGCTTCTCGGGAAAAGCGCTCGGATCTGCGCATGAAAAAATTTTTTCACGCCCACACCGTTTTTTATAAACCTTAAAGGGGGATCGTTCGATCCCCCTTTTTATTACGACACTATCATCCGCGAGATCACGAACATCGGAATTATCCAGAAGAGCTGATACAGCGTTACGAACAGCGGCGTGATGGTCAGCGCGGAGAATATAAGGGAGAGCGCCGCCACAAGCAGACTGACGAACAGCGATATCACCGCAAGCATCGTATTTATGCTGCGCGCATGAAGGACGCGTTCGCAAAGAGTCACCGTCTGGAGCAAAGACTTCGGCGAGTCTGTCGAGATGAGGCCGCTTATCGTCGTATCCGTGAGCTGCGTCTTGTCCTCGAGCGACTTGCACCTTATGACTCTGACAGGATAATCCTTGAGCTGCACCTGCCTGCCTATGAACGCTTCCGTCACATTCGGGTCGAAAGTCTTTATACCTACGAACATACCGCTGCGGTCGAGCTGCTTCAGAATGAACTCGAAATCGGCGTCGACGATGTACTGGATCAGCATGCGTGCGATGAACTTGCCGTTTTCGACCATATACATTATCGAGACGTTGTCTCCGAAATCGTCATCTCTGTGGTCGAGGAGCGGCTTCGGTATCCTGACTCCAACGGATTCGATCGCGTCTATCGAGCCGAACATGACGTTCGAGCCGTCAGCGGTGACTTCGAGAAGTCCCGGCAGACATCTCTCGACCGTAACGTCGTCCGAATGGCCTATCTCGCGCGTTGCAAGGTCGAATACGTCGGCGAGCGGACCGCCCACAGTGCAGAAAACGCTTGCCGCCGTGTAGAGCACACGGTCGATCCTGTGATTGCCGAAAACGTTTATGCCGCGGACATTAACGCCCATTGAGGGGAAAACGCTCAGATCGTCAAACGAGATTATCGCGGCGTCTGCGTATTCCTCGACGGAGCCCTCGCCTATTATCGTGCAGTCGTCCTCCGCCGCGCGGGAAACCGCCCTGTAAAACGGATGCGAGAACATGTAGAACACGGACGCGGGCAGGCACATGAGTGCCACCGATATCGCGGCTCTTGCGCCGTCGTAAACGGTGCCGCCGTTGAACTTATATGCGAAGAATGCCGCCGCGATTATGACAACGATCGGAACAAGGAAGCCTATGAACTTTCTGCCGCCCGGGTTTCTGTTAGTCCGCAGGAAGTAGTCGCCTACAAAATCGGCTGCCTCAACCTTGAGGACGCTTATGTCCTCAGCCTTGTCGTCCTCCTCCATGAGATCGGAGAACGCCTCGTGCTCGAGGTGTGAATCCGCCATCGAAAGGCTCGACAGCGCGTATTTTTTCTTGCCGGACGAAACTATACCGAAGCTCGTTATCTGTCCGCGGATGTTTATGAGCTCACAAACGTAAAGCATGACAAACGTGCATGCGACGGGAAGATTGAACGTCTCCGGGGTCACCTCGTTGAATGCATTGAAGGCCGCGAGTGTGATATTATATACTACGTTGAATATAAGGGAGAAACCCGCGATGCTCGCCGCGGTCGGTTTTCCGCGGAAAAAGTCTCTTATGCCGAAGCATATCGATTTCCACGCCGGAGCGGCGACCAAAAGGACAAGCTGAAGGCCTGCCATGATGTATACGACGGGGTACATCGTCGGAGAAAGCGCTCCGCCGAGAGTTATCCCGAACGTGGCGTGGCACTCGAACAAAAGGAGCACGACGGTAAGCACGACCGACAGCGCGAGCTTTATTTTCGCACGCCTGTACGAGCCGACATACATGTCCGCGACCTCTTTTGTCTGCGTCTTGTTCATGTATTCGTACTCGAGTGAGGCGCGTTCGCGGTTGACGGTCACGATCTTGTGAAGGTCGTCCTGCTGCTTTTCGACAAATTTCGTGACCTTTTCCGTGCCGACAGTCTGTTCGAGCTCATCATCGAGCCCGAGACCGAGCAGGATGTTCATGTCGAACTCGTCTATTTCGCCGTCCTCGTCCGTGAAAAGCTGAGCGGCGTTCTGGTCGTCAGCCGAAGTCCCGTCCCCGGAATCTGCATCGGCATCAACACCGGCATCTTCAACGCCGGAATCGGATGCGGGTTCCGTTTCCGCACCCATTATTCCGTCGTATGACGGCGCGTCGTCGTTCATATACTGCTCGAAAACCTTCGTGTCATCTGTGTCGTCACCCGCATCGGCTGCATCATCTGCATCTGCATCATCTGCATCGGAGTCTGCGGCAGCCGTGCCGTCCTCGACGGCGCCGGTATATCCCGCGGCATCCTCGTGCACATAATCCGACATCTGGGTAAATCCGGAGCCCGTAACTTCGCTTTCCTCATCTGACGCCTCACCGTCGTCGGCAGGCACATCCGTATACGCATTATCTCCCGCGTCTGCCTCCGAAGCCTCAGACTGCCATACGGCGTCCTGATCCGTTCCGGCGTTCTCCGCGTCGTCCGTATCGGCTATATCGGCTGTATCTGCCGTGTCGACTATGTCATCCGCATCGGCTGTATCTGCCGTGTCGTCGTGATACGTCCCCGCGGCGTCCGCGTCATCCTGATAAGAAGCTGACGGCCTTTCTTCGTCAATGAGCTCCGGCGAGCGCTTTGCCGCCATGCGCCTTCTCGGGCGCTTGGCGCTTTCTGCCGCGTCGGAGGTTTCACTGTCGGAGATATATTTATTCAGAAGCTCGTTTATATCTACCCTGCTTTCGCGCTTCTCTTCATCCATGCTTTTTCTTTTCCCCGCTTTCTTTTTTGTGGAAAATTGGGTCGCTTTTTATTTATATATTTTAAAACCCCGACTCAACCTTTTCTCATCTGCCGAGCCGCTTCCGTCAGAAGGACGGCCGCGGCACACGAGACGTTGAGGGAGTTGATTTTTCCGTACATAGGTATAGACACGATAAAGTCACTTTTTTCGCGGAGCAGCCTCTGCACTCCGTCCCCTTCGCTGCCGAATATTATCGCCGTAGGCGAGGTGAAATCGCACTCATAATATGGCTTGCCGCCTGCCTCCGCAGCAAACACCCAAACGCCGCGGCGCTGCAGCTCGGAGACGGTATCCGACAGGTTAGTCGCGCGCACGATGGTCACATGCTCGACGGCTCCCGCCGACGATTTTGTCACGGCAGGGGTGACCCCGGCAGACCTTCGCTTCGGGATTATAAGTCCGTTGGCTCCTGAGCAGTCAACACAGCGGATGAGCGCACCGAGATTCTGCGGATCGGTGACTCCGTCGGCAATGGCAATAAGCGGAGGGTGTCCGCTCTTTGAGGCGTTTTCAAATATATCGTCGAGCGTTCCGTATTCGCACGCGGAAGCTATGGCTATTATGCCCTGATGGTTCGCCCCTCCCGACATCGCGTCGAGCTTTTGTATCTCCACATCGACCGTGGGTATTCCCCGCGACCTTGCGGCGGCAATAAGCTCCGTTATGCTGCCCTCGCGCTCTCCGCGCTTGCAGAATATCTTTTCTACGTCTCTGCCGGACTTCAACAGCTCACGCACCGCGTTGCGCCCGATAACGGCTCCGGGAACAGCCGTTTCCCCGAAGCTGCCGCGGCTTCTTTTTTTATACTCGGTCGTGTTTGCCATTGCGTTTTGTCCGTTTCAAAGAAAGTTCTCCGCCGAAAATGCATCTGTTCCCGCACGACGTCGGCGGAAAGCGCCGCGCGAATATCTTCTGCGCATGCCTGACGACCGGGCACGCGAATGAGAGCGTCACGGCAGCCGTCAGTGATCAAAAAGATGTTGGAAAGCAAAGCGGCATCGCCGCGCGCAGCCTCCGAAAGCATCAACTCATCATTATACCCATCTATTATACCACAAAGCGCACCGTTTGTATATATTTTTTGGGGCGAAAAACGCATGAAAAACGAGCTTTTCAAGGTTTTTTTGAATCCCGGAGGCAAAAATTCCCGCAAAAACCAAGAGCCGCGCCAATTAAGCGCGGCTCTTTTCGGACATGTCTTTACTGTCTTTTTCTCTTGGCGTAGCACTCGTTGCAGTATACTGGTCTGTCGCCTGAAGGCTCAAAGTTTACCTTGCAGGGCTTGCCGCAGTCAGCGCAGACGGCATCATATTTGCCCTTTCTCGCGTCTTTGCAGGCTTTGCAATGCTTCGGCTCGTGCATCAGACCCTTCTCGGCGTAAAACGCCTGTTCACCTGCGGTAAAAGTAAACTCGTTTCCGCAGGTCACGCACACAAGTGTCTTGTCTTCGTACATGGTTCATCCTCACTTAGAATATGTAGTTTTGTGCCCAGAGACGGATTTGCACCGCCATCCCTGCTTGCGCATCGCTCTTTTTGAGCTATGTGGGCATATTATATAATATAACGGCATATTTGCCGATATATTCATAAAAACAGTTTGCCGAGCTTGGTCTTCATCCTGTATACTGCGTTCTCAACGGTCTTATTTCCAACCGACAGCTTTTGCGCTATCTCGCCGGTCCTGCTTCCGTCGATATACATGCTGTATACCTCATATTCGAGCGGCGAAAGAATGCTCTTTATCCTTTCGTCAAGCTCGCGCTCGCGTTCGGCACGCAAAAGCGTCTCCGACGGGTCCTCATCCTCCTCGGGAACGGCGATCTCCTCGGAAAGCTCAACCGTCTGCACGCCTGCGTCTCCGGCATGACGTCTCAAAAGCGATATCATGCGGTTTCTGATGCATATCTTGGCATAAAGTCCGAAGCTCATGCTGCCGTGAAGATCATATGACAGCGCCGCCTGATACAGCTTTATCGCAGCTTCCTGCAAAAGCTCGTCTTCATCCGTCTGAGCGGAGGGAGGCAGGTGCGAAACGGTGCTCCTCACAAGCCCGCTTATAAGAGGTGAATAAATGCGTATCAGCTCGGCGCACGCATCGTCATCGCCGACGCGGACCGCAAGCAGCAGCTTCAGTATTCTTTTTTCCATGTCAGAGCTCATACCCCGAAACACCAACGCAAGAGAAAAAGCGTACCGCCGTGTCGTTTTGCACCCGACAACGGTCGATATTTATGGTAAGTATAAATCATATGATTTATACAGTCATTATACCACTTTTTTTAGAAAAGTCAACAGTTTAATTCGCATTTTGCTCAAAAAAAGTGTACTTTTTTGCAGAAAATACGGCTAATTTTCAGAGGATATATTTTACATCCCCCAAAAGCAGAGCTACGGCGCCCCTGTATATCGCCTCGGGGTGCTCATAAAAATTCTTTTTTATTGCGTCCGCCCGGCTCTCTACGTCTACCCTGAGTGTGACCGAACAGGTGACGCAGCCGTGCTCCTTTACCTCGCAGGTCACCTCAAACCCGCCTCCGCTCTCTTCCGGTATCGGCTCGCATGAAAAACGCAGCTCCGCTTTCCTTTCGCGGAAGGAAAGAAGCCTCAGCGCGCTTTTTAAGCTCTTGTCGCGTATTTCCTCAAAAATATCTCCCGAAAGGTTCTCGGCGACGTGCTTGCCGCTCTCCGTTATGCGATATTTTGCCGTGCCGTCCTCGCCTGTTTCTTCCGATATATGTCCGTCGTCAAGCAGCTCGCCGAAGCATTCCGCGAAATCAAAATACCCGACGTATCCGTCCTGTATCATTATATCGTTGACTGTCGCAAAGTCGAGCGGCATATCAATGTTCCATAAAAGATACAGTATGAAAACCTTGACGTAATTCTTGTCTCTTCCTGCCTTTTGCATTTGTTCCTCTTATTTATCTGCAATAAGGCTCAGTCAGCCTTGCGCAGGTTATATTATATAACGAAGGTGAAGGGACGAAGTCCCCTCACCTTCGAGCATTCTGTATTATCGATTTTTTGCGGAATTACTCGACTATAACGTCCTCGAAATAAGGCTTCCAATCCATGTAGTTGCTCATCTTGACGCGGTTGAATATCGTCATGTTGTAGAAGTCATGGTCAAATCCGCTGACTACGCTGTCGTCGATGAGATGAGCTTCCTGATTGAATATTATCGGTATTACGGGCATATCCTCAAGGAGCTTCTTCTCCGCGTCGTGGAGTATCTCGGCTCTCTTCTCGGAGTCGAGCTCTTCATATGCGGACTCGATGAGCGCGTTGTACTCATCGCTTGCATAGCCGGTGAGGTGACCGGTCGCCGGATATTCGTCGTTCGTCATATCGACACCGTTTCCGGAGAAGCCGACCGCGAACGGAGCAAGTGAGGAGAACGCCTCCTCGGAGAGCGACTGGAAGTCGATTGCGAGGACATCCCACGCATTTTCGGCGGCGGAATCAACGCTGTAGAAGTTGTGGAAGTTGTCAACAACTATCGTGTCGTCTACGACGGGTGTTGCCGAAACGGGCAGCGCTCTCGCGTTAAAGCCTATGCCGGACCAAGCCTCGGCAACGTATGCTGCAACAGCTTCGCTGACCTGGTCGTTTGCGGCGTATCTTATTATGATATCGCCGCCGTTCACGCCTGCCTCGGAGAGGAGCTGCTTTGCGCGCTCGACGTTTGCGGACGCCTCAATAATGTCGCCGCCTGCCTCTCTGAACGAGGTCTTTGCCTTTCCGTTCGTTACAAGGTAAGGAACAAATCCGGTCGCGGGCTTTGCATATACGACAATGTCGTTTGCAACATGCTCACGGTCTATCGCGAGGGAGAGCGCCTGTCTCACTCTTGCGTCCGCGAAGAGCGGATTGTTGAGGTTCAGGTAGTATGCGTGCGTCGACATGATGTCGGACGCCTCCACATAATCCGCATAATCCTTGCGCTGGTTAAGCGGTATCTCGTTCGTGTAGAACACTCTGCTGCCCCAGTTTTCGGTCGTCAGACCGGAGGTGAAGTAGCTGAGATCCTTCGAGTAGTCGACCTTGAGTCTGAACGGGATGACGTACTTGTCAACGTGCTTATCCTTGTCGGTGTTGAGGAAGTAGTAGTTGGAGCGCTCAAGTCTGAGTTCCTTGCCGTATGTAGCAGCCTTGAGAGTGAACGGACCGCTCGTGACTATGAATGTAGGTCTCTGAGCCCAGTCAGAAGATCTGCTGACGACGGATTCACGGAGCGGAACAAGCGCGATGCTCGAGAGGTTGCGCAGGAACTGCTCATAGTTTATCTTGCGCTCGAACTCGATCTCGACGACAAGCGTTTCCGGTGCGGTAGCTCCGAGGTCGTCTATCGTCTTGACGCCGTCCTTGACAGCGCGTGCGTTCTTTATGTCAAAGAGGAGGCAGGCAGCTTCGCAGTCGAAGTTGACGTTGAGTATGCGCTTCCACGCAAAGACAACGTCGGAGGCCTGAAGCGCGACGCCGTCGGACCACTTGGTGTCCTTCAGCGTTATCTTCATTTTGTATTCCTTCAGCGCATCGTCCTCGGTCACCTCCCAGTGATCGATCAGCGTGAGCTTGAGCTTGCCGTTCTTATCAATATCAGTGAGCTTTGCATAAAGCAGGCTGAGTATCTTGGCGTTCGAGTCGTTCAGATACGCGAGGGCAGGGTCAAAGTTATACATCTCCGTCCCGAGGTACATGGGTATGATGGCACCCTTGTCATCACCTCCGGTTTCCTCGTCCTTTGCGAGCGTCGTACAGCCGCACAGCGCTGTAAGAAGCATAACGGCGCAGAGAAGAAGTGACAATGCTCTTTTCATAATACGATATATCCTCCTTTTATGCTTTCGGCATAAATAAATGATAAGAAGAGTTCGTGCTCCGGGCAAATACACGGAGATACTGACCTCAACATATTATATCATTAAAGAAGCGTATAATCAATAAAATATTTACATATGGATGCAAGTTTCAGTCATTTGCACAATTAAAACGTATTTTTTTGTGCACAATGAACATATTTCTTGCGTCAAATACCACTGCTTGATGTATATCATGCGGCGCTGACGTCCCATACCGTATATTATATCGCATTCCGGCGCAAAATAGGACGGATGATAAACACACCGGAGGAAAACATTTGTGGCAGACGGCAAAAATATCGAGTCGTCGCTTTACAGGCGCACCGACCTCGCGATAGAAGCCGATATAGACAAAGAAAACGCCGCGGGCGTCAGCTTTGACGAATACGAGCGCGACGGGATCCCCGTCTCGTCCCTCATCGTAACTGGGGGCGAGGGAGAACGGACGGCGGGACGCCCTGCGGGCACATACGTCACCGTGACCGCGCGCAAGCCATGGCTTTGGGAGGACGAAAAACGTGCCTCCCTCGTTTCGCTGCTTTCCGATATCATATCCGACGCCGTGCTCTCCGCCTCCGGTGAGCGCCCGCGGCCCGATCTCCCCATTCTTATATGCGGGCTCGGCAACCGGGCAATGACCGCGGACGCCGTAGGGCCCAAGACCGCGGACGGCGTCACAGTGACGGCACGCCTTCGCCTTGAGAGGCGCGAGCTTTACGAAAAACTCGGCTGCTGCCGCGTTTTCTCCATCTCGCCCGGCGTCTCGGCATCGACGGGAGTCGAGGCCGCAGACGTCGTCCGCGGCGTTGCCGGGACTGTCCGCCCCACCGTCATAATACTTGTGGACGCGCTCGCGGCGCGTTCATGCGAGCGGCTCGCGTCAACGATACAGATAACGGACACGGGGATATCTCCCGGCTCCGGCATAGGAAACAGGCAGACGGAAATAACGGTCTCCACCGTCGGGATCCCCGTCGTCACCGTCGGCGTTCCCACCGTTGTCAACTCCTCAACGCTCGTCTGTGACGCGCTTGAGTCAGGCGGCGTCGACCTTGGCTCCGGCTCGGAAAAACTCCGGCAAGTCCTTGAAGGCGGACGGAGCTTTTTCGTAACACCGGAGGAAAGCGACGTTGTCACTGAGGAAATGTCGCGCCTCATTTCGGACGCCGTAAATCTGATGTGCCGCACGTCGTGATATTCATCTTCCATCCATATCCTTGTCATATCATTGTCCGCCGCTTCATATGAATGTACCGAAAAAGCGTGCTTCGGGGAGGAATGACGAAATGACAAACGATTCTGCCGGCCGCATGCCGCATATCCGCGAAACGATCGGCGGCAGCATCCCGGAAGATGCCGTCGATAAAGCCGATGTATCGGATCCCCTTCGGCAGAATGTCAGTCTCGCCGAACCGACAGCGGAATACGGGGAGAGCATTTCCGCCGCGCCGTCGGCAAACGCCGCGTCTCGCCGCATAACGCCGCTTTCGGCGTCCGTATTTTTTCTTCGCGCAGCGCTCTTTGCCGTTTTTCTCGCCGCCGCGTATTTTGAGATAATGTCCGCCGTCGGCTCGTTCATTCCAAACTGCGTAAACGCCCTCTCCTGCCTTGCATTCGGCGGAACTTATGCAATTGAAGAAAATTCTGCTCCGTCCGACGACAATGTTATGCGTCCGTCTAAACCCGATATAGAAATGGTCGAGTTCGGGGACGGCTCCGACGCGGGGAGCGGAGACGGCGGCGCGGAGAGCGCAGGCGGCGAGGCGGAAGGCGGAACGGGAGACGACGCAGGCGGCGAGCGGTATCCCATAAAGGCGACAGATATTTCTACAAATGCCGAACGTGGGCTTGCGTGCAGCAATCAGACCGACTATGCGCTCGATCTGCCGCTTTTGGCGGACAGCGAATTTGTGCTTCCGCCGCTCGAAGAGCTCAAAGCCCTCCATCCCGACGACCCAAACGCTCCCGTTGTCCTCATAATACATACGCACGGAACTGAGAGCTTCAGCCCGGAGGGATCTGATTCATACGGTCTCAAAGACAGCTTCCGTTCGACTGATATAACCCAAAACGTCGTCGCGGTCGGCTCCGTCATTGCCGAGCAGCTAGAAAGCCGCGGCATACCTACCCTGCACTGCACCGAGATGTTCGACAAGGACTCATACTCGAAGGCATATTCAAATTCCTCAGCCGCAGTGCGCGAGTACATAGCGATATATCCAAGCATAAAATATGTGTTTGACGTGCACCGCGACTCCATAATCGCCGCTGACTATACAAAGTACCGCCCCATGACCGTTATCGACGGAGTCGAGACGGCGCAGGTCATGATACTTATCGGCACGGACGCGCGCGGCTCTGATCATCCAAACTGGCGCGACAATCTGACGCTCGCCGCTCACCTTCAGGAGCGTCTGTTTTCGCGTTCGCAGTCGTTTCCGAGAAAGATGTCTGTCAGAACGGGAGCGTTTTATCAGCAGTACGCACCCGGCTCCCTGCTTTTTGAGGTCGGTTCATGCGGAAACACGCTCTCTCAGGCAAAAGCAGCGGCGAAGCTTTTGGCAGAGGAGCTTGCGGAGATAATCATAAGGGGAGAATAAAATAAGCTCGGGGAAGCAAATTTGCTTCCCCGAGCCTTTCTCTCTTCAGATGTTCTTTTTTCAGTCTACGAGCTTGATGAGCGCCATCTCTGCGGCGTCGCCGCGGCGCGGTCCGAGCTTATAGATCTGCGTGTAACCGCCGTTTCTGCTCTCGTACTTGGGTGCTATCTCGGAGAAGAGCTTCGAGACTACATCCTCCTTAGTAATATAAGCGAGCGCGGCTCTGCGGCTTGCGAGCGTATTTGTCTTTCCGAGCGTTATCATCTTCTCTGCGAGCGAGCGAACTTCCTTCGCGCGCGTCAGAGTCGTTTCGATTGATCCGTTCTCGAGAAGATACGTCACCATGCCGCGAAGCATCGCATTTCTGTGTGCGGTAGGTCTGCCGAGCTTTCTGGTTCCGGGCATTTCCGTATTACCTCCTTCGATGTTTTAGGATAATTTCTGCACGGGAAGATGAGTTACTCTTCTTCCTTCTTGAGGTCGAGCCCAAGTGAGTGCAGCTTCTGTTCCACTTCTTCAAGCGATTTCTTGCCGAGATTGCGGACCTTTATCATTTCGTCCTCTGTCTTGTTGATAAGGTCCTCGACGGTATCTATCCCCGCGCGCTTCAGGCAATTGAAGCTGCGGACGGACAGGTCAAGCTCCTCAATGGTCATCTCAAGAACTTTCTCCTTCATGGTCTCTTCGCGTTCGACCATGATCTCCGCCTTCTTCGCCTCATCAGAGAGATCGACGAAGAGGTTGAGATGCTCGTTGAGTATCTTGGCTCCAAGAGAAACCGCTTCCTTTGCCGATATAGTACCGTTCGTCTCAACTTCGAGCGTCAGCCTGTCGTAATCCGTGATGTTTCCGACACGGGTGTCCTCGACCGTGTAGTTCACATTATATACGGGAGTGTATATCGAATCCGTATATATGATCCCTATGGGAGCGGACACGCTTGACGACAGTCCCGCCGTGTGGTTCTGCTTGTTCTTCTCCTGTGAAACGTACCCGCGGCCGTAGTCGAAGGTAAGCTCCATGCAGAAGCGGGCATTTTCGCCGACCGTCGCGATGTGAAGATCGGGATTGAGTATCTCGATATCGACATCGTCCTTGATATCGCCTGCGGTCACGTCGCACGGACCGGTGACGTCTATCGTGACGGTCTTCGGGCTCTGGGAATGGAGCTTCGCCACGATGCCCTTGACGTTCAGAACTATCTCGGTCACATCCTCGCGGACGCCGACGATAGTCGAGATCTCATGCTGCACGCCGTCTATCTTTATGGACGAGACCGCGTATCCGGGGAGGCTCGATAAAAGCACCCGGCGCAGCGAATTGCCGAGAGTAACACCGTAACCGCGCTCAAGCGGCTCTACGATGAAACGACCCTTTGTTCCGTCCTCGTTTGTGAGCTCGGTAGTTATATTCGGTCTTTCGATTTCGATCATTCCATAACCCTCCATTTTTCAATTTTATGATAATCGTGCGTGTTTGTCCTGCCTGCGCCCCTCGGGCGGAGGCGGACGGGATTATTCATCAAATTGATATATACCGCGCATACGTCACGCGAAAGCGCGATAATATCGGGGAAAAGGATTACTTGGAATAGAGCTCGACGATGAGCTGCTCGTTGAAATCGAAGTCGATATCTTCACGGGCAGGCATCGAAAGCACCTTCGCGGAAACGTTCGTGCGGTCTACTTCGAGCCACTTCGGTATCGTCGCCGTCTGCATGCGCTCTATGAGCTCCTTGATCTTAGAAGAATCGCGGCTGCCTTCCTTGAGCGTTATGACGTCGCCGGGCTTAACGAGCATCGAAGGGATGTTGACCTTCTTGCCGTTGAGGCAGAAATGAGCGTGGAGCACGAGCTGACGCGCTTCCTTATGGCTGGACGCCATGCCCATTCTGTATACTACGTTGTCAAGACGCGTCTCAAGAAGAGCGAGCAGATTTTCACCGGTGATGCCCGGCTTTTTCTCGGCTTTGACATAGTACTTCTTGAACTGCTTTTCCTGAACGCCGTAGTAGCGTCTTGCCGTCTGCTTCTCGCGGAGCTGACGACCGTATTCCTTGACCTTGCTGCGGGAGATCGCATGCTGTCCCGGCACGCCTTCTCTCTTTACGACCGCGCACTTGTCGGAAACACAGCGGTCGCCCTTGAGAAACAGCTTCCTGCCCTCACGACGGCAGAGGCGGCACGAAGGTCCTGTATATCTTGCCATGAAATTTGTCCTCCTACTTGGAATTTATACGCGTCTGCGCTTGGGGGGTCTGCATCCGTTGTGCGGGATGGGCGTCACGTCCTTGATGAGCGTGATCTGAAGTCCCGCAGCGGAAAGCGAACGGATCGCGGCTTCGCGTCCGGATCCGGGTCCGCGCACATACACCTCGACCGTGCGGAGGCCGTGATCCATAGCGAGCTTTGCAGCGTGCTCCGCCGCCATCTGTGCGGCGAAGGGCGTCGACTTTCTCGAACCCTTGAAGCCCATCTCACCGGACGATGCCCACGAGATCGTGTTGCCGGCGAGATCCGTCAGCGTCACTATCGTGTTGTTGAAGGTGGAGCTGATATGTGCCGCACCCGACTCGATATTCTTACGTTCGCGGCGCTTCTTTATGACTTTTTTCGTTGTCTTAGCCATGTTTCTTTGTCACACCTCTCTTACTTCTTCTTGTTGGCGATCGTCTTGGCGGGACCTTTTCTCGTCCTTGCGTTCGTCTTCGTGCGCTGTCCTCTCACAGGAAGCCCCTTACGGTGTCTGATCCCGCGGTAGCAGTTGATCTCGACGAGGCGCTTGATGTTGAGAGCAACGTCGCGGCGGAGGTCACCCTCGACAACGTAGTTGTTCTCGATCTCGTCACGGAGCTTCGCGATCTCATCCTCGGTGAGGTCCTTAGCGCGCGTGTCGGGGTTGATGTTCGTCTTTTCGCATATAGCGGCAGCGCTCGTGTGTCCTATTCCGTAGATATAGGTGAGAGCGTACTCGATCCGCTTCTGGTTGGGGATGTCTACACCAGCTATACGAGCCATTTAGTTTATCACCTCTCTTAACTCTCCGGGTCAGCCCTGTCTCTGCTTATGCTTGGGGTTTTCGCAGATGACCATGACGCGCCCTTTTCTCTTGATGATCTTGCACTTTTCGCACATCTTCTTTACGGAAGGTCTTACTTTCATTGTGTTGTCACCTTTCCTTGTTTACGAATTGGTTGGTAATTATTTGTTTCGCCATGTGATGCGTCCCTTGGTGAGGTCGTATACGGAGACCTCGACCGTGACTTTGTCACCGGGCGTTATTCGGATATAGTTCATGCGGAGTTTTCCCGAGATCTTTGCGGTAACGATATGCTCGTTAGGCAGCTTCACCCTGAACGTCGCGTTCGGGAGAGCCTCCGTAACGGTCCCTTCAAACTCTATCACATTTGCGTCATCCTTCGGCATTCTCTACTCCTTTCGGCTCATTTTGTCAATTTCGCACCTCAAAGCGCGTCTTATGTCGCCGTCCGTGAATTTTCCTTTCGGCAGAAGCTCTCGGGCGCCCTCGCACACCCCCATGACGGTGATGTGTGATATTCCCTTCGGCTTGGGCGATGAAAGGCGTCTTTTTCTGCCGTCCGCGATGTAGACGCGGTCTGCGCCGGCACCGCCGACAACGATATAGAAGCCTCCCGCCTCTCTGCCCCTTTCGGCACGGACTACATTTCCCAGCATAGGCGACGTCAGATCCGGCTCCGCCCTTTCGCGGACCGGCTCTTTTTTCCGTCTGCTCACAGTCAGTCGACCTTCGTCAGAAGCTCGGGACCGTTTTCCGTTATCGCTATCGTGTGCTCGTAATGAGCCGAAAGCGAGCCGTCCTTCGTTCTGACCGTCCATCCGTCGGGCATTTCGTATACCTCGTGCGTTCCGATGTTCACCATCGGCTCGACCGCTATCGTCATCCCGCGGATGAGGCGGATGCCGTGCCCCGCTCTTCCGAAATTCGGTATCTCGGGGTCCTCGTGGAGCTCCGCGCCGACGCCGTGTCCGACGTAACGTCTAACGACGCTGTATCCGAACCTGCGGCAGTAGCTGTCGACCGCGTTGCCTATGTCGCCGACTCGCGCGCCCTCGCGGATAACGGCGAGAGCCTCGTAAAAGCTCTCCCTTGTCACCCGAATGAGCTGCTCTGCCTCGGGCGAGACCTTCCCGACCGGGAACGTCCTCGCGCTGTCGCCCGTATAGCCGCGGTATGTCGCGCCGACGTCGATCTTTACGATATCGCCTTCGACGAGCACGCGCTCGTGGGAGGGAATGCCGTGAATGACCTCGTCATTGACGCTCACGCACGCTGATGCGGGAAATCCGCCGTAACCGAGAAATGTCGGATGAGCTCCGCATTTCTCGATATAGGCTTTGATGACCTTGTCAATGTGAGCCGTAGTTGCTCCGGGCTTTATCGCCTCGCCTGCGGCGAGTATCGCTTCGCCCGTTATCCGTCCGGCGTCTCTCATGAGCGCCAGCTGGCTTTCATTCTTCAGCCGGATCATAGATGTCACTCACCTCTGAGGTAACTCTCAATTGCATCAACGGTAAGAGCCGTTGTGTCGTCGAGCTTTTCCTGACCTATCACGACGCGGAGGATGCCTTTTTCCTCGTAAAACGCGCGGAGCGGTTCCGTCTGCTCGTGGTATGTCTCGAGACGGTGACGAACGACCTCGGGGTCGTCGTCACGCCGGCACGTCAGCTCTCCGCCGCATTCGTCACAGTGTACGCCGTCAGCTGTCGGATTGTACTTCGTATGATAGGTAGCGCCGCATGCCGCGCAGACGCGTCTGCCCGACATACGCTCCACTATCCGCTCGTCGTCGACCTCGATGTCAATTACGAGTGAAAGACCTATGCCTGTTTCCTCAAACGCTCTCGCCTGAGCAAGTGTTCTCGGAAATCCGTCAAGTATGAAGCCGTTTTTGCAGTCGTCCTCGGAGAGGCGCTCGCGTATTATCCCCACGATCAGATCGTCGGGTACGAGCGCGCCTGTCTCGACATAGCCTGCGGCCATTTTGCCGAGCTCCGTTTTCTCGGCGATAGCCTCGCGCAGTATCGCGCCCGTCGATATCGTCGGGATCGAGTACCGCTCGGCGGCTATTTCCGCCTGCGTTCCCTTTCCGGCGCCGGGAGCGCCGAAAAACATGAGCTTTAGTGCCTTATTCTCTTTCATTTTTGCCGCCTTACTCGAGGAAGCCGCGATATCCGCGCAGGGACATCTGAGCTTCGACCTCTCTTGCCGTTTCGAGAGCGACGCCGACAACGATCAGAAGCGACGTGCCGCCGAAAGCGATGCCTCTGACAGCGTTGTTCGAGATGATGTTCGCAATGATCGGGAATATCGCCACGACCGAAAGGAACAGCGATCCGATAAGCGTTATCTTGTTGAGCACCTTTGTGATATACTCAGCCGTCGGTCTGCCCGGGCGGAAGCCGGGGATAGAGCCGCCGTTATTCTTCAGGTTGTTCGAGACTTCAAGCGGATTGAACGAGATCAAAACGTAGAAGTAGCCGAACGCGATGATGAATATGAAGAGTATGAGCGGATAAAACCACGAATCGGACGAAAGGAATCTTACGGTCCCGTCCCAGAACGAGCCGTCCTTCGGCGGGATTATAAGCGCCAGCGTCGCCGGTATCGCGAGTATCGAGTTTGCGAAGATGACGGGCATGACTCCCGACATATTCAGCTTCAGGGGCAGGTTCGAGCTCTGTCCGCCGTACATCTTGCGTCCGACGACTCTCTTCGCATAAACGACGGGAAGACGTCTTTCGCTCTCCGTAACGAACACGACAAAGTAAACCATGAGGAGCGCTATGATGAGCGCTGCGATCGGGATAACGAAGCCCCATACGTCGCCGCGTCTGAAGAAGCCGATTATCGTCGTGACAGCGCCTGCGCCGCCGGAAACGATGTTGGCGAAAAGGATGATGGAGATACCGTTTCCTATACCGTTCTCATTTATCTTTTCACCGAGCCACATGACGAGCGAGGAGCCCGCGCAGTAGCACGCGACGATGATGACGCCCGCGAACCAGCCGTTGTTGACGAGCATGCCCTGATTTCTCATGAGCATGTAGTAGCCGTAGCTCGTGATGAGAGCGAGGGCGACCGTGACATAACGGGTGATCTGCGTTATCTTCTTTCTGCCGTCTTCGCCTTCCTTCTGCATTCTTTCGAGTGCAGGGATGGCGACGGTGAGAAGCTGCATCACGATGGATGACGTGATATACGGGGATATACCGAGCGCGAACAGCGTTGCGTTTGCGAAAGCGCCGCCGGAGAGGATGTTCAGATACTGGAACATCGACCCGCCCGTCTGGAACATATAAAGGTTAAGAACGTCGGCGCTGACGAAAGGCATCGGGATCGCGACGCCTATGCGGTATATCAGAAGGACAACGAGCGTATACACAATCTTCTTGCGAAGATCGGGCAGTTTCATCGCATTGATGAACGGCGTAAACCAACTCTTCACGTCAAGCTACCTCGGTCTTTCCACCGGCAGCTTCTATCTTCTCTTTGGCACTGGCCGAGAAGACCTTAGCGATAACGGTAATATTTTTTGTGAGCTCACCGTTGCCGAGAACTTTAAGACCGTCGAGCGGCTTGCGCACTATTCTCTTCTCAAGAAGAGCGTTGATATCGACCGTCGCGCCGTTGTCAAAGGCGTTGAGGTCGGAGACGTTGACTACCGCGTACTCCTTGCCGAAGCGGTTGTAGAAGCCTCTCTTCGGCAGCTTTCTGTATAACGGAAGCTGTCCGCCTTCAAATCCGGGTCTGACTCCGCCGCCTGAGCGCGCGTTCTGACCCTTATGACCCTTGCCGGCCGTCTTTCCGTTGCCCGTTCCAACGCCTCTGCCGCGGCGCCAAGCCTTTTTGGCGGAGCCGGGAGCGGGTGACAGTTCATTAAGCTTCATGGTTCTTCCTCCTTACAAGTTATTCTGCGTCATAAAAGCCGACGCTTACGCCTTTTCCACCTTGACGAGGTGGGAAAGAACCTTGACCTTACCGGCCGTGGCGGCGTCATCGTTGAGAACGATGCTGTCGCCTATTTTGCGGAAACCGAGCGACGCCGCTGTGGCGCGCTGGTTCGGGTTAGAGCTTATGAGGCTCTTTGTAAGTGTGATTTTTACCTTTTCCATGCAGTCCTCCTCAGCCCTCAGCCTTTGACGGCCTCTGCGGAAATTCCGCGGCTCTTCGCGACTTCCTCTGCGGTGCGGAGCGACTTCAGGCCCTCGAACGTCGCCTTGACGACGTTGACGGGGTTGTTGCTGCGCAGGCACTTCGCTCTGATGTTCTTTATGCCCGCGAGCTCGAGTACCGCTCTCACCGTCTTGCCGGCGATGATACCGGTACCGGGAGCGGCCGGTTTCAAAAGAACTCTGCCTGCTCCGAACTCGCCTATGACCTCATGAGGTATCGTCGTGCCCTTCATGGAAACGGTTATCATATTCTTCTTTGCGTCTTCCGTTGCCTTGCGGATTGCCTCAGGGACTTCCGCTGCCTTACCGAGACCGTATCCGACGTGTCCGGCGCCGTCGCCGACGACCATGATAGCCGCAAATCTTGCGATACGTCCACCTTTAACGGTCTTGGAAACACGGTTCAGGGCGACCATATTCTCAGAGAGCTCGACGCCCGACGCATTAAACTTTTCTGCCATGTTTTCCTCCTATGGTATTTGAAAAACTTCTTTTCAAACAGTGTACAAACCGAAGTCAGAACCGCAGGCCCGCTTCGCGCGCGCCCTCGGCAAGCTCCGATACACGTCCGTGATAAAGGTAGCCGCCACGGTCAAACACGACCGTTTCGATCCCCTTGTCAAGCGCCCTCTTCGCGACGGTCTTTCCAATCTCGCGGGCAGCCGCCTTGTTCGAGCCGAGACCCTCGAAGGATTTCTCCTGCGTGGTGGCGGAAGCAAGCGTGACGCCGTTCACATCGTCGATGACCTGAGCGGAGATGTGCTTATTGGAGCGGTAAACACACAGACGGGGGCACTCGGGAGTGCCGCTGATCTTAGCTCTGACGCGGGCATGTCTCTTGAGGCGAGCCGCGTTCTTGTCCTTTTTGGATACCATTGTTTTACGCTCCCTTCTTTACTTACCGGTCTTTCCGGCCTTGCGGCGTATCTTCTCGCCCTCGTACTTGACGCCTTTGCCGTGGTACGGTTCGGGCGGGCGCTTGCCGCGGATGTTCGCTGCCATCTGACCGACTCTCTGCTTGTCGATGCCGCGGACGATTATCTGCGTTGCGGACGGAGTCTCAAAGCTCATGTCCTCCTCGGGCTCGACCTTGATGTCGTGCGAATATCCGAGGTTCAGAACGAGCGTCTTGCCGTTCATTGCCGCGCGGTAACCGGTGCCGACGATCTCGAGCCTGCGCTCGTAGCCGTGCGCGACACCCTCGACCATGTTGTGCAGGAGCGCGCGGGTAAGTCCGTGGAGCGCCCTGTCTTCCTTTTCGTCCGTGGGACGGCTGACCTTTGCGACGTTGCCTTCGACCTCTATCGTCATTCTCGGGCAAAGCGTGTCATGCAGCGTTCCCTTGGGGCCCTTGACGGTGACGGCATTGCCTTCGCCGACCGTGACCTCGACGCCTGCGGGAATTACGATTTCTTTTCTGCCTATTCTTGACATCTCTCGTACCTCCCGATTACCAGACGAAAGCGAGGACTTCGCCGCCTATGTGGTTGGCTCTTGCCTGCTTGTCGGTCATTATGCCCTTGGACGTTGAAACGATCGCTATGCCGAGTCCGTTCATGACGCGCGGCATATCCTCGCAGCTGCTGTAAATACGAAGACCGGGCTTCGAGACGCGGCGGAGGCCGCGGAGAACTCTCTGCTTGCCGTTCTCATACTTGAGAGCGATGCGGATAACGCCCTGCTTGCCATCCTCTATTATCTGATAGCTCTTGATGTAGCCTTCGGAAAGGAGGATGTCTGCTATCGACTTTTTGAGATTTGACGCCGGAATGTCCACTGTCTCATGCTTCGCGCTGTTCGCGTTTCTGATGCGAGTGAGCATATCGGCGATTACATCTGACATTTGCATTTCTTTCTTCAAACTCCTTTGCAAGTAATTCTATTCTTGCCGCCGCATTCCCTGCGGCTGCCTGCCCGCGGTCAAACTTGTCACAGCTTTTCCGCCGCGCCCCGTATATGCTTTTGATGCTCTCGGGGTTTTATGCGGCGGTCGACGCCGTGCGCCAGCAAAGTTTCCAGCCGGGCAGCGGGTTTTTGCTTTTTCTCTGCGGGATCTCCCGAAGAGGAGTCTTTACCAGGATGCCTTCTTGACGCCGGGTATCTGACCCTTGTAGGCGAGCTCGCGGAAGCAGATACGGCAGATGCCGTACTTGCGGAGATACGCGTGAGGACGTCCGCAGATCTTGCAGCGGTTATAACGGCGCGTTGAGAACTTCGCCGGCTTCTGCTGCTTTAAAATCATAGCTGTTTTTGCCATTTTTTACGTTCCCCCTACTCTTACTTCTCAAACGGAGCGCCCATCAGCGTGAGCAGCTCTTTTGCTTCCTCGTCCGTCGTCGCCGTCGTCACAAAGACGATGTCCATTCCGCGGATCTTGTCGATCTTGTCGTACTCGATCTCGGGGAATATGAGCTGTTCCTTGAGGCCGAGCGCATAGTTTCCGCGGCCGTCAAAGCCGTTCGGGTTGATGCCCTTGAAGTCTCTGACGCGCGGGAGCGCGAAGTTGAACAGCTTGTCGATGAACTCGTACATGATGTCGCCGCGGAGCGTGACCTTCGCGCCGATCTTCATGCCCGCGCGGAGCTTGAAGTTCGCGACCGACTTCTTCGCCGTCGTGGGGACCGCGCGCTGACCCGTGATCTGCGTGAGCTCCTCGATGACATTGTCGATGACCTTCGCGTTGTCCTTCGCATCGCCGCAGCCGACGTTCACGACGACCTTGTCGAGCTTCGGGATCTGCATCGGGCTCTTGTACTCGAATTTCTTCATGAGAGCCGGTGCGATCTCTTCCTTGTACTGTACCTTTAACCTTGCAGTTGCCATTTGACGTTACCTCCGATCAAAGCTCTTCGCCGCACTTGGCGCAGACGCGGACCTTTTTCTGTTTGCCGTCCTTGCCCTCGGTGAACTTATGCTTGATCCTGACGCCGCGTCCGCACTTCGGGCAGTAGAGCTGGACCTTCGAGGCGTAGATCGCGCCCTCGGCATCGACGATGCCGCCGGACTCGCCCTGACGCTTCGGCTTTGTGTGCTTGTGCACGACGTGCACGCCCTCAACGATGACCTTGCCCTCTGCCGGAGATGCCGCGATGACCTTGCCGCGCTTGCCCTTGTCGTTGCCGGAAATGACGACGACGGTATCATCGGTCTTTATATGAAGTTTCTTTTCCATTGCCGATCACCTCCGTCAAAGCACTTCCGGAGCGAGCGATAAGATCTTGAGATAATCCTTCTCGCGGAGCTCGCGGGCGACAGGCCCGAAAATGCGTGTTCCTCTCGGGTTCTTGTCTTCCTTGATAATTACTGCTGCGTTCTCGTCAAAGCGGATGAACGAACCGTCGGCGCGCTTTACGCCGTGGACAGTCCTCACGACGACCGCCGTGACGACCTCACCCTTTTTGACCATGCCGCCGGGAGCGGCCTTCTTGACGGTGCAGATGACGACGTCGCCGACGTTGGCGTAACGCCTGCCCGTACCGCCGAGAACACGGATGCACATAAGCTCTTTGGCGCCGG
>CANQYV010000015.1 GCA_947628165.1 uncultured Clostridia bacterium | reverse complement strand
GGTATCGCGGCATCGAGGCGACGAAGACGACGTTCACCGTCACCGACGAGGAAGTCGACCATGAGATAGATCACGTCCGCGAGCACAACGCGCGCGAGCTCGACATCACGGACCGTCCCGCCGAGACCGGCGACACGGCAAACATAAACTACGAGGGCTTCTGTGACGGCAATGCGTTTGACGGCGGCAAGGGCGAGGGCGTCGACCTCAAGCTCGGCTCCGGCAGCTTCATTCCCGGATTTGAAGAGCAGGTCGCGGGCCACAGCGTCGGCGACGAGTTCGACGTGAACGTCATCTTCCCGACCGAGTATCACGCAAAGGAGCTCGCGGGCAAAGAGGCCGTATTCAAGTGCAAGATCAATTCCATAAAGCATGAGGAGCTCCCCGAGGCAGACGACGAGTTTGCGAAGGACGTTTCAGACTTCGACACGTTCGCCGAGTACCGCGAGGACATGAAGAAGAAGATCGGCGAGCGCAAGGAAAAGGCCGCCGACGCCGAGGTCGAGGAGCAGATAATAGACTACCTTGTCTCTCATGTTGAGGCGGACGTCCCCGCCCCGATGATAGACGCCGAGGCCGAGAATATCGTCCGCGACTACGACATGAGGCTCCGCAGTCAGGGGCTCGACCTTTCGACATACATGAAATACACGGGTCAGACACTCGACAAGCTCCGCGAGCAGGTCAGACCTCAGGCGGAGCGTCAGGTCAAGACGCGGCTTGCCCTTTCCGAGATAGCGAAGCTCGAGAACATCGAGGTCACCGATGAACAGACCGACGCCGAGTTCGCCCGCCTGGCGGACGTCTACTCGATGGAGGTCGAGAAGGTAAAGGAAGCGATCGCCCGCGAGGACATCGCCGCAGACCTTCGCCTCAAGGCAGCCGTCGACCTCGTAAAGTCCGCCGCCAAGGTGACGGAAAAAGCTCCCGAAGCTCCCGAGGCTTCCGAAAAAGCGCCGGCGAAAAAGCCCGCAGCCAAGAAGACGACCCGCAAGAAGGCTCCGAAGGAGCCCGCTCCCGAAGCGGCAGCTGAAGAAGCCCCCGCGACCGACAGTGCGGCGGAATGATCGGACAAATACCCGAAAACGACCGTCGCTGACAAAAGCGGCGGTTCTTTTCACTTTAATTCGCGCGCGGGACGCGATTATCCGACCCGCCCGCGGTATATAATACTGTGTACCATACAAACATATAAAATACGGAGGTATAAAAAATGGCACTCGTTCCGACCGTTATCGAACAGACAAACAGAGGCGAACGCGCGTATGACATTTACTCGCGGCTCTTAAACGACAGGATCGTTTTCCTCTCCGATGAGGTAAACGACGTTACGGCGTCCCTCGTCGTGGCGCAGCTTCTATTTCTTGAGGCTCAGGATCCCGACAAGGACATCTCGCTCTATATCAATTCCCCCGGCGGCTCCGTTTCAGCGGGCTTCGCCATCTATGACACGATGAATTTCATCAAGTGCGACGTATCAACAATCTGCGTCGGCATGGCGGCAAGCATGGGAGCGTTTTTGCTCTCGTCAGGCGCAAAGGGCAAGCGCATCGCGCTGCCGAACAGCGAGATAATGATCCATCAGCCGCTCGGCGGCATGCAGGGTCAGGCGTCCGACATAAAGATACACGCGGACCACATTCTCCGCACGCGCGAACGCTTAAACTCAATCCTGTCAAAGAACACAGGCAGGTCGCTTGAAGAGATCGCCGTCGCCACCGAGCGCGACAACTTCCTCTCAGCCGAGGAGGCGAAGGAGTTCGGCCTTATAGACAAGGTCTACGACAAGCGCGCATAAAAAAACTTAGTGCCGCATTTTGCGGCGGGAGCTGATGATATGCCACAGAACAACAATGAATCAAGGCGCGGCGAGCGCAGATGCGCCTTCTGCGGGCGCACCGAGCATCAGGTGCTGTACCTTATCCCCTCACCCACCGGGATTTATATATGTGACAGCTGCGTCGAGGTCTGCAACGAGATAATCGACGAGCACATAGAAAAAAATCCGGCGGGCGCGGGGCTGTCCTTTGACACACTGCCGAAGCCGAGGGAGATAAAGGCCTCGCTTGACGAATACGTCATAGGGCAGGACGCTGCAAAGCGCGCGCTCTCCGTTGCCGTCTACAACCACTACAAGCGCGTCCTGAACCGCGAGGCGAAGTCAAAGTCAGACGACGACTACGTCGAGATCCAGAAGTCCAACGTGCTCCTGCTCGGACCGACCGGCGTCGGCAAGACATACCTCGCACAGACGCTCGCAAAGACGCTTCAGGTGCCGTTTGCAATCGCAGACGCGACGACGCTCACGGAAGCCGGATATGTCGGCGAGGACGTCGAAAACATCCTCCTGCGCCTAATTCAGGCTGCCGACTACGATATAGAGCGCGCCGAGCACGGCATAATCTATATCGACGAGCTCGACAAGATATCGCGCCGCAGCGAGAACCGCTCAATAACGCGCGACGTCTCGGGAGAGGGCGTGCAGCAGGCGCTTTTGAAGATACTCGAGGGCACCGTCTCGAACGTGCCGCCTCAGGGCGGGCGCAAGCACCCCAATCAGGAGTTCATAGAGATAAACACCGAGAATATCCTCTTTATCTGCGGCGGCGCCTTCGACGGTCTTGCCGAGATAATCGAAAAGCGCAAGGGCGGCGGCTCGATAGGCTTTGACGGCGAGGTCAAAAGCAAGAAGGAACGTCACGATCTCGGCATCTTCCGCGACGTGACGCCGCACGACATCGTAAAATACGGTCTCATCCCCGAGCTTGTGGGACGCATCCCAGTGATGGTCGCGCTCGACGAGCTCGACGAAGACGCGCTCGTCCGCATACTCTCGGAGCCGAAAAACTGCCTCTCAAAGCAGTATAGGAAGCTGCTCGAGCTCGACGGCATAGAGCTGCGATTTGAGGAGAGCGCGCTGCGCGCTGCGGCGTCGCTCGCGCTTGAGCGCAACATAGGCGCGCGCGGTCTGCGCTCGATACTCGAGGGCGCGATGGAGCCGATCATGTACGACGCGCCGTCCCGCGAAGGCATAAAGACGATCACCGTCACCGAGGACGTCATAAGAAATCACGCCGAACCTATATACGCGTGACAGTGTGATTTTAAAAAAATAATTCGGGAGGGGAAGCATTCGCAAGTGCTTCCCCTCCCGTGTTTTTTTCAGTTAAAAGAAGAACCAAACCGCAACAGCTGCCGCGGTCATCCCGAGCGCGAAAAGGCCATACTTTAAAATGCGCGCCGCGAGCAGCCACAGCGGCGACGGGGCGATATCCTCGTCAACAATGTTGGCCCGTATGCGTATGCCGAGCGACTCAAGCCGCCAGAAGAGCTTCGGGATAAGCAGATACGCCGCCGACAGCAAAAGCGGCGGAAGCGCAATTATTGCAAAAGCCGAGGACCTGTGCAGATCATACGGAACCGAGCCCGGGGTGTTGACGAGTATGCTGTACTTGTCATCCGCGGCTTGAGAGAAAAGCTCGCCGACCGATGTAAACGACGGCGGCGCGTCGTCAGGCGTTTGATACTGCTCTGCCGTTTTTTGAAGCCGCACCTCGCCCGCGATTATGAGAAACAGCATTGCCGCCGCAGCGAAAAGCGCAAATACTCCGAGGACTTTGTCTGCGACGGAAACATAAAACGGCTCCCCGCGTTCGTAGAGTTCCTCCGTCTTTTTTGACTCCTTCTCAAGATATGAGGCTTCTTCCTCATCAGTCATGGAGCTGCCCAATCTCTCTCCGCAGTCGATACAGAAAAATCGGCTGTCATCCTGCACCGTGCCGCACTTTTCACATTTTTTCATATTGCCTCCCACCCTTCCGACATCATTCAGCCGTGATTATCTGCGGACGGTATTGTCTACGCAGTCATTAGACTGTATCACGACTTTATTTGTTATTATAATATCATAGTGCGACATGAATGTCAATATGCTTTGTAAAAATTAATTTGAGTTTTTACAAAAAGAAAAGGCGGTGTATTCCGCCTTCCCTGTTCACTGTCATTTTACTCCGACAACGATTATTCTGTCGCTGCCCGCCTCCGTGTGGAGCGCAACATCGCAAAAGCCCGCGTTTGTCAGCATATTTCTGAATTCACCTGCCGTCGGCGCGAACAGTCCGTACTCTTCGACAGAGCTCCGCGACGCCATTGACATTTTCTCATGCGTGTAGACGTCGGAAGCTATCACAAGCCGCCCGCCGCGCCTGAGCACGCGGCAGACCTCACGGAGATTTTCCGCCGGATGCGGCCAAAAATAGAAGCTCTCGACAGTCAAGATCCTGTCAAACGTCCCGTCCGCGAACGGAAGCGCCTCGACGGACGCCTTGATTATTTCCGTTTTTCCGGAGGCTATGTCGCAAGCGTTGTTATCCCTCGAAAGCGCAACGGAGACCTCGGAATAGTCAACGCCGGTCAGATGTCCCGACTTCATAAGCCCCGACATACGCCGGAGCGCACCGCCTCCTCCGCAGCCTATGTCGAGCACGCTGTCGCCGTCTTTAATGTCGAGCAGCCCGACTGCCCGAGCGGTCAGCTCCGCGTGGCTTTCGTTCATGCGCTCGAGCATCATGCGCCCGGCGTCAGCTTCCGGCTTTCTCGGGTTGCCGAGCTTCGTTATTCTCTCCTGCTCGTTCATGTCCGCGATTTCCTCAGCCCGCAGCGCTCTCCGCGCTCACGGCCATGCCGTGCTCCGTTTTTATGACTGCACCGGACATCGGCGGGAGCAAAATGCGCCCGTCCTCGTCATTCGTCACGTCTCCGCACTCGATCAAAAGCTCGCACGCCTTGCCGTACAAGTCGAGCGTCACGACGCCGTCTCCTCTGTTCACCGCGGTATACAGCGTGACGTCGCCGTCGCCTCTGCCGAACATGAAAAATCCGTCTATGTCGAAGCGGCAGAGATAGAGCTCGCCGTCCCTGTATACGTTGTTTTCGCGGCGGACCGCTCCCATCTTCCGGAAGAAGGAGAGCATATCGACGTCCTCCTTTCCCCACGGGAACGGGAGCCTGTTGAACGGGTCCGAATACCCCTCGACGCCCGCCTCGTCTCCGTAATATATCGACGGGATGCCCGGTATCGTCGCGTTTATCATATAGCCGAGCTTGACGAGCCGCGAACCCCTTGCGTACTGCTCGGGCGTCATGCGCTTTTTCGCAAGCTCCGCGTTCGTGTACCATTCGCTCGGGTCGCCCGCGAGCACCGTTATTATGCGCATCGTGTCGTGCGTGCCGAGCAGGTTCATGACGGCGTGGACGATCTCGCGCGGATAATGCTCCCAAATAGTGGAGAGCGCGAGCGTCAGCCCCCTTGCGTCGCCCTGCATCAGAAATTCGATGAGGGCTGAGCGGACGGGATAATTCATGACGGAGTCGAGCTGCGCGCCCGTAAAATACCTGCGGCGGCGTCCGTACGCGATCTTGCACGACGCGTCCTCCCATACCTCGCCTATAACGAGCGGTACCTCTCCGCCCCTCTTTTCGGCGGCGATGTGAACGCGCTCGACGAGCGCGTCTACGAATTCGTCGGAGAGCTCGTCGACGACGTCGAGCCTCCAGCCGGAGACGCCCTCCTCCGTGTATGTGTCCACGATCCCGCCTTCGCCGGAAATGTATCTTATATACGAAGGGTCGCGGCTGTTTACGCGCGGCAGTATCTTTATCCCCCACCAGGACTCGTATTCGTCGGGATAATTCGAGAACGAGAACCATCGGTAATACTTCGACTTCTCGGAGCGATAAGCGCCGAGCCCCTCGTAGCTGCCCTCGCGGTTGAAATATTTGCTGTCGCTGCCAGTGTGGTTGAACACCCCGTCGAACACGACCTTGATGCCCCGCTTTTCCGCTGCACGCAAAAGAGAATCGAGCGCGCGCTTTCCGCCGAACATCGAGTCTATGCGCTCATAATCGCCCGTGTCGTATTTGTGGTTAGAATGAGCGTCAAACACGGGGGACAGATAAATCGTCGTCACGCCGAGAGACGCGATATAATCGAGCTTGTCGCGGATGCCGTAAAGGTCGCCGCCGAAAAATGTCTCGTTTGCGAGCGGCGCGCCGGGATATTCCGGAAATTCCGTTATACCCCCGTTCCAGTCCGCCATTTTGGCATACGGCTTCGGCGTCGTTTTGCCCGACGACGCGAACCTGTCGACGAAAATATGATATATTATCCCCCCGTACCAGTTCTTCGGCGCGGGATATTTTCTTTCGTATATAGTGAGCGCAAACGCGCCGTCCGCAAAATCGTCCCACCTGAGCTCCGGCAGCCCGTCGCGCCCCGACTGCCTGACGCCAACCTTTCCGTCGTCGCGGGTGAGAAAATCAAAGCCGTAATAAAAGAGGCCAACCCTCTGCGAAAACGCGCCCGCGACGTCCGCCATATCGAGCGTCACCGAAAACAGGTCAGCTCCTCTTTCGAGGCACACGCGCGTCATATCATACCTGACTGCCTCGCTGCCGGACTCGTGCCAGATATACATCGCAACGCCGTGCGGCATCAGCGAATGCGGAAGCCTCAGCTCGTATCTGACGACCGAGCCGTGCGGGAATGCGCCGTGCGCCGTAAATTTCGGTTCTTCGCCCCCGACGCTCACATACCTTTCGAGCGTCGGCCTGATGTAAGGCGGGATGATACTGAATTCACTCATAAACCTGATTTGCGGGAACGGCTTTGCGAGCAAAAGCCGTTCCCGCATTCCCCTGTCGGAAGTATGATCAATAAATGCTCTTCATATGCCAGATGTTGTCGGCATATTCCTTTATGCTGCGGTCGGCGGAGAAAAATCCCGCGCCGGCGATATTGTATACCGACTTGCGGTACCACTCGTCGCTCTTCTTGTAGTCGGCGAGCGCGTGACCGTATGCGGTAAGGTAGGAATCGTAATCCGCGAGGCACATATAGGGGTCGGCAACGCCGGGAGCATGGAGCAGATACTGCGCGATGTTGGAGAACGACTTTCCGTTGAAGCCGACGTTGAGTCTGTCGACGGCGGCGCGGAGCTTGTCGTTCGCCTCATAGAACTTCGTGGAATGGTATCCGTCGCGCCAGAGGGCGTCGACCTCGTCCGTGTGCAGACCGAAGATGTAGATGTTGTCGTCTCCGACGGCCTGCGCCATCTCGACGTTCGCGCCGTCGAGCGTGCCGACGGTCAAAGCGCCGTTTATCATGAACTTCATGCAGCCTGTACCGCTCGCCTCTTTTCCGGCGAGAGATATCTGCTCGCTAATGTCCGACGCGGGCATGAGCACCTCGGCGGCGGAGACCTTGTAGTCTTCAAGGAACGCGACGCGGATCCTCTCGCGCAGACGCGGGTCAGCTTCGATGTCGGCGCCGATGTTCCAGATGAGGTCTATTATGTTCTTTGCCATGTAGTAGCCGGGCGCCGCCTTGCCGCCGAAAATGAACGTCTGCGGCGGGAGGTCGGAGTTCGGGTTCTCCTTGAGCTCGTTATAGAACGTCACTATCTTGAGCACGTTTAAAAGCTGGCGCTTGTACTCGTGCATGCGCTTCGCCTGTATGTCGAAGATGCTGTCCGTATCGAGCGAGATGCCCGTCAGCCCCTTATAATACTTCGCAAAGCGCTCCTTGTTCTCGTGCTTTATCGCCTCGAGCTTCAGATGTATGTCGTGACTGTCGGCGTAATCGGCAAATTCCGAGAGCGCAAGCGAGTTATGCCTGTACTCTGTGCCGATCGTCTCGTCGAGAAGTCCCGCAAGACCCGGGTTCGAGTAGCAGAGCCAGCGCCTGTGCGCGATGCCGTTCGTAACATTCGTGAATTTGTCGGGCGTGTACTTGTAGTAGTCGTGGAAAATAGTGTCCTTGAGTATCTCGGAATGGAGCGCGGAGACGCCGTTCACCTTATGCGACGCGACAACGCTCAGGTTCGCCATCCTCACCTGGCCGTAGCCGATGATGCTCATGCGCGAGATCCTGCCCCAGTCGCCCGGATACGCCTCCCAGAGGTCGGCGCAGAAGCGGCGGTTTATCTCGCAGATTATTGTATATATTCTCGGCAGCTTGATGCGGAAGAGATCCTCCCCCCACGTTTCGAGCGCCTCGGGCATGACGGTGTGATTCGTGTAGGAGATGCACCTGCGGACAACGTCCCACGCGTCTTCCCAGTTGTAGTTGTACTCGTCGAGCAATATCCTCATCAGCTCGGGAACAACGAGCGCCGGGTGAGTGTCGTTTATATGTATCGCGACCTTGTCGGCGAAGTTGTTGAGCGTCCCGTACATCGAGAGGTGGTCAAGGAAAACGGACTGGAGCGATGCCGACACGAGGAAGTACTGCTGCGTCAGGCGCAAAAGCTTGCCTTCCGTATGCTCGTCTGACGGATAAAGCACCTTTGTGATTATCTCCGCCGCCGTGTTCTCCTGCATCGCGCGGATGTAGTCGCCCTGCGAGAAGAGGTTCATGTTGAACGTCTGATTCATGCCGCGGGCGCGCCACAGGCGAAGCGTATTTACGGCGCGGCTGTCTGCGCCCGAGATCATGAGGTCGTAGGGGATAGCCTGCACCTCGGTGTAATTCTCAAGCACCGAGTCGCAGTGACCGTCATGCCATGTTTCGTTCACATGACCGTCGAACTTGACGGTGATGTGCTTGTCGGTACGCGGAACGAGCCAGCATTCCCCGCCGGGGAGCCAAACGTCCGGCAGCTCGACCTGCTGTCCGTCAACTATTTTCTGCTTGAAAAGGCCGTATTCGTAGCAAAGAGAATACCCATTCGCACAGTATCCGAGGGATGAGAGCGAATCCATAAAGCAGGCCGCGAGCCTGCCGAGGCCGCCGTTTCCGAGCGAGGGGTCCGGTTCGAGCTCGTAGAGCTCGTCGAGCGACACGCCGATATCGGCAAGAGCTTTCCTGTAATCTTCTGCGATACCGAGGTTGCAGAGGTTGTTCTTGAGCTGACGCCCGAGGAGAAACTCCATGCAGAGGTAGACGATGCGCTTGCCGCGCACCTTCTTTATGTCCTTCTTATACTCGGCCCTCATCGAGGTGAGTCTGTCCTTGACGGTCATGACGGTCGCCTTATAGATCTGATCCTTCGTCGCCGTTTCTACCGTTGTGTTGAAATACTGGGACAGCTTGCGCTCAAGCTCCTCCCTTATCACACGTTCGCTTGCTTTCTTGCTCATGGGTATCCTTTTTTGTCCTTTTTAGAATAAATTATAGTCTCTCATAAAGCGCCATATAGCCCTCTGCCGATTTCGCCCATGAGAAATCGCACTTCATCGCGCGGCGCATGAGGGAGACCCAGCGCTTCTTGTCGCGGTAAATGCTCGTGGCGTAACGCAGCGTGTAAAGCATATCGTGCGCATTATAATTCGTGAATGTGAAGCCGTTGCCCTCGTTCGTGTACTCGTTGTACGGCTTTATCGTGTCGTAAAGTCCTCCGGTCTCGCGGACTACTGGCACCGCCCCGTAGCGGGACGCTATCATCTGCGAGAGACCGCACGGCTCGCTCTGCGACGGCATGAGGAATATGTCAGCGCCCGCGTATATCCTGTGCGACAGGTCCTTGTTGAACTGAAGGAGCGTGCGCACCTTGTCGGGATAGCGGCGCGCGAGGTACGAGAAGTAGCTTTCATATTCCGAGTCGCCCGTGCCGAGAAGCACGAACTGCACGTTGTCGGCAAGATATTCCTCGATAACGCGGCGCACGAGGTCGAGACCCTTATGCTTTGCGAGGCGGGAAATCATTGCGACGAGCGGCACGTCTGCCGAAACGGGAAGCCCGAGGTCAGCCTGGAGCTGCTCCTTGCAGGCGCGCTTTCCGGAATACGCGCGCGCGCTGTAATTCTTCGCGATTACGGGGTCAGTCTCCGGGTCGTAGAGCTTTGTGTCTATGCCGTTTATAATGCCCGAGAGCTTGTCACGGTAGAGGCGGAGCACATGGTAGAGCCCGTGAGAATAGAACTCGCCCTGAAGCTCCTCCGCATACTTCGGCGATACCGTCGTCACCGCGTTCGCACAGACGATGGCACCCTTTGTAAGGTTGATGTCGCCGTCGTATTCCACGATGCCGCGCACCGTTGACGGAAGGCCGAAAACGTCCCCGAGTATCTCCGTGCCGAATACGCCCTGATACTCGATATTGTGTATCGTGTAGACAGCCTTCACGCGGCGGTAGCGCTCGTCTCCGGAATAAAGCGTCCGCAGATAGAGCACCGACGCAGCCGCCTGCCAGTCGTTGGCGTGGAGCACATCCGGGAAATAATCAAGACAGCCCATGAGGTCGAGGACCGCCTTGCCGAAGAAGGCAAACCTCTCCCCGTCGTCATAGCTGCCGTAAAGAGACGGACGCTTGAAGTAATACTCATTGTCGATAAAATAAAACGTCACGCCGTCTTTATCATACTGATATATCCCGCAGTACTGGTCGCGCCATGCGAGCTTGACATACGTCTCATAGACGCGCGTCATGCCGTCTCTGTACTCCTGCGAGACCGAACCGTAAAGCGGCATTACAACGCGGATATCGCTTTCGGGATACGCCGCCTTCAGCGCTGCCGGGAGTGAACCCAAAACGTCGCCGAGACCGCCGGTGGATGCGAACGGAACTGCTTCAGAACCTGCGAATAAAACTTTCATGTCTGTCCCTCCTTAATTTTTTGAGTATCCGGATATTTTTTTACGTCCGTTACTAAAGGAATAGTATAGCACAATTCCGCATCGAATGCAACCGTAAATTCATGTAACAAAATGAAGAAATACGGCGCATTTTCAACGGTTAGTACCGTTATTATGACGGGAAGCGGCACCCATACAGGCGCACGTTTCGGGCGCCTCGGCTGCCGCTTCGCTTCTTTTGTCAGATCATCTTGCCCTTTGCGACATATATCGGCATCGAGGTGGCGCCCGAAAGCGTCACGCCGTCGCGAATGACGACGTCCTTATCCGTCAGGACGCAGTTGAGCGAGACGGAGTCTCCCGTGAAAGTGTCCTGGAAGAGTATCGAGTTTTTGACGACGGTCTTCTTCCCTATCTTGACGCCGCGGAAGAGTATGCTGTTCTCGACCTGCCCTTCTATCACGCATCCGTCGGCGATAAGGGAATTTTTCACCTTTGCGCCGTCCGCGTATTTCGCGGGCGCGGAATTGCGGACCTTCGTGTAGATCGGGCGGTTCTTCGTCTCGAAGAGCTCGCGCCTGACGCCCGCGTCGCGGATGAGCTCCATCGAATGGGCGAAATATTCCGCCATCGATGAGATGACCGCGAAGTAGCCGTCGTATCTGTATACGCGGAAGTTCGCGTGACCTATGTTGCGGCCTATAACGTCGCGGTTCATGCTGACGTAGTTGTGCGCTATCGCGTCAAGCACTATCGTCTTAAGATAGCTGCTGCTCATGACGAGGATGTTGAGCGATACGTCCGCCTCGCCCGAAAAATCGGTCGGATACGACATTATGTCCGTGATCTCACCGTTCTCGTTCGAGGTGAACATCGTCGTGTTTCTCGCCTGCTCGGGCGTCAGATTGACGTGCTTGACCGCTATCGTCATGTCCGCGCCGTGCTCGATATGGTCGTTTATGATATCGTTCAAGTCGATATTGCATATGACGTCGCAGTCCGACATGACAACGTAGTCGTCCTGGATATGCGTCACGGCGTCGTTTATGCTCTTGAGCGCCTCAAGGCGCGTCTCGTAGAGCGCGTTTCTGTTGTTCGCAAACGCGGAAACGAACGGAGGCAAAAGCTTTATGCCTCCGCGCGTGCGCGCGAGATCCCAGTCCTTGCCGCTGCCGAGGTGGTCCATCAGCGAGTGGTAGTTGTAGTGGGTGATGACGTTCACGTTCGTTATGCCAGAGTTGACCATGTTTGAAAGCGTGAAGTCTATCAGCCTGTACCTGCATCCGAACGGGACTGAGGCGAGCGTGCGCATACGCGTCAGATCCGCGATATTGGCGTCATGTATGTTCGAGAAAATTATTCCTGCTGCTGACATTTCGCAATTTCCTTTCTTTGCGGCTCAAATCCCGCGTCTCACTTCGTGCCCGACGCGTTGAGCATCGTCCCGTCGGGAACGACGGTGCCCGACGCGAGCGTAAGCCCGGGAGCAACGAGCGTGATGCCCTCGGCGGCGCTCTTCGGTCTGCCGACAGAGCTTTCGGCGCCTATCTCGGTGCCGCTGCCGACGATGCTGTAATTGACCTGCGAGCCGCGCCCGACGCGGACGCCGCTCATTATGACGGAGTCGCAGACGTATGCGCCCTCCTCGATTACGACGCCGTCGGAAAGGACGCTGTTTTCAACGACGCCCCAGATCTTGCAGCCCTCGGTGACGATGGAGTTGCTTATCTCCGCGTTCTCGCCGACGAAGTGCGGCGGCTCCGCGTTGTTCCTCGAATATATGCGCCAGTCGCGGTCATGGAGCACGAACTTAGGCTCCGAGCCCAAGAGGTCCATATTCGCCTCCCACAGAGACGAAAGCGTGCCGACGTCCTTCCAGTAGCCGCGGAACGGGAACGTATACATTCTGAGCCCGTCCGCGAGCATCGCGGGGATGATATCCTTGCCGAAGTCGTTCGACGAATTCGGGTTCAGCTCGTCGCGGCGGAGATAATCCGCAAGCGTCTTTCTGTTGAATATGTATATCCCCATCGAGGCCTTCGTGCTCTTTGGGTGCTTCGGCTTTTCCTCAAACTCGTAGATGCGCCCCTCCTCGTCGGTATTCATGATGCCGAAGCGGGACGCCTCCTCGAGCGGGACCTCGAGCACCGCGATCGTCGCGTCCGCCCCGTTCTTCTTGTGCTCGGCGAGCATCTCGGAATAGTCCATCTTATAGATGTGGTCGCCTGAGAGAATGAGAACGTAGTCGGGGTCATACCTTTCGATGAACGCGAGGTTCTGATATATCGCGTTCGCCGTGCCGCGGTACCAGTCAGAGGACGTCTTGCCCTGATACGGCGGCAGCACCATGACGCCGCCGGTGTTGCGGTCAAGGTCCCACGGCTGACCGTTGCCAATATATTCGTTGAGGACGAGCGGCTGATACTGCGTCAGGACGCCGACTGTGTCGATGCCGGAGTTGACGCAGTTCGACATGGGAAAGTCTATTATCCTGTACTTTCCGCCGAACTCGACGGCAGGCTTTGCCGTCGTCTCCGTCAGGCTGTAAAGTCTGCTGCCCTGGCCGCCCGCGAGCAGCATCGCAACGCACTCTTTTTTCTTATACATACTTCCTCCTGCCTCTTATTTTGAGCAATGTTTATAAACGCCCGCGGCTTGCCGCCGGGCAAAATGTTCTATAGACTTGGGTTTGTCCGTTCAAAAGACAACGGCAATGCAAAAACCGCTTAGGTCCCGTACTGCGCGCCCCGCCGCAAAACCGTATCCCTATATTGATATTATCATTTCTTCTCGAATATGATGCCGGAGAACGGCGGGATATCGAGCTTTGCCCTCACCTCGCGCGTCTGACGGCTGCGGCTCGCCGAGAGCGTCTCCGCGCGGAGACCTCCGCCGAAGCGCTGCCACTCAGTATTGAGCAGCACGCGGTATGTGCCAGAATACGGCAGCGGAAGCTCGTAATCCTTCCATTCCGCGCCGGAGAAATTGATGAGCACGAAGACCTCGCCGCCGTGCGTATCGCGCCGCTTGTATGCAAGGACGTTGTGCGCGTCGTCGTCGACCTTTATCCATTCAAAGCCGTCCCAGCCGTCGTCTATTTCCCAAAGCGCCGGGGTTGCAAGGTAAAGGTGATTTATCGCCGCCGTGAAGTCGCAGAGCTTTCTGTGCTTCTCATAGTCGAGCATGAACCATTCAAGCTGATTCTGATAGTCCCATTCGCGGAACTGGCCGTATTCCTGCCCCATGAACATGAGCTTTTTGCCCGGCAGCGTCATCATGTATACGAGGAACGCGCGCATCTCGGCGAACTTGTCCTCATACGGTCCGAACATCTTGTCTATCAGCGACTTTTTTCCGTGGACGACCTCGTCATGCGACACAGGGAGGATGTAATTCTCCGAGTAAGCGTACATCATCGGGAACGTCAGCTTGCCGTGACAGCCTCCGCGGAACGCAGGGTCGCACTGAATATAGTCGAACATATCGTTCGCCCAGCCCATGTTCCACTTGAAATTGAAGCCGAGTCCGCCGACAGCGGGCGACTTCGTGACGCCGTACCAGGCGGTCGACTCCTCCGCTATCATCATAACGTCCGAAAATTCGGCGTGTATCGTGTCGTTCAGCTTGCGCAAAAACGCTATCGCCTCAAGCGACTTGTTCTCGCCGTACACGTTCGGCGTCCACTCGCCGGGCCGCCTGTCGTAGTCGAGATACAGCATCGACGCGACGGCGTCGACGCGCAGTCCGTCTATGTGGTAGTGGCGGAGCCAGTAAAGCGCGTTTGAAATCAGGAAGCACTGGACCTCGTTACGTCCGAGGTCGAAGCAGCGCGTGCCCCACGCCTTGTGCTCCATTCTGTCTTTCCCCTGATATTCGTATGTGGGGTGCCCGTCAAATTCGTAAAGTCCGTGCTCGTCCTTCGGGAAGTGCGCCGGTACCCAGTCCATAATGACGCCTATTCCGGAGGCGTGGAGCTTGTCCACGAAATACATGAAGTCCTCGGGACGTCCGAAGCGGGACGACGGCGCGAAATATCCGCATATCTGATATCCCCAGGAGCCGTCGTAAGGATGCTCCGCCACGGGCAGAAGCTCGACGTGCGTGTATCCCATCTCGCAGATATAGGGCACGAGCTGGTCTGCGATCTCGCGGTAGTTGAGATACGCGTTTTCGTTTCCGTATGTCGTCTCGCCGTTTTTCGTCCGCCATGAGCCGAGATGCATTTCATATACGTTCATCGGCGACGAGTAAAATCTCCCGTCGTGCCATACGTTGTGCATGCGCTCCGACATCCACGCGCCGTCGTTCCATTTGAACGAAGGAAGCGGATATACCTTTGACGCGGTGTGAACGAGCGTTTCGTCATAGACCGCATAAGGGTCGCTCTTGTACGCTTCCCTGCCGCCGCCTACGACGAGGTATTTATAATTCTCTTCCGCTATCTCGCCGTCGCACTTTACATGCGCTTCCCATACGCCACCGTCGCTTATTTTTTTCATAGGGTCGATGCGTTCCCAGCCGTTCCAGTCGCCGACGACGTATATCTCATCCGCCCTCGGCGCCCATGTGCGGAAAACGTATCCGCCGGGCTCGCGGTGAACACCTAAGAATTCATAAGCGCGGTAATCGGTCCCCTGATGAAAATAATATATGTGAGAGGAGAGCTCGTCCAAAGCCTCCGGGGCGCGCTCGGCGTCCTGTTTTTTTGTCTTTTTCTTTTTTTCAGCCATTAGAGTCCTCTCCTTCGGTGATGCGTGTTTAAGGCCGCCCGCACTTACAGTGAGCGTATTTTACCTTTACACTTATTATACAATGCCGCGGCGCAAAATTCAATAGTTTTTTCGCATTTTACCCAAACAAAAAGCGTATTTTAACCATTTTTTCGCGTTTTGCCGTCACGACCTTTTTATTTTTTCGTTTTTTTCACAATAACGCTGTCGGGAGAGCGTTTCGCCCTCCCGACTTTTCATGCCGATTGCTTTTTTCGTCGTCATTTTACGACGATATTGACTATCCTTCCGGGGACGTAGATCTCCTTGACTATGGTCTTCCCCTCCGTCTGCGAGAGAACGCGCGCGTCCGCCTTTGCGAGCGAGAGGACGTCCTCCTTCGAGGCGTTCTTGTCGACCGTCAGCGTGCCTCTCAGCTTGCCGTTGACCTGGAGCGCGAGCTCCACCGTCGCGTCGACCGTCTTTGCCTCGTCGTGCTCGGGCCATGCGGCGAGCGAGAGCAGGCTCTTTTCGCCGAGCGTCTCCGCTATCTCCTCCGAGATATGGGGCGCGAACGGGCAGAGCAGCTTCACGAACGTCAGAAGCTCGTCGCGCGTCAGCGAGCCGTTGTCGTAAATCTCGTTGAGCAGGGTCATCAGCGCCGCTATCGCGGTGTTGAACTTCAGCTCCTCGATGTCCGCCGAGACCTTCTTTATCGTCTTGTGGAACGAGCTCTCGAGCGCGGGCGTCACGCCTTTGCCATGCACGAGCTCCGTGAGCCCCGCGACGCGGTCGAGGAAGCGCTTTGCGCCTTTGACGCCCGTATCCGACCACGGGGACGCCACGCCGTAATCGCCCATGAAGCAGACGTATGTGCGCAGCGTGTCGGCGCCGTAGGCGCTGACTATGTCGAGCGGGTCAACTACGTTGCCAAGCGACTTTGACATCTTCTGCCCGTCTGAGCCGAGCACGAGACCGACTGCCGACCGCTTCATATACGGCTCGATGTAGGGCACCTCGCCGAGGTCATAGAGGAAGCGGTACCAGAACCGCGAGTATATCATGTGGCGCGTGACGTGCTCCATGCCGCCGTTGTACCAGTCGACGGGCATCCAGTATTTGAGTGCGTCCATCCCCGCGAAAGCGCTCTCGTTCTTCGGGTCGCAGTAGCGGAGGAAGTACCACGAGCTGCCCGCCCACTGAGGCATGGTGTCGGTCTCGCGCTTTGCGTCGCCGCCGCACTTCGGGCACTTGCAGTTCACGAAAGACTCCACCTTTGCGAGCGGGCTCTCCCCGCCCTCTCCGGGCTCGAAATCCTCGACCTCCGGCAGACGCAGCGGCAGCTCGTCATACGGCACGGGAACCATGCCGCAGTGCGGGCAGTGTACTATCGGTATCGGCTCGCCCCAGTAGCGCTGGCGGTTGAACGCCCAGTCCTTCATCTTGTATGTGACGCCGCCCTCACCAATGCCACGCTCGGTCAGAACCTCGATCACGCGGGCGATCGAGTCCTTCTTGTTGTCGTAGCCGTTCAGGAAATCGGAGTTTATCATCTCGCCGTCGCCGGTGTAGGCCTCCTTTGAGATGTCGCCCCCCTTTATGACCTCGATTATGTCAATTCCGAACTTCTTCGCGAATTCGTAGTCGCGCTCGTCGTGCGCCGGAACTGCCATTATCGCGCCCGTTCCGTATCCCATCATGACATAGTCGGCTATGTAGACGGGAATCTTTTTGCCCGAAAGCGGATTTATCGCCGTCAGCCCGTCTATTTTTACGCCCGTCTTGTCCTTCTGGAGCTGCGTGCGCTCGAATTCCGTCTTTTTCGCGCACGCCTCGCGGTACGCCTTCACCTCGTCCATATTGGCGATTTTGTCGGCGTATTTGTCTATTATCGGGTGCTCCGGCGCTATGACCATGAACGTCACGCCGAAGAGCGTGTCGGGCCGCGTTGTGTATATCCTGAGCTTTTCCTCTATGCCGTCAAGCTCGAAGTTTACGAACGCGCCGGTCGACTTGCCTATCCAGTTTATCTGCTGCTGCTTAATGTTCGCCGGATAATCGACGAGATCGAGACCCGAGAGGAGCTTGTCCGCGTATTCCGTTATGCGGAGATACCAGACCTCCTTCGATTTCTGAACGACGTCGGAATGGCAGATGTCGCATTTGCCGCCCTGCGAGTCCTCGTTTGAGAGGACGACCTTGCACGACGGGCAGTAGTTGACGAGCGTCTTGTCGCGGAAAACGAGCCCGTGCTCGAACATCTTGAGGAATATCCACTGCGTCCACTTGTAGTAGTCCTCATCCGTAGTATCGACGACGCGCGACCAGTCAAACGAATATCCCACGCTCTTCAGCTGGCGCGTGAAGTTTGCTATATTCCGGTCGGTAACTATGCGCGGATGCGTCTTCGTCTTTATGGCGTAGTTCTCGGTGTTGAGGCCGAACGCGTCGAACCCTATCGGGAACAAGACGTTGTAGCCCTGCATGCGGCGCTTGCGCGAGAGGACCTCCATGCTTATGAACGCCTTGATGTGACCGACGTGGAGCCCCGCTCCGCTCGGATACGGGAACTCTATGAGCCCGTAGAATTTCGGGAGCGTGTGGTCGTCCTTCGCCTCAAAGGCGTGCTCCGCCTCCCAGCGATCCTGCCATTTCTTGTCGCCGACCGTAAAATCGTACTTCATGTAAAGTGTTTCTTCCTTTCAGGTAAACTCATTTTATTCGTGCGTAACCCACAGCCTCTATAAGCGCCTGCCCTTCATCCGAGAGCAGCCAGTCAAGGAGGCAGCGGACGTTTTCATCGTCATTGTCAGCCCGGCATACGGCGTAAAACTCCGTTACGAGCGGATATTTGCCGCTTTTTATATTCTCCGCCGTCGGCAAAACGCCGTTGACGGAGAGCATTTTAACGGTGTGCTCACGAGGCACCGCCTCGACGTAAAAGCGGAACGAATAGCCGTCGACGTCACCCGCGACACACGCCTTTGACGCGCGGCGGTAAAATACGAGGCATACGGCGAAAAACGCGGCGGATACCGCAGCCGGCACGAGGAAGAGGAATAATATCAGGAAATCCGCCATGATTTTTTATCTTGCCGTCAGAGAATCCTTGATGTCGACCTCCTCCGCGTCCTCCCAGAGCTTTTCGAGCCTGTATGCGGCGCGGTTCTCCTCATTGAATATGTGCACGATAACAGAGTGATAGTCCATGCATATCCAGTTTGCCTCGGGGAGCCCCTCGATGTGGCCGGGCTGAAGCCCCGACTCGCCGATGAGATATTCGACCTCGCCGGAGAGCGCGCGGATCTGCGTTGAGCTTGAGCCGGTGCAGATGACGAAATAGTCTGCGATTATGGTCTTTTCCGTAACGTGGAGCAGCCGGATGTCTCCGGCGAGCTTGTCGTCGAGGATCCTTACTATCGAGTGCGCGAGCGCCTCGGGCGTTGATACGTCGTAAGTCTTTTTTGCTTCGTTGTTTTCCATTTCCGTGACCTTTTCCTTTCGTTTTTTTATTTTCTCGGTATATCTATCGGATCGTCGCTGACGTCCGACGCGTCGTAGATCTTGTTTCCCGCCGTGCCGAGCGGGCTTTCGTATATTTTTCGGCTTGCCTCGCTGTCCGCCCTGTACATGCACCCGTCGGGGTCGAAGCTCTCTTTGTCGACGGGTACGCCGAACACGTTCAGATATTCGTTTATCATCGCTATCGTGTCGTCTCGGTACAGCACATAGACCGACGCGCCGCCGACCGAGGCGGACTCACCCGGCAGCGTCATCATGTGCACCTGCGAAAGGTCGACCGAAAGCGCGGACCGTCCGAAATATAGAAAATCCGAGGCGCCTATGTTGGACGTCAGATTTTCCGTTACGGTGCCCGTTATTTCCGCGAGCATCTTTATGCTCATCCTCTCCTTCATCTGCGACATCAGCGCGGACATGAAGTTCTTGAGCGCGTTCTGCCTGCCGAGGTCTTGCTGGACGTATCCTTTTCTGTATCTGACGAACTGCATCGCGTGCTCGCCGTCAAGGTGCTGATACCCGGCCTTCAAGTCTATATAGAGGTCCTGATACGGGTCTTCGTAGAACATGTCCTCCGGTATCGTAAGGTCGACGCCGCCAACGGCGTCTATTATCTTCACGAACCCGTCGAGGTCTACGACGGCGGAATAATTTATCCTCACGCGGAAGTTCCGCTCGATAAGCGCCGCGAGATTTGAGACCGCCAAAAGCTCGGGCGAGTCTGCGCCGTTTTTCTTTGCCGAATTATAATAGACCGCGTAATACGCGTTTATCCTTCCGACTGATTTTATGTCGTCTGTCTTTATATATGTGTCCCGCGGGATCTGGACGATATTTATCTTCCCGTCGACGACGTTATAGGAGACGACCATCATTATGTCGGTGCTGTTCGACGCGCGGTCAAGCCCGACTATCAGGAAATTATATCGTCCGCGCTCCTGCTTCATGCCTGAAAAGGCGTCGCCGCCGTACTCGGGCAGCCCGGGCAAGGCGTCGCCGTAAGCGCCCTCCATGCCGGGGAAAAGGGGGTTTTTGTTCGCGTCAGGGTCGGGGGAATACGTTTTCAAATAAAGTATCGCCAAAAAAGCACACGCTGCGACAAGGATCAGGAGGACAAAAAGCGCCTTTCCGTTTCCCGACTTCTTTTTCGGCCTCTCCTCGCCGTAAGTATCCCATTCCCGACGCATAAAATGCTTACCGCCCGTCAGAGTCTCCCTTCCCCGAACGTCCCGCCGCCTTCAAAATACGAAAGCGCCTCCTCCGTCTCGACCTCGAGCTTTCCGCCGCGCTCTTTGACATACGATACAGTGTCGGAAAGCCCCTTGCATACGGCGCGCCGCAGCGCCTCAAGCCTGCCGTCCCTGTCGGAGGCGCGCTCGAGCTCGGCGTGAGTCGAGGCGCGCAGTTCGAGGCACTTGTCATACGTCCGCGTCGGCTCTATATAGTCGGCGAGGAACACGACCGCCTCAAGCACCGTCATTCCGGCGCGGCCCGTCGTATGGTATTTTATCGCGGACAAGAGCTCTTCGTCAGCCGCATATTCCGGGAAAAACGCCATTGTCACGGCAGCTCCCGCGGCGGCGTGCGCCACCGCCGGGACAGGCGGGTCGGGAAATTTATTACAGTCTATTATACCAAATTCACGAATATAATTCAACTGCTTTTCGTAACATAAATTTTTCGCTATGTCGTGCAAAATCGATGCGGCGCGAGCTTCTTTTCTGTGCTCGGGGCATACGAAGGACGCAAGATAGTCCGCCTCCCGCTCGACCGCGAGCGCGTGCGCGAACCGCTTTTCGGTATAAAACGGACGCGCCTTCTCCCGCAACGTAGAAAGCTCTTCTTCAGTCGGTTCAACCCTCACGGTAAAGCCCTTCCTTTTCGATATATTCAAGCACTTCCGGCAAGAGCAGCCCCGCTGTGTCACGCCCCTCCGCTATCGCCCGGCGCAGCTCGGTCGACGATACGGGGAGCGGCTCTATGTCGAGCCTGTCGACCACGGCGCCGAAGCGCGCCTCATACTCCGCGCGCTTCAAAAGGCAAAGCTCCTCGCTGCCGCCGCGGCTGACATATACGATGTGCGCGCGGTCGAATATCTCCTCCGGACGCCGCCATGTGTCGAGCGTCGTGAACATATCGTCGCCCGTGAGCATGTATATTCCGTGCCGCCCCTTTATGCCGCAGAGCCCGTAAAGCTCCGCGAGCGTGTCCGCCGTGTAGCTTTTTCCCTGCCGCGATATCTCAAGCTCGGAGACGACGGCGTGACCGCCGTCCGTCAGGGAACGGAACGCAATGCGCGCCATATTGAGCCTGTGCGCGGGGATGTCCCCGTTCGATATCGCCTTGTGCGGGGGGACGTATGCCGGCATGATATAGAGCATGTCGAGCCGAAACCGGGACAAAAACGCCTCCGCCGCCCGGACGTGCCCCATATGCGGCGGCGAGAACGTCCCGCCGTAAAGCCCTATTCTTTTTTCGCTCACAGTTCTATTTTGTCCTTTTTCGTCTTGCTCGGGCGGTATAGAACGAAGCGCGAGCCGACGACGGAAACGACGGCAGCGTCCGAGCGCTCGGCTATGACCTCCGCCGCCTCGCGGCTCGTATACGGGCATGTGTCGAGTACCCTCAGCTTTATAAGCTCCCGCGCCTCGAGCGCAAAGCAGACCTGACGGACCGTCTCGTCCGAGATGCCGTCCTTGCCTATCTGAAATATAGTGTCAAAATCGTTCGCCATAGAGCGCAGGCGCGCCCTCTGTTTTCCCGTAAGCTCGAGCTTCATCTTTTCTCTTCTCCGTCGGTTTTCTCGAGCGCCTCAACGATAGGCGCCATTTTTTCCGCAAACTCGCGAAGCGCCGCTCCCCTGTGGCTCACTCTGTCCTTTGCCTCGGGCGAAAGCTCGCCGAATGTGCACCCCTCCTCGTCCCTGTAAAAGAGCGGGTCGTATCCGAAGCCGCCCTCGCCTCTGTACTCGCGAAGGATGCGGCCTCTGCATTCGCCGTATGCCTCGACCGGCGGTATGCCGTATTTTTCGGGGAAAACGGCGGCTATCGCGCACGCGTAGTGCGCGCCGCGCTCCCCGTCGGGAACGCCTGAAAGCTCAGAAAGCAGCTTTTCATTGTTGTCTCGGTCTCCGCCGCCCGAATATCTCGCGGAATAAATGCCCGGCGCGCCTCCGAGCGCGTCGACGCAGAGCCCCGAGTCGTCCGCTATCCCTATATAGCCAAGCGTCGCCGGAACGGACGCCTTTATCCTTGCGTTCTCCGCAAAGCTCGCCCCGTCCTCGACGATGTCGCCCTCAAATCCGATGTCGGAGAGCGAAAGCAGCTCGGCGTCCGGCGAGAGCACGGCGAGGATGCGCTTCATCTCCGCCTTCTTCTTTTCGTTGTTGCTCGCAAGCACGAATTTGATGCCCAAATCTCTTACCTCTCAAAAAGCGCGCGCGCGAAATCGCGGCTGTTGAAGGGCTCCATGTCGTCGATCCCCTCTCCGACGCCGATGTATTTGACGGGGATGCCGAGCTCTCCCTTTATGGAGATGACGATGCCGCCCTTCGCCGTGCCGTCGAGCTTTGTCAGGATAAGTCCCGTGATGTTCGCCGCGTTCTTGAATTCCTTAGCCTGGACGACTGCGTTCTGCCCCGTTGTCGCGTCGAGCACGAGCAGCGTCTCGCGGGCGGCGTCCGGCAGCTCGCGCGTTATGACGCGGTCTATTTTTGAAAGCTCGTCCATGAGATTTTTCTTGTTGTGGAGCCTCCCCGCCGTGTCTACGATAAGGACGTCCGCGCCGCGCTTCTTCGCCGCCGCCGCGGCGTCGAACACTACGGCGGCGGGGTCGCTGCCCTCGTTCTGCCTTATCAGCGCGGCACCCGACCTTTCGCACCACACGGCGAGCTGATCCGCCGCCGCCGCGCGGAACGTGTCCGCCGCGGCAACGATAACGCGCTTGCCGCGCCGCGTGAGATCCGCCGCTATCTTTCCGATAGACGTCGTCTTGCCGACGCCGTTGACGCCGATGACAAGTATGACGGACGGTGTCGTCGACAGGTCGAGCTCGCCGCCCTCGCCGCCGTCGCTTATCATGCCCGTGATTATGTCCTCGAGCGCCGCTTTGGCGTCGTCTGCGTCCGTCAGCCTTTCCGCCTTGATGCGCGCCCTCAGCTCGTCGAGTATCGTCTCCGTCGTCTCAACTCCGACGTCCGCCGTTATGAGCGTCTCCTCGAGCTCGTCGAGCATGTCCTCGTCTATTTTGACGAAGTGCTGCATCACGCGGTCGATATTGCCCATTATCGCGGACTTCGTCTTGCCGATGCCCGCTTTAAGTTTTTCGTAAAAGCCCATTTTTCCGTAACCTCGTTTTATTCTGCCGCGGCGCTCTTCACACTCTCGTCCGACGTGTATTTCAGCTTCGCCTCCATGTCGCCGGGGTCAAGCGTCAGCACGCGCGATATGCCGTGGCGCGGCATCGTGATGCCGTAGAGCGAGTCCGCCGTCTCCATCGTCCCGCGCCTGTGCGTTATGATGACGAACTGCATCTTTTCCGAATATCTCTTGACATACGCCGCGAACCTGTCGACGTTGACCTCGTCGAGCGCCGACTCTATCTCGTCGAAGATGCAGAACGGCGTCGGATTGACGTGTATCATCGCAAACAGCAGCGCTATCGCCACAAACGCCTGCTCGCCTCCCGAAAGCAGAGAGAGATTCTTTATGACCTTGCCGGGAGGCGCGGCCTTTATCTCGATGCCGCTCGTCAGAACGTTTTCCGGGTCGACGAGGTAGAGCTCCGCCTCGCCTCCGCCGAACAGCTCGCGGAATACCTCTCCGAAGCGCTCGTTTATCCTCACGAACGCCTCCGAAAAGCTCTTTTCCATGTCGCGCTCGAGGTCCGCTATTATGCCCTCGAGTTCGTCTGCGGCGGCTCTCAGATCCTCCATCTGCCGCGAAAGGTATTCGTACCGCTCGCTGACCTCCTTATATTCGTCGATGGCGCCGACGTTTACGGAGCCGAGCGCGCGCAGCTTGTTTTTGCATTCATTGAGCTCCGTCTTAACAGAGGCTCTCGTCTCGTCCGTGACCGGCGGATAGTCGAGCTGCTCCGCCGCCGTGAGCGTCAGCTCGTACTCGTCCCAAAGGTGGGTGACGGTCTTTTCAAGCTCGGAGGCGAGCCTGTCGCGGCGCTGCTCGTTTTTGTGGTGCGCGTTCATAACGCGCTCCTTCTCGTCCGTCTTCTCTCTTATCTTGCGGCGCAGCTCCGTCTGCCGCGCCTCGAACTCCATGCCGCCCTCCTCGAGCTTCTGCCTCTCGGCCTCGGCGTCTTTTAGTTCATCCTCGCAGGATTTCTGCTCCGCTCTGTTGCAGTCGGCGCGGGCAGATATCTCCGCCTTGTGCGCGGCGAGCTCGTTTATGCGCTCCTCGTATCCGCGCCGGAGCTCCTCGTATTCCTCGCGCCGGCGCGTCTTTTCCGCGCCGAGCTGACGGGAGAGCTCTATCTTCTCCGCCGCCCTCGTCACATCTATCATAGCGTCGGCGACGGCGTTTGACGCGGCGTCCTTTTCGTCCTCGACGCCGTGGCGCAGTATGTCGAATTCCTCGCGCCCGCGCCGCTTGCTCTCGACGGCGGCTTCCGCCTCGCGGCAGCGATCTTCGAGCGCCTTTATGTCCGTCTCGTACTGTCCCTTGAGCTCCTGTCTCGCCTCGAAATCGGCGCGAAGCTGCGATATGAGCGAGACCGTCGCATCATACTGAGACTGCGCCGTGTCGCGCGAAGTCATCGCGGCGCGCATCATGGCGTCCATTATGCCGACGCGCTCGCGCAGCCCGTCAAGCCCGCTCTTGTGAGACGCGCGGCTGCGCGACACCTCCGATATCTCGCCGTCGAGCCGTTCGCACTCACGGACGCGGAGTGCAAGCTCGGCTCTGAGCGATTTTATCTCCTCGGAGCGCGTCAGCATCCCGCTTTCTTTTCTCGACGAGCCGCCCGTGAAGGAGCCGCCCGCGTTTATCTGCTGCCCGTCAAGCGTGACGGCGCGTATTCTGTACCCGCTCGCCTTCGCGGCGTCCGCCGCGTGGTCGAGATCGTCGAAAACGCACGTCCTGCCGAGCAGATACCTGATAACGCTGTCGTACATCTTATCATACCCGACAAGCTCGGACGCGATCCCTATATATCCGGGGCGTCCCGCCGCCTCCCTTATCTCGCGGCCCGGCTCCTGCGGTCTCATCGCGGACACGGGATAGAACGTCGCCCTCCCCGCGCCTCCGCGCTGAAGATACCTTATCGCCTCCTTAGCCGTCGCCTCGCTGTCGACGACGATGTTCTGAAGGTTCGCGCCGAGCGCCGTTTCCGTCGCCGTAACGTACTCCTTCGGCACCGTTATGATCCGCGAGACGGGACCGTATACCTTGCCCGTGAACGCGCCGGACGACACGCCGTCCATCACATATTTTACGCTTTTCCCGTAGCCCTCGAAATTCTCCTCGAGCCTGACGAGCGCGTCTATCCTGTGCGTCAGCGCCTCGGACGCCGCGCGCGCAGTGTTCCTCTCTTCGTTTTTGGCGGCGAGCAGCTCGTCGTCGGCTGACAGCTTTGCCTCCGCCGCCTCGACTTCCGCCTTTGCCTTGGCAATGCCCGCCTCAAAATCTGAAACGGTTTTCCCGTCCTCGTCCGCCTTCTTTTTGTATTCGGCGGCGGATGATTCGTATTTCGCTATCTCGTCGCCGACTGAGGCGTTTTTCTCGGCGTCGCTCTCAGCCGTGCCGCGCAGCACGTTCAACCTGACCTTGAGGTCGACCGCCTCCTCCTCGGCGTGACGCTGTTCGACGAGCATCCGCTCGAGCTCCTCGCTCATCTCCGAGAGCTTACCCTCGAGCGCCTCGAGGGCGGCGCGCTTCTCCGCGAGCGCCGAGGCTGCCGCCTCGTGCTCCGCCTTTGCGGAATCAAGCGAATTTGCAACTTCGGCCTCTTCTGCCGCCGCAGTATTTATCATCGCCTCCGCCTCGCCGACGCGGCGCGCGTATTCCTCGGACTGAGCGTCGCTCTTTGAAATGTCCGTCATAAGCGAGCCGTATTCGCCGTCGAGCTTTGAAAGGCGGGACGTGAGCGCGCGTATTTTTTCGTATGCCCTCTCCGACGAGAGCTTGTTTGCCTGCGACGACTCGGAGAGGCGCTCGCTCTGCGCTTCGAGCGAGTCAACGGTCTCCGTTATCATTTCGAGCTCGTGCTCCGAGAGCTTATAATCGTCCTCGGCGCGGCGGTGTTCCTCGCGCGTCTCGCGGCTCTCGTATATCGAGAGCGTTATGTCCGCGCGGCGGCGGCGCTCGTAAAGATCGAGATACTTTTTCGCGCGCTCCGCCTCGCGCCGCAGAGGCTCGACGCGCCCCTCGAGTTCCGATACGATGTCGCCGACTCTCTGCATATTGTCGGAGGCGGCGGCAAGCTGCCGCTCGGCGTCCGCCCGCTTGTGGCGGTATTTGGATATGCCCGCCGCCTCGTCGAAAACGCCGCGGCGCTCCTCGCTCTTGCGCGAGATTATCTCCGCAATCCTGCCCTGTCCTATGACGGAATACCCCTCGCGCCCGATGCCGGTATTCATGAAAAGCTCGTTTATGTCGCGCAGGCGCACGGGCCTTTTGTTTATAAAATATTCACTGTCGCCCGCCTTATAGTAGCGGCGCGTGACGGTCACCTCGTCGTAGGGCAGGTCGATCTTCCCGTTCTCGTCCGTATTTTCAAACGTGACGGAGACCTCGGCATACCCCATCGGGTTTCTGCCGTCGGCTCCCGCGAAGATGACGTCCTCCATCTTCGTGCCGCGTATGTTCTTGCTCGATATCTCGCCGAGCACCCAGCGCATAGCGTCCGTTATATTCGATTTTCCGCTTCCGTTCGGCCCGACGATGACGGTCGACCCGTGGTCGAAGTCTATCTTCGTCCTGTCGGGGAACGACTTGAAGCCCTGCATTTCAAGAGATTTTAAGTACACGTTTTTGTTCTTCCAGTCAGTTTTTGTGATTTCATTCTGCCTCGGCTCTTACGGAAAAGCCCGAGAGCCCGCCGTCCTCGCGGAAGGTGATGATTTTTGGCGACAAAAGACGGCAAAGCATATCCCGGTTCGCGCCCCTCTGCCCCACTGCCTTTGACACCGCCCCGCGCGGGACGTAAACCGTGACGCGGCGCCCCGCGGCGTCGCTTTTGTCGAGCGCCGACAGTATCTTTTTTAAAAAAACGCGCGACGAGGAGAGCTCTCCTATCGCCGGGTGATTCGGTCCCGCCTCATACTCGCCGCCGTGCAGATTTTCGCTGTCGCAAAGTCCGACCCGCAGAACGCGGACGCCCGCCCCGTCGAATATCTCGAGCACGCGCGCGCTCCTTTCGACGGCCTCTTCAAGCGACAGAGGCGTGTATTCTCCGCGCCTTGTCATATCGCAGAGCGCGGTATTTTTGAAAACCACGGTCGGATAGACCCGCGCCTCGCAGCATCCCGCGTCCGCGATAAAGCGCGCGCACTCCTCCTCGTCCTCGGGCGTCGCCCCCGGCAGCCCTATCATCATCTGCCCGCCGACGTTGATACCGTGTTCCCTGAGGATGCGGCACGAGTGCGCGGAGCTCTCCCTGCCGTGCCCGCGCTCCGAGAGCGAGAGCACGCGCTCCGACACGGACTGGATGCCGAGCTCCACCGTCCCCATCGTGTAGCGCGAAAGGTTGTCCGCGATCTCCTCGTCTATGTAGTCGGGGCGGGTCGAGCAGCGGATGCGGCTCACTTCCCCGCGCATAACGTAACCTTCGGCAAGGTCGAGGAGCCTTATCATGAGCCCCCTGTCTATCCCCGTGAACGATCCGCCGAAAAACGCGATTTCGACGTCGTCGTCGGGAGACACCGTCGCAAGCGCCGTTTTTATCGTCCCGTCGGCGTCGTCGGGCACGAACGCGCCCGCGCCCGATATCGCGTGCTGGTCGCAGAAAACGCACTTGTGCGGGCAGCCGAGATGCGGTATGAATACGGGTATGTTGACGTGCCTCACGGCTCCTTTACCCCGAAAAGCGCGACGGCTTCCTTCGCCGCCGCCTGCTCCGCCGAGCGCTTCGAGCGTCCGACGCCGTGACCTATGACGTTGCTGTTGAGCCTCGCCTCGACCGTGAACACCTTGTCGTGGTCGGGTCCGCTCTCGCCTGTGACGACGTATTCGAGCCGTTCGCCGTTCACCTGCTGTATTATCTGCTGCAAAAGCGTTTTGAAATCGAAAAAGTCCGTCTTGTCGCCGAGCGTCTCGAGCTCCGCCTTCACATAAGGGAGGATGAAGCGCGAAACGGCTCCCTTCCCGTCGCCGCCGGACGCCTCGTCGTCTATATATATCGCCGCTATGAGCGCCTCGCACGCGTCCGACACTATCGACTTGCGCGAGCGCCCGTTCGCCTTTTCCTCTCCATGCCCGAGGTATAAAAACTCGCCGAGCCCGAATTTTGCCGCGTATCCCGCGAGCGCGCCCTCGCAGACGAGGGAGGCGCGTATCCGCGTGAGCTCACCCTCCTGTTTGCTTTTGTAGCTTCCGAAAAGGTATTCGCTGACGACGAGGGAGAGTATCGAATCCCCGAAAAATTCGAGCCTTTCGTTGCATTCTCCCCGCTCCCCTCTGTCGTGTCCCTCGTTCGAGTACGACGAATGCGTCAGCGCGCGCAAAGCGAGCGCCTTGTCATGAAAGCTGTATCCTATCCTCTCCTCAAGGAGCTCTAACGGCAGCGGATATTCGGTCGTTTTCACCGCGTCGACGCCCCCTTTCCTTGTTTGTTCTTCGTTTTTATTTTATCCGTTTTCCTCGGTCGAAGCGGACGCCGACGGCAACGGCGTCGGCGCATTTTCAAGCTCCGCCTTCATTTTGCCTATGGCGTCGAGCTCGACGCATTTTTTTGCCTGAAGTATCGCGTTGCATATCGCCTTGCCGTCCGAGCTGCCGTGCGCCTTTATGACGGGCCTGTCGAGCCCGAGCAGCGGCGCGCCGCCGTGTTCCGACGCGTCAAACGACTTTTTGAGTCCGCGCAGCTTTGATTTTATCATGAGGTAAGACAGCCCCGCGAGCGCGCCGGAGGAAAATACCTCCTTCAGCTTCCCGAACATGAATTTTCCCATGCCCTCGGTCAGCTTGAGTATAACGTTGCCCGTGAAGCCGTCGCAGACAATGACGTCGCACGGTCCGAACGGGATCTCTTTCGCCTCGACGTTGCCGATGAAGTTCAGCGGGCTGTCGGAAAGGAGCTTGTGCGCCTCGACGCTCATATCGTTGCCCTTGCATTCCTCGGTGCCGTTGTTTATAAGGCCGACGCGCGGGTTTTCCACGCCCATGACGGACTTCATGTAGACGGAGCCGAGCGTCGCCCACTGGTAGAGGTACTCGGGCTTCGCCGTCGGATTCGCGCCGGAATCCATGAGGAGCAGCGGCGGGTCAAACGGCATTAGCACCGCGATGCCGGAGCGGCGGACGCCCGGCAGCCTCCCGACGAAGAGCGAGCTGCCCATGTGGAGCGCGCCCGTGCTTCCGGCGGAGACGAACGCGTCGCCGACCGCCCCGTACACGTTGCGCTTGCCCTCTGTGAGCATTTTGAGCCCTATCGCCATCGAGCATTCCTTTTTGCTCTTCGAGATAAGAAGCGGCGGGTCCTCCATGCTTATGGCGGAGTCGGTATGTACGATGCCGATCCCCGCGCCGTCTATGGATAGACCGCGCGCTTCCGCCTCTGACCTGATCTTTGCCTCGTCGCCCACGAGCAGAAGCTCAACCTCCGCGCCGAGCCTTTCCTTTGCCGCAAAGACGCCCTCGACTACGGCGCCCGGCGCGTTGTCTCCGCCCATCGCGTCAACGATTATCCTCATAAGCTCGCCTCCCCGCCCGCCGCCGTCTTTCCGGCGCGGCGAATTTTCTTTATTTTTCGGGCGCGCAAAGCTCCGCGCCACCTGTCATTTTTTCGATAATTTCAAGCGAACGCCGCGCATATTCCTCGTTCCGCCGCTTTTTTCCGCCGCGGACGCGCACGGAAAGCGGCGCGATTATGCCGAAATTCGCGTTCATAGGCTGAAAATTGCCTGACATCGGTCCCGTTGAAACGTAGCTGCCCATAGCGCCTATCATCGTCTCGTCCGGGAATACGGGCCCGTCCTCTCCCTTCGCGCGTGCGGCGGCAGAGAGCCCGGCGTAAAGTCCCGAAGCCGCGCTCTCGACATAGCCCTCGACTCCCGTCATCTGACCGGCAAAATATATCTCGGGCCGGGACAGGAGCGAATATGTGCGCGAAAGCGCGCCGGGGGAATTAATGTATGTGTTTCTGTGCATGACGCCGTAACGCAGAAATTCCGCATTTTCAAGCCCCGGTATCATGCCGAAAACGCGCCTTTGTTCGGGGAACGCGAGATGCGTCTGAAAGCCGACAAGGTTGTACATCGTCCCCTCCGCGTTCTCGCGGCGCAGCTGGAGCACCGCATAAGGCTCGCGCCCCGTTCTCGGGTCGGGCAGGCCCACCGGCTTCATCGGGCCGTATCTGAGCGTGTCGCGTCCGCGCGCCGCCATTACCTCGACGGGCATACATCCCTCGAACACGTCGAGCGTCTCCCCGTCGGCGCCGTGGACGTCAGCGCATCTTGCGCCGAGCAGCGCGTCGTAAAACGCGTCGTATTCCTCGCGCGTGAGCGGGCAGTTCAGATAATCGGAAGCGTCTCCCTTCCCGTAGCGCGAAGCAAAATACGCGCGGCTCATGTCGACGGTCGCGCCGTCCACTATCGGGGCCGCGGCATCAAAGAAATGAAGTCCCGAAAGACCAATCCCATCCCTTATGAATTCCGAGAGCGCGTCGCTCGTGAGCGGTCCCGTCGCGATGACGGTCACAACGCCGTCGTCGGGGATCTTTGTCACCTCACGCTCGATAACGCGGATATTTTCCGACGAGCGGATCTTATCCGTGACGTAAGCCGAAAACGCGTGCCTGTCGACGGCGAGCGCCGACCCTGCCGGCACGCGCGTTTTGTCCGCCGCCTCCATTATGAGGGAGGACAAGAGCCTCATCTCCGCCTTAAGCAGCCCGACGGCGTTTCCGACGTCGTCGGAGCGGAGCGAGTTTGAGCAGACGAGCTCCGCCATCCCGTCAGAGGTGTGCGCCGGCGTCTTTTTTCCCGGCTTCATCTCGTAAAGCTCGACGAAAGCCCCGCTCTTTGCCGCCTGCCACGCCGCCTCGGCGCCCGCAAGGCCCGCGCCTATGACGCGGACGGTCGGTTTTTCGCTCACTTTCCGGCGTCCTCCGCGTCCTCGGCGTCGCGCTTGTAGCCGCAGCCCTCCGTTTTGCAGAAGAGATACGGCTTGCCCTTCTTGTGGTACAGCATCGCGCCGCATTTCGGGCAGAGCTCACTTGTCGGTCTGTCCCATGAGGAAAAGTCGCATTCGGGATACCTGACGCAGCTGTAGAACATCGATTTGTTGCGTCCCCACTTGGTCAGTATGTCGGACCCGCACTTCGGGCATTTGACGTCTATCTTCTGCCCGAAGGGGCGCGTGAATTTGCATTTCGGATAATTCGTGCAGGCGTAGAAATTGCCGTAGCGCCCGTGGCGGAGCACCATGTCGCCTCCGCAGAGCTCGCACTTCATGTCTGCCGCAGCGGCTGCCGCCTCCTCGACGGCAGGCGTCGTCTCGCGCTTGTTTAGCGGCTTCGTGTTCTTGCACTCGGGGTAGTTCGGGCAGGCGGCGAATTTGCCGTATCTGCCGTTTTTGACTATCATCTTAGCGCCGCACTTCTCGCAGATGAGGTCGGTCTCCTCCGGGGGGACCTCAGCCCTGACCGCGTTTTTGCCCGCCGCCTCGAGCTCCTTTGAGAAGCCGGAATAAAAGTCTCCGAGGACCTCTTCCATCGTGAGCCCGCCCTCCTCGATTTCGTCGAGGCGCGTCTCCATCGTCGCCGTGAACTGACAGTCAACGATGTCGGGGAAGCTCTCCTTCATGAGCTTCGTCGTCGTTTCGCCGAGCGGCGTCGGACACAGCGACTTGCCCGACCTGTCGACGTATCCGCGCTGCGTTATCGTCGGCACTATCATCGGGAACGTGCTCGGACGTCCTATGCCGAGCTCCTCGAGATATTTTATAAGGGATGCCTCCGTATACCTTGCCGGCGGCTCCGTGTAGTGCTGCTCTGGCACAACGTCGTCAACTCCCATGTGGTCGCCCTCCGACATCGGCGGGAGCGTCCTCTCGTCGCCCTCGTCGCTGGCGTCGTCCGTCGACTCCTCGTATACGGCGAGAAATCCCGGGAACTTCACGGTGCTCCCGCTCGCGCGGTAGACGTATTTGCCCGCGTCGAAGCTGACGTTTACCGCCGCTATTTCCGCCGACGCCATCTGGCTTGCGACATAGCGGTTCCATATGAGTTTATAGAGCCTGTACTGGTCGACCGAGAGCATGCGGCGGATCTTTGACGGCTCGATGTTGACGTTCGCGGGGCGTATTGCCTCGTGCGCGTCCTGAGCGCCCGCCTTCGTGCGGTATTTGCGCGGCGTCTCGGGGACGTACTTTTCTCCGTACTTTCCGCCTATGAACGCGAGCGCCTCGCCCTGCGCCTCCTCGGAGACGCGGACGGAGTCCGTTCTCATATATGTGATAAGACCCTGCACGCCGCCGAACTCCGGTCCGAGGTCGACGCCCTCGTAGAGCTCCTGTGCCGCGCGCATCGTGCGTGTCGACTGGAAGTTCAGCTTTCGTGACGCCTCCTGCTGGAGAGTCGAGGTCGTAAACGGCGGGGACGGGTTCTTCTGCTTCGTCGTGTGTCTGACCTCGGAGACGGTGAAGCCCGCGGCAAGCGATTCTTTTGCGACGCGGCGCGCGTCTTCCTCGCAGGAAAGCGGCAGCTTTCCGTCCTTGTCGCCGAAGAAGCGTGCCTTTACCTCCTCGCCGTCCGGCGTTTTCAGAAGCGCGTCGACGGTCCAGTATTCCTGCGGGACAAAGGCGCGTATCTCCTCCTCGCGGTCGACTATTATCCTCGTCGCGACAGACTGGACGCGCCCGGCGGAAAGTCCGCTGCGGACGGTGCTCCAAAGGAACGGGCTGAGCTTGTATCCCACTATCCTGTCAAGGATGCGGCGGCACTGCTGCGCGTTCACAAGGCCCATATCGAGCTCTCTCGGGCGCTTGACGGCGTCCTTTACGACCTTCTTCGTTATCTCGTTGAAGGTGACGCGCTGCTTTCCGTCCATCGGTATTCCGAGCGTCACGGAAAGGTGCCACGCAATAGCCTCGCCCTCGCGGTCGGGGTCCGTTGCGAGAAGCACGCGGTCGGCCTCCTTCACCTGACGGCGCAGGTCGTTTATAAGCTCTCCCTTGCCCCTGATATTGATATATTTCGGCTTGAAATCGTGCTCGATATCGACGCCGAGCGTGCTCTTCGGCAGGTCGCGGACGTGTCCCTTCGACGCGACGACGCGGTACCCGCTGCCGAGATATCCTTTGACCGTCGCCGCTTTCGTCGGCGACTCCATGATTATCAGTGTTGTCATATCCGTCCTTACTTCTTTAAGTGTGATTTATGTTAAATATCATTTTACCGGGGGTTGTCTTTTTCCGCTGCCCGCCCTGTATCTGCCTCCGGGCAGGGCCTCGGCAAGCCCGTCGAGCTCGAGCATCGTCATCTCCATCATGACGACGGAGATGTCATATCCGGCGGCGGAAATCTCCTCCGGTGTCCGGTCTCCCTTCTTGAGCTCGCGGTATATCTCCCCGCGGACGCCCTCAGGCTCGGGGACGCTCTCCTCCGGCGCAAACGCGAACGAGCCGCCCGTATCAGGCTCCTCTGCCGCCGCCTTTTTCTTTTCCGCCCTCGGAAATGCCGCGGGCGGCGCGATGTCACGCCTTGAAAATGCGCCCGACGTCCTTTTCGCTATGCTGCGAAGAGATGCCGTCAGCCTTCCCGTTCTCGAGGACGCGTCGCGCTCCGCGCGCAGCGCCGCCTCGACATTTATCCTATGCGGGTAGATGAATTCATATACTCTCAGTATGTCATAAGCGGAGGTGACCGGCAAGGCGCCGTCCTTTATGAGGTCGTTGCAGCCGCGGCTGCTCTCGCTGTCAGCCTCGCCGGGGACGGCGAAAACGTCCCTGCCCTGCGTCAGCGCGATGTTCGCCGTTATCAAGGCTCCGCTGTGCTGAGGCGCTTCAACGACGAGCGTTCCCTGCGAAAGCCCGCTTATAATGCGGTTGCGCACGGGAAAATGCCTGCCCTCGGGCGGCGAACCCGGCGGGTACTCCGTTATTATCATGCCGTTTTTCTCGATATGGTCCGAAAGTGTCTTGTGCTGTCGCGGATAGATTATGTCGAGCCCGCAGCCGAGGACCGCTACCGTCGGCGCCCCCGCGTCGAGGGCTCCGTTTG
>CANQYV010000014.1 GCA_947628165.1 uncultured Clostridia bacterium | reverse complement strand
GGAAGCGCTTCATCTCAACGCGCGCGACATTCCCGCAGCCGTCGTTTATTCCGCCTCGGGGGCCGACGTAAAGCTCACGATGGTGAATGGGCGCATCCTTTACCGAAACGGCGAGTACACGACGATCGACATCGAGCGCCTCCGTCACGAGGGGAGGCAGGCATCGTTGCTTTTGCGGAAAAATCAAAATTAAGGCAAACGCCTTTCGGGAATAAATTGGACACACATATGCTAAGGATTTTACATCATACATATGCAATGCAACATTGTTTTAATTCATAAAGTGTGATATTATTTAGAAAAATTGATGAGTAGAAAAGCATCAAACTCAAAAAAATATGGAGGTTTTCTACATATGAGAAAACACATGAAGCTCATCGTCAGCGCAATCGCGCTCATCTGCATGATGTCCATGATGCTCGTTCCCGCATTCGCGGCAGCATCCGACGAGGGAAAGCTCGCAGTTGAAGACAATGCTGACAAGACGACCGAAAAAGACGGCGTAAAAACGCTTACTCTTGATGCCGGCACGATCACATGGGTAGGTCTCGGTGACATGAGCGTACAGCGCAAAAATCAGCTCGGCCTCGGTCCGGTTGACGTTGATCATACTAAGGACGCTTATGTTGAGTTCGCGTTTGAAGTTGTTACCGCCGGCAAGTACACGCTGACGATAGGCTACGCTTCCAAGACCGATAAGGTCAAGGGCGACGATACAAAGGATCAGGTCAGAGCCGCGAATTATTCGATAAACGGCGGCGCTGTGACTGCTCTTGATGTTGACCAGAAAGCAAACAACTGGGATACCCGTCTTGAAGTCGTTATAAAGGATGTTGAGCTCAAGGCCGGCAAGAACACGATAAGATTCACGAACCCCGACAACTTTGATAACAAATACATCAAGGCTATAAACGTTTGCGATGTTGCATGGGCATCCGCATCCGGCAGCACTCAGCAGCCTGCTGACACTCAGAAGCCCGCTGACACGCAGAAGCCCGCTGACACGCAGAAGCCCGCTGACACGCAGAAGCCCGCTGATCAGAAGCCCTCGACTTCTCCTCAGACCGGTGTTGCTACCGTAGCTCTCGCAGTTGCCGCAATCGGCAGCGGCGCGTTCGTCGTGAGCAAGAGAAAGCACTGAGCTTTAAAGCGAGCATATTATCCAAAGGGGCGCATTTAACGCCCCTTTGCCTGTCTCTTCCGCTTCTCCCTCCCCTGCGGAAGAGACAGGCTTTTTTGCAAAAGGAAAAAGACAAAATTTTATTGCCGAAAATTCTTGACACGGGCGGGATATTCTGATATAATGACCGTTGTCGGTCGGAGCGGGAATATACAGTTTGCCGCGCTTTTTTGCCGACATCGAAAACTCGGATCTTATTTGCGAAGGGGGGGATACGGAAATGGCAGAAATCAGAGTCAAGGAGAATGAATCTCTCGACAGTGCGCTTCGCAGATTCAAGCGTCAGTGCGCGAGATCGGGCGTCCTCGCTGAACTTCGCAAAAGGGAGCACTACGAAAAGCCCAGCGTGAAGAAAAAGAAGAAAGCGGAAGCCGCCAGAAAGCGCAAGTATAAGTAATTTGAAAAGCGCGTCACGCCGACCGGAAACGGTCGGCGTGCTTTTTTGTCTGTAAATCCCTGTGCCGCGCCTTCGCCCGGTATAAAATCGCGCTCTTTTTTCGTCTGCTTTTGCCGCCTTTTTGCATATTGGAAAAACGCGCGCGGCAGAATATGAACTATTATATGCAAAAACAATATTGTAATCCTAAGCAAAACGTGGTAAGATAAAAGAGCCGGACAGCGGCACGATATGCATTATTTGAGGAGCTGAAATTCAAAAATGAAGTATATAGTCATTTTGGGCGACGGCATGGCGGATCTCCCCATAGAATCGCTCGGCGGGCGCACGCCTCTCGAGGCGGCAGACACGCCGAATATGGACGCGCTCGCGGGAATGGGAGAGATGGGACTTGTAAGAACCGTCCCCGAAGGCATGAAGCCGGGCAGCGACGTTGCTAACCTCGCGGTGCTCGGGTATGACCCGAAAAAGTTTTATTCCGGCCGCTCGCCGCTCGAGGCGCTGTCGGTCGGCGTGCCGATGGCGGACGGCGACATCGTCTTCCGCTGCAACCTCGTCACGCTGACGGAGGACGGTCCGTATGAAAAAAAGACGATAACGGACCACAGCTCAGGGGAAATATCGACTGCCGACGCCGACATTCTGATGGACGCTGTGAGAGAGCGCTTCAACTCCGACGTGTTCTCGTTTTATACCGGCACATCGTACCGCCATATAATGGTATGGCACGGCGGGCGCAAACCTGAGCTTATCCCGCCTCACGACCACCTCGGAGACGTTATCGGCATGTATCTCCCCGAGGAGCCGAAGCTTTTATCCATGATGAAGGAGAGCTTTGACCTTCTAAACCGACATCCGCTCAACGAAAAGCGAGCGGAGGCGGGCAAAAATAAGGCAAACTCACTCTGGTTCTGGGGCGCGGGCGTGAAGCCGTCGCTCTCCTCGTTCAGAGAAAAGATGGGACTTTCGGGCGCGATGATATCTGCCGTCGACCTCTTGAAAGGTATCGCCGTAGGCGCGGGAATGAAGGTCATAAACGTCGAGGGCGCGGACGGGACGCTCCACACGAATTACGAAGGAAAGGCGCGCGCCGCCGTGAAGGCTCTGCTTTCCGACGGAGACGATTTCGTATACATACACGTCGAGGCTCCGGACGAGATGGGGCATCAGGGAAGCGCCGAGCGCAAGGTGCGCTCGATAGAGTACATAGACGAAAAGGTCGTCGGCACGGTCCGCCGCGAGATGGACGCGTCGGGCGAGCCGTACAGACTGCTCCTTTTGCCCGACCATCCGACCCCCGTCGCTTGCAGGACGCACACCGCAGATCCCGTGCCGTATGTCATTTACGACAGCAGGCGTCAGCTTAGGCGGGCCGCGCGCTATTCGGAGAGAGAGGCGGCGGAGACGGGCATATTCCGCCCCGACGGATATAAAATGATCGACCTTCTGACCGAGGAATAAAATGATGAAAGACTTACTTTACAAAAGCACACGCGGAGGCGGTGAGGCGCTGACGGCGTCGCGCGCGATCCTTTTGGGACTTGCGGACGACGGCGGGCTCTTCGTGCCGGAGCGCATTCCGGAGCTCGGCATCACGCCGGAGGAGCTTTCGAGGCTCGACTACAAAAAGACGGCTTTTTCGGTGATGAGGCTTTTCCTCACGGATTACACAGACGAGGAGCTTTGGGACTGCATAAACGGCGCGTATGACTCGAAATTCGATACCGAAAACATCGTCGAACTGAGACGCGCGGGCGGCGCTTACTATCTCGAGCTTTACCACGGCGCGACGATAGCGTTCAAGGACATGGCGCTCTCGATACTGCCGCGCCTCATGACGACGGCGGCGAAAAAGAACGGTGTTTCGGAAGATGTCGTCATCCTTACGGCAACGTCCGGCGATACGGGGAAGGCGGCGCTTTCGGGGTTTGCAGACGTGCCCGGCACGCGCATCATAGTTTTCTATCCCAAAAACGGCGTTTCCGCCGTGCAGGAGCGCCAGATGGTGACGCAGCGCGGAGAAAACACCGCCGTTGTCGGCGTTCACGGCAACTTCGACGACGCGCAGAACGGCGTCAAGGCGATCTTTGAGGACGCGGAGCTGAAGGCGCGCCTCAAAAAGCACGGATATATTTTCTCGTCTGCCAATTCGATAAACATAGGACGGCTCGTGCCGCAGATAGTGTATTACGTTTACGCATACGGCCGTCTTTTGGCGGACGGCGCGGTGAGCGCGGGCGAGCCGATGAACGTTTCCGTTCCGACAGGCAATTTCGGCAACATCCTCGCCGCGCACTACGCAAAGCGGATGGGAGTGCCGATAGGGAAGCTGATATGCGCGTCGAACGACAACCGCGTGCTCACGGATTTCTTCGGCAGCGGCGAATACGACAAAAACCGCCCGTTCTATACGACGAGCTCGCCGTCTATGGACATCCTCATTTCGAGCAACCTCGAGCGCCTCATATACGAGATAACGGGCGAAGAAAACGACCCCTCGGCGTGCGCTGCTTATATGCGCCTTTTGCGCGAGCGCGGGCGGTATTCGCTCACCGACGCGGAGCGCGCGCGGCTGGGCGATTTTTTCGGGGGCTGCGCCTCGGAAAAAGAGGTCTCGGAGGAGATAGGCCGCGTGTGGCGCGAGTACGGCTATGTTATCGACACGCACACCGCCGTCGCCTCCCGCGTATACAGAGATTATGTGTCGTCGACGGGCGACGTCACGCCGACCGTCATTGCGTCCACGGCGAGCCCGTACAAATTCGCCGGCAGCGTCGTCGAGGCGATATGCGGCGGGCGCGTCCCGGGCGATGACTTCGCCCTCGTCGACGAGCTTTCGCGCGTGTCGGGGACGAAGGTGCCGCAGGCCGTCGAGGAGATAAGGACGGCGCCCGTGCGGCACACCCGCGTCTGCGAAAAGGACGGTATGCGGCAAGCCGTGTGCGATATCCTCGGAATAAAATGATTTTTGGGAGAGAGTAAAAGTGAGAGTTTATAATTTTTCTGCCGGTCCGGCGATGCTGCCGGAGGAGGTTTTGAGGGAAGCCGCGGACGAAATGCTCGACTACCGCGGAACGGGAATGAGCGTCATGGAGATGAGCCACCGCTCAAAGGCGTATGCGGAGATAATAGAGACCGCAGAGGCCGACCTCCGCTCTCTGCTCGGGATCCCCGACAACTACCGTGTCCTCTTCCTTCAGGGCGGCGCGTCGCAGCAGTTTGCGATGATACCGATGAACCTTATGAAAAACCGCGTCGCCGACTACATAATCACGGGTCAGTGGGCGAAAAAGGCGCACGCGGAGGCAAAGCTCTATGGCGAGGCGAACGCGATAGCGTCGAGCGCAGACAAGACATTCTCCTATATTCCCGACTGCTCGGATCTGCCGATAAGCGCGAACGCGGACTACGTCTATATCTGCGAGAACAACACTATTTACGGCACGAAATTCCATGAGCTGCCGAATACGAAGGGCAAACCGCTCGTCGCGGACGTCTCCTCCTGCTTTCTCTCCGAGCCGATGGACGTGACGCGGTACGGCGTTGTCTACGGCGGAGTTCAGAAAAACATAGGTCCCGCGGGCGTCGTCATCGTCATCATCCGCGACGACCTTGTGACCGAGGACGTCCTCCCCGGCACGCCGACGATGCTGCGCTATAAGATACACGCCGACAACGGCTCGCTTTACAACACGCCGCCCGCATACGGCATCTATATCTGCGGCAAGGTCTTCAAATGGCTGAAGGCGCGCGGCGGGCTTCCTGCGATGAAAGAATACAACGAGAAAAAGGCGGCGATTCTTTACGATTACCTCGACGCCTCAAAGCTTTTCCGCGGCACGGTCGAGAAAAAGGACCGCTCGCTGATGAACGTACCGTTCGTGACGGGGAGCGACGAGCTCGACGCGAAATTCGTCAGGGAAGCGACAGCCGCGGGTCTTGTCAATCTCAAGGGTCACCGCACGGTCGGAGGCATGAGGGCGAGCATTTATAACGCGATGCCGACGGAGGGCGTTTGCGAGCTCGTCCGCTTCATGGAGAAATTCGAGGCTGAAAACGCCTAGAGAACATAAAAAAGGAGAGCCGCAATGAAAAAAATATATTATTTCAACCCGATATCAAAGGCGGGAACGTCGCTTCTTCCTTACGGATACGAAACGACCGGCGACCTTGCCGAGGCCGACGCCGCGTTTGTCCGCTCCGCCTCGGTGCATGACGTAAAGCTGCCGAAATCTCTCCTCGCGATAGCGCGCGCGGGCGCGGGCGTCAACAACATCCCGCTCGACAAGTGTGCGGAGGAGGGCATCGTCGTATTCAACACGCCGGGCGCGAACGCGAACGGAGTCAAGGAGCTCGCGATATGCGGGATGCTGCTCGCCTGCCGCGATATTATCGGCGGCGTGAACTGGGTCGGCGAGATAAAGGACGAGGCGGGCGTCGCGGCGCTAGTCGAAAAGGGAAAGAAGAAATTCGCCGGCACCGAGATAGCGGGCAAAAAGCTCGGCGTCATAGGGCTCGGCGCTATCGGCGGCCCGCTCGCAAACGCGGCGGAGGCGCTCGGCATGGAGGTCTACGGCTGCGACCCGTTTTTGTCTGTCGACGCCGCATGGCACCTCGACAGCAAAATAATAAGGGCAAAGACGCGCGAGGAGATATTCGCGGAGTGCGACATAATCACGCTTCACGTCCCGCTCCTCGACGATACGCGCGGAATGATAAACGAGGACACGCTCTCGCTCATGAAGGACGGCGTCGTTATCCTCAACTTCGCCCGCGACCTGCTCGTCGACGACGACGCGATGGAAAAGGCGCTCGCCTCGGGCAAGGTAAAAAGATATGTTACCGATTTCCCGAACGACAGGACGGCGAAAATGAACGGCGTTATCGCGATCCCGCATCTCGGCGCGTCTACCGAGGAATCAGAGGACAACTGCGCCGTCATGGCGGTGCGCGAGATGACGGACTATCTTGAAAACGGAAACATCAAAAACTCCGTCAATTATCCTAACTGCGACATGGGCGTGCCCACAAAGGCGGGACGCATCGCGGTGCTCCACGAGAACATCCCGAACACGATAAGCCGCTTCACGGCGGTGCTTGCCGCGGAGGGCATCAACATTTCCGACATGATAAACCGCAGCCGCAAGGACCACGCCTACACGATGCTCGACATCGACAGCGAGGCGACGCCGGCGGCGATCGAGAGCATGTGCTCGCTCGAGGGCGTGCGCCGCGTCAGAGTCATAAAATGACGGAATCGGAAGAGGCGCGCTCGAGAACGGAGCTTTTGCTCGGCAGGGACGGCGTTTTGAGGCTGTCGCGCTCGCGCGTTGCCGTATTCGGCGTCGGAGGCGTCGGCGGGTACGTCACGGAGGCGCTTGCGAGGGCCGGGGTCGGCGCGCTCGACATTGTCGATTATGACACCGTGAGCATATCGAACATAAACCGCCAGCTTTGCGCGCTCCGCTCGACGGTCGGAAAGTATAAAGTGGACGTCTTTGCCGAACGTATAGCGGATATCGACCCCGGAATAAAGGTGCGCGCTTATAAGATCGCATTCTCGCCCGAAACGGCGGCGGAATTTGATTTTTCCGTATATGACTACGTCGTCGACGCGATAGATCAGGTCTCGGGCAAGCTCGCGCTCGCCGAGTGCGCCAAATCGGCGGGAGTGCCGATAATAAGCTCGATGGGCGCGGGAAACAAGCTCGACCCGACGAAATTCCGAGCGGCGGATATTTTTGAGACGACGACGGATCCGCTTGCCCGCGTCATGCGGCGCGAGCTGCGGCGGCGGGGGATAGAAAAGCTCCGCGTCGTCTATTCGACGGAGCCGCCGATACCCTGCGCGGGTGATGTGGGAGGCTCGGGACGTCCCGTGCCCGGCAGCGTTTCGTTTGTGCCGTCCGCCGCAGGGCTCGTTATAGCAGGCGAGGTCATAAGGGCGCTCGCGGGCGTCGGGGAGGGCGCGGCTGCAAAATGAGGGAAATGGAAAAGTACCGCCTCGTCGAGCGAAGCATAGTCAAAAAATACCGCCGCGAGCTTTGGAACCCGTTTATAGCCGCCGTCAAAAGATATGAGCTCATCTCGGAGGGAGACAGGATCGCCGTCTGTATCTCGGGCGGGAAGGACTCGATGCTGATGGCAGTCCTGCTCCGCCTTTTGCAGCGCATAAGTGAGACGAGGTTCGAGCTCGTGTACCTCACGATGGACCCGGGATACAGTGAAGAAAACAGAAAGAAGATAGAGGAGAACGCGGCGCTTCTCGGGATACCGCTCACGGTGTTTGAAACGGACATATTCCGCGTCGCCGAGGCGGAGACGAAGTCGCCGTGCTATCTCTGCGCGAGGATGAGAAGAGGGCATCTTTATGCCGAGGCAAAGCGCCTCGGCTGCAACAAGATCGCGCTCGGGCACCACTTCAGCGACGTTATCGAGACGACGCTGCTCGGTATGTTCTACGGCTCGCAGCTTCAGGCGATGATACCGAAGGTGCACAGCATGAATTTCCCCGGAATGGAGCTGATAAGGCCGCTCTACTGCATCCACGAGGACGACATAGTCGCGTGGAGAGACTATAACGGACTCTCGTTTTTGAGATGCGCGTGCCGCGTCGCTGAGAAGAACGAGACAAGCGGAGACGAGGGCTCAAAGCGGCAGGAGATAAAGGAGCTGCTCCGCAGTCTGCGAAAGAGCAATCCCGTCATCGAAAAGAGCATTTTCAACAGCATCCACTCGGTCTGCCTCGACACTTTCCCGGCGTATAAAACGGAAGGGGAGACGCATTCGTTCCTCGAAAGATATAACAGACTCACATGCGAGCTTAACGAAGATAAAGAAGAATGAAGATCCGGCGCGGACAGAATTGTCCGCGCCGGAGACGCTTATTGCGGCAATTTGTTTCAGTCGACGGCGCAGAGCGTCGTGCCCCATGCCGGCAGGCAGAGCTCGCGGCGCAGAAAGAGCCGCTTTTCGGGGCAGAGCCTGTTTACGAGCTCGGGAAGCGCGAGCATATCGTTTGTCCTGTGATAAACCGAGACGCAGATATCGGGTTGGCAGCGGAAAAGCAGATCTGATGCGCCGCGCAGCGCCTCCGCCTCCGCGCCCTCAACGTCGAGCTTGATAAAATCTACGCCCCCGCCGTCCATAACACCGTCGAGCGCGAGCGCGTTCACCGCGAGCGTTTTCGTTTTCCTGTGCGCGCGTCCCGTGCCGGACGAGCCGCGCCCCGAGCCGGAGGTGAATTCAAGCGTCATGTCGCATTCCCACGCCGCGGCGTTGTACGCGAGTACACAAGGGTGTGATGTGACCTCCGACAGGGCGGCGAGCTTTTTGTACGCGTGAGGCTCGGGCTCGAATGCAAAAATGCGCTCGAGATTCGGCATCAGCTCCGCCGCTTTTCGGACGGTGTCTCCCGTGTACGCCCCGAGGTCGGCAATAACACGGTAGTCCTCATACGGAAAAATGTCCCGCGCAAGCGAGATGATATCCCCGTCGCCGCCGCAGGAAAAAAGCGGGCAGAGGTCTCCCGTCAGCTTTGAGGCGAGCACGAGTGAGAGCGTGCGGCGCGACTCGTCGTCCGCGAGCATATCGTAAAGGCGCACGAATGCACCGTAGTTTTCGGTGTAATACTTTCGGTCGAAAAGTCCGTCTCCGAAAACGGGCACGTCGGGGCAAAGGACAAGTCTTTCCGAGGCGAGCTTTTTTATCGCGGCGATGACGTCAGCTCTGTGCGTGCCGAACGCGAGCACCGCCGTAAAGTCGCCGAAGCATGCGCACGCCTCGTCATATGAAAGGACGCGAAACCCGCGAAACTCGCGGTCGCGGACAAATCCGTCCGAGGCAAAGACGCCTGCGACAGGGATCCTGCGCTCGGCGAGCACGTCCATAATTTTGTCAGCCCCGTTGCCCGTGCCGTATATGCAAACGGGCTTATTGCAGGAGGCGAGCCGCTCCCAGACGTCTTGGGTGTCGGGCGAGGGAAGGGGCGGCACGATGTCAGCCTTCAAGTCCGAAGAAGCGCGCGGCATTGTCATACAGCACCATGCGGCGCTCAGCCTTCGCGAGCGGGAGCCGGTCGAACATTTTCAGATACTCGGACGCCTCGAGAACAGGGTAGTCCGTTCCGAACATCACGTTTTCAACGCCGAGCTTCCGTATTATTTCGGCGGCATATTCCGGCGTCATTGCCCAGAGCGAGCTTGACGCGTCGTAAACTATGTTTTCGCGTCCGGCAAGGCAGGACACCGCTTCTTCCCACACACGCCAACCGCCGAGATGGGAGGCAAGCACGCGCAGGCGCGGGAACATATCGATCACGCGCGCGAGCCTTTCGGGTTCGCTGTATCTGTATTCCGGCCTGTCGTCACCCATGTGGATACATATGGGGAGCGAGCGCTCGGACAAAAGCTCATAAAGAGGGAAGAGCCGCTCGTCATCTATGTTTACACGCTGTATGTCGGGATGTATCTTCGCGCCCGTAAGGCCTATGGAGACGGCGTGCTCGAGCTCGCCTGAAAAATCCTTCATATCCTGATGGAACGCGGCGTATCCGAACGCCTTGAGCCCCGCCTCTCTCGCGCGCATGACGTCGGAGGCGACGGCGTCGTTGACGTGGCGCACCTGCCGGGCGTTCGTCGCGACGCCGAGAATGAGAAATCCGCCGACGCCGGCGCGCTTAGATGTTTCGATAAGGTCGTCAACGGTGCCCTCGCGCGTTACGCGGAAGTTGTAAAATGCGCCGAGATTGACGGTCGCCTTCTGTGCGATCGCCGCGGGATATGTGTGCGTGTGCGCGTCAAATACTTTTTCCATTTCGATTTTGAAATTCCTTTTGCCCGAAAACGGTTGATACAGGGAAATTTTTATGGTACAATATATTAAAAAGAACGGGGGTTATTTAATAATGGACTGCTTATTCTGCAAGATAGTAAACGGGGATATTCCTTCAAACAAGGTCTATGAGGACGACAAAATACTCGCTTTCCGCGATATCGCGCCTGAGGCGCCGTGCCATGTCCTCGTCGTACCGAAGACGCATATCTCCTCGACAGACGAGGTGACGGCGGAAAACAGCGCCGTCGTCGCGCACATATTCGAGTGCATCCCGAAGATAGCGAAGCTCGGAGGCGCCGATAACGGCTACCGCGTCGTGACGAACTGCGGGCCTGACGCCTGCCAGAGCGTGCAGCACATGCATTTTCACATAATAGGCGGAAAGCAGCTTCCCGCCCACGTTTTCCCCGAGAACGACTAAAAACGGGAAGGCGCTTTTGAAAAATGACCTGATACCGAAACGGGAGGGCATGCGCCGCTCCCGTTTTTCGCTCGGGGATCGTGAACGTCAGTCCTTGACGAATTCCGCGTAGATCGCGCGGAGCGCCGCTTCAAAGTCCTGTTCGGCGACGCCGACGATGATGTTTATCTCGCACGCGCCCTGATCTATCATGCGGACGTTTATCCCTGCCTTCGCAAGCGCCTCGAAAACGCGGGACGCGATACCGTAGCTGCCGACCATACCGCGCCCGACGACGGCGATCAGCGCGAGGCCGTCCTCAATGACGATGTAGTCGGGGTTGACGGCGTGAGATATCGACTCCGTTATGATGTCGTACTTTCCCGAGAGCTCGTTTGTGTGGACGACGACAGACATCGTGTCTATACCGGAGGGGAGGTGCTCGACGTGAACGCCGTTGTAGTCGAGGATCTCAACTATCCTGTGGAGCATACCGCGCTGGTACGCCATCCTGTCCTTGTCTATGCGTATAACGGAGAAGTCCTTCTTGCCAGCGATGCCGGTGATGACGTGATCGCGGTCGTAGACGTCTGTTCCCGCGACTATCATCGTGCCCGGATCCTCAGGGCGGTTCGTATTCCTGATGTTTATCGGAATGCCCGCGGAGCGGACGGGGAAAACGCTGTCCTCGTGGAGCACGCCGGCGCCCATGTATGAAAGCTCGCGCAGCTCGCGGTATGTGACTGTCTTTATCCCGAGAGGGGACTTTACTATTCGCGGGTCGGCCATGAGAAAGCCCGACACGTCCGTCCAGTTCTCGTATATCGTCGCGTTCGCGGAGCGGGCGACTATCGCGCCCGTCACGTCGGACCCTCCGCGGGAGAACGTCTTTATCGTGTAGTTCGGCATCGAGCCGTAAAAGCCGGGGATCACGGCGCGTTCGTGCATGCGGAGCTCCGCCGCGAGCGTCGTGTACGTCCTCTTTTCGTCGAGCGAGCCGTCGTCGCGGAAGAAGACGACGCCTGCGGCGTCTATCATATCGTAACCGAGGTATTCGGCGAGTATTTTTGCGTTGAGATATTCTCCGCGTGAGGCGGCGAAATCACGCCCCGCGCCGCGGCGGAACGAGGTCTTTATGGATTCGTATTCCGCCGAGAGGTCGAGCTCTATGCCGAGTCCGTCTATGATGGCGTCGAAGCGGGCGCTTATCCCGTCAAAGAACGCGCCGAAGTCGAGGCCGGCGACGGCCATATCGTAGCAGGCGTAGAGCATGTCGGTGACCTTCGTGTCGCTGTCGAAGCGCTTTCCGGGTGCCGACGCGACGACGTAACGCCTTGTCGGGTCTGATGATATTATTTCATGAACTTTTTTGAACTGCTCGGGATCGGCGAGCGACGAGCCGCCGAATTTAACTGCCTTGACCTGCACGAAGGATACCTCTCGGAATCTATGTTTTCATTTTATTATATGCGAAAGGCAGACCCGTGTCAATCCATGAAATGCGAAAATAAACGGCGACGGATGATGACCTTTTTTGGCAAAAATAGTCCGTTTTTATACGGCGGACGAAAAATGAAAGGAAAGTGCGGAGAAAACCATGAGAGAAAAAAAGAACTTTGAGGCGCGTCCTGTGCCGTCGGGCGCGGAGAAAAAAGGCGGGACATGCGGCGGTGCCTCGCTCAAAGAGGCATACAAGGATTATTTCTATATCGGCACGGCGCTGCCGGGCTCGGTTTTTGACGAATTTGAAAAATACCGCGAGGTCGTGACCGAAAACTTCAACAGCATGACGTGCGAAAACGAGATGAAGCCGGAGTTTCTGCTCGACAGGGCGGCGACGGCGTCATGCGCCGCAAATGACAGGGCGGCCGTGAAGCTCAACTTTTCCTCGGCGAAAAAGGCGGCGGATACGGCAGCCGCGCTCGGGATGCGCGTCAGGCTGCACACGCTCGTCTGGCATGCGCAGACGCCTGGTTGGTTCTTCACCGAGGACTATACGGACGGCGGCGTGCCGGCTGACCGCGCTCTCATGCTCGGGCGGATGGAGAACTATATCCGCTCTGTCCTTGAATATTACGGCGAAAATTATCCCGGTCTCATATACGCCGTCGACGTCGTGAACGAGGCGTTCGACGTCGGCGACGGGGACGAGGACGGGATACGGCAGAAGAACAGCAAATGGTACGAGACAATAGGCCCGGACTTTGTATATTTCGCGTTTTTGTACGCAAAAAGATACGCGCCGGCGGGCGTCTCCCTCTTTTATAACGATTACTCGTGCATGTGGAAAACCGAGCTGATCTTAAAAAACCTTGCCCGCGCAAAGGCGGAAGGACTGATAGACGGTATCGGGATGCAGAGCCACCTTTCCGTCGGCGACAGCGTGGAGAAATTTCTTGACGCCGCGCGCGCGTTTTCAGAGGCGGGATATGAGCTTCAGATAACGGAGCTCGACGTCGGGATAAAGTCAGAGGAAGAGAGGGAGGCGCAGGGCGAATTCTACCGCGAGCTTATGCGAGGGCTCATCCGCCTGAAAAAAAGCGGCGTCAACCTCACGTCCGTCACCGTGTGGGGGCTGACCGATGCCCTCTCGTGGAGGCGGCGCGAGACGCCGCTGCTCTTCGACCGCGACTTATCAAAAAAGCCCGCGTACAGAGGCTTTCTCGAAGGCGCGGAAGCCGAGTAAAAAACAACAAGACCGCCGCATTTTTCACGGCGGTCTTGTTTTACTGTTCCGTGCGGCTGCCGCGGAGTCGAGGCGGCGCATTCTTCGGGCGCGCGTCGTCGGCGTCGAGTCTGTCGTTTTCGTCGACCTCGGTGAGATACCGCTTTGCCTGCGTCGTGAAGAGCTCCCAGTAGCGGCCGTGCTTGTTCATGAGCTGGCTGTGGTTGCCCTCCTCGATTATCTCGCCGTATTCGAGAACGAGTATCTTTGAGGCGACCGTCGCACTCGAAAGGCGGTGTGAGACGAAGATAGTCGTTTTGTCGGCGCGGAGCATGTCGAACTGATTGAATATCTCCTGCTCGGCAATTGCGTCGAGCGACGCCGTCGGCTCGTCGAGTATCAGAAAATCCGAGTCGGAATAGAACGCGCGTGCGATAGACAGCTTCTGCCACTGACCTATCGAGAGCTCGATGCCGTTCTCCTCGAAGTAGCGCATCAGCGGAGTGTTGTACCCATCGGGCAGCTTTTTGATAAAGTCGTCGGCGGAGGACTGTTTTGCCGCCTCGACGACGTCGCCTTCGGTGTGCTCACGCGAGATGTCGCCGAACCTGATATTTTCGGTAACGGAGACGGCGTATTTGCCGAAGTCCTGGAAGATTATGCCGAACATCTCATAGAGCTCGTCGGTGTCGTATTCGCGGATGTCGTGCCCGTCGAGGAGGACGGTGCCCTCGGTCGGGTCGTAAAGCCGCGTCAGGAGCTTGATGAGCGTCGTTTTCCCGGCGCCGTTCAGCCCGACGAGCACGCAGGTCTCGCCGGCTTCGAGCTTGAAGTTTATGTCCTTCAGCACCATGCGCTCCGTCCCGGGGTAACGGAAGCTGACGTGGCGGAACTCGACCGTGTGCCCCGTGTGGCGCGCGACGCGGCGCGGCTCTTTGAGCTCCGGGTCGGTGAGCACCGGCACTATGTGCTTCTTTTCCGCCATAAATAGGATCATATTGTCGATAAACAGCGCGCCTTCATAAATCGAAGATGTCGTCGTTATGAGGGACGACACGCCGCCCGATACGTTTGAGAGCGAGCTTGTGTAAAGCGAATAGTCGCCGAGCGTGAAAATGCCGGTGAACACATTCTTCGCTATAACGAGATAGAGAATGCAGTTGACGACGGACGTCACGATCGAAATGGCGATATGCCACGCGTTTTCGTTTATAATAAGGCGCTTTATGCCCGCGTAATAATTGCGGAACGTCTCGCGAAATCGGCCTATGAACGTATCGGAAAGCCCGAAGAGACGGATTTCCTTGACCATGTCCTTGTTTACCATCAGATTGCTGTAATAATCCATCTGGCGGCGGTCACGGCTGCGGCGGCGCATGTAGTAGAACGTCTTTCGCCTGTATGTGAAGTTGATGACGGCGGAGGGAACGGCGAGCAGTATGACGACGAGCGGCATCCACGCGCCGACGGCGGAGAGAATGACGATGAAGCTGACCATGCTGATGACGGTGCTGACGAGCGAGAACGTCGAGCGCATGATGTTTATCGGGCGCATGCCCGCCTCGCGGTTCGCGTTCTCGAGCTTTTCGTAAAACTCCGGCAGATCGAAGCTCGCGACGTCGACCTCCTTCGCCTTTGTGATTATCTTCACCTTTATGTGGTTCGTCACGACCTCGCCCGAAATGCTGACGAACATATTGTAAAGGGTAGACACGACGGAGTTGAAGAGCATGTACGCGAACTGAAGTATCAAAAGCGAGATGATCACCCTCCATCCGTTGCCCGAGCCGACGGCCCCCGTGGCGTTGACGACGAAGCGTCCGATAACGGAATAATTTTCAATGGAAAGGGGAGAGACGAGCGAGTTGAGCAGGTCTGCGGCAATTCTTGCGCCGACGACGGGGATAACGCCGTTGAACACGCTCATGAAAAGCATTATGAAGAGAAGCGAAGGCTGCGCCTCCCACACGAGCTTAAATATGTATATGAGTCGATAAAAAAATCCCGAGACGAGCTTTTTTAAATATCCCGGCACCTCGCCGATGTTTTTCGGTCTCGGCGGCTTCAGCTTGTCGTTCTGACCTCGCCCCGCGCCGGGCGGCGGCCCCATCATTGGTCCCATTTTATTTTTTTCCTTTCGTATAATTTAGGGTTTCACATCGGAGTCGAGACCCCGTGCGGGCGCATCAAAGTCTTAATGTTCCCGCATTTAATTATACTTTAATAAATTTTTTCGGGCAAGCGCCCGTGACGAAAAAAATAAAAGTTTACCAGGGATATGTAATTATGAACTTTTTGTGAACAAACATGCGGAAGCGTCAGCTCCCGCAGATTTCATTCTCTTCTGATAAAGCCGTCGTCGCCGCGCTCGAAGTAAGCTCCGAACGGCGCGCCGAGCAGTCCCTTTATATCGGGGTCGTAGTTGCAGACGGTGTTGAGGTCGTAGGTGTCGAGCACGTCGTCTACAGGGTTCGGGTCGTCGCCGCCTGCGTATTCGTCGTACTCATCGAGCGTCATGAACCGCCATCCGCTGTCCCATCCCTTGTCCGCGGGTGCCGGACGCTCGCGGAAGCAGACCTCGACGGGGCGCCCGTCGAACATTATGCTGTCCGTCGCAAGGCAGCCGCGCGGTCCTCTGAGCCCCGGAAGCAGGTCCCGCATCTCGTCCTCGGGCAAAAACAGCTCGTCTTCTTCGGCGTCGCCAACGCCCTCTCCCGCGAGCCATTCATCAAAGCGCGCGTCGAGAACGGCCGCCATATCGGTGTAATACTGCTCGCTCCACGGGATAAAAAGGTAGGCCTCGCCGGAAAATTCGCTGCTGCGGCACCGCGAGACGCCGAACACGCGCTCCGCGTACATCGCAAGGTCGCTCATATAAGAATGGGAGGCATCCCCGCTCATATAGTACCAGTGGGTGAAATCGACGCCGTCGCAGTTGAAGCAGGGAAGCGTGAGCTCTCCGTCCATGTATCTGTCGGCTCTGAGGAAGAAGCGCAGATCCGTGGCCGCGCGTCCGCGCCTCACGGATTCCGAAAGATACCCGTACCTGTCGAGGAACACATCGCTCATGAGGTCGCGCTCCATGCACCAGCGCAGGTAGACCGCCATGTGGTTGTATGCGGAGAGCGGATTCAACGGCAGCCTTTTCTCCTCGATTTTCTTTATGTGAAACTCCGCCGTGTCGACCGTTATCCCGTATTCGATCGGGCGGCCGAGGCTGTCTATCACGGATGGGCGGTGCTCGTCGACGACGGCGAGCATATCGTCAGAGAAGCAGTCGAGCAGGGCGTCCGCGTCAGTTTTGAGTTTGTAGTCTATCTCCTCGGGATAGAGCGGGACGAGCTGGAAGAAGCTGACCCCGTCGCCGGAGGGCAGGTCGCAGATGTCGGCGTCGCGGCAGAACTTGCCGGGCGTCACGAGTATCGCGCCGTTGAACCTGACGTCCTCTGTGTCGGGACCGCGGGATGTGACGACGGTGCAGCCCCAGTCGAGCCGCGCGTCAGACGAGGCAGCCCTGCGGGCGATGCCGCGGAGCATGTGCAGCGCCCACGGCGGAACGACGTCTCCGTCGTCCTGCGCCGAGAGATCGGCACATTCGGGCGGCAGGCAGAGGAGCAGCTCGGCGCGGTACAAGCGGTCAGGCTCAAACTCATCGTCCTCCGTGTTTTTCTTCATTATGTGTGCGCCCGCGCCGAGCGTTGCGAGCGTCACCCAGCCGTAATCTCCCTTCGGAGGTATGACGAGGACGTCTATGTCCACAAATTCCGGCAGCGGGTCGTGAATGACGCGCGCCGCCTCGCCGAAATAATCCTCTATATGCGCGCGCACGGCGTCGGCGTCGCCGGAGTCGTAAAGCTCGAGTGAGTCGAGGCGCGCCTTTTCGCGCTCGCGGCATTCTTCAATATAGGGAATAAGGTCGACGTCGCCGGGGTCGAGCCTCTGCGCGTGCTCAAAAAACGAAACGGCGTCCGAGAAAACGCCGAGGTTGAAAAGAGTGAAGCCGACGAGCTTGTTCCACGCCGCGTCGGCGCAGCCGTCCTCCACGAACGGCGTGAGGATTGAAAACGCGTGCTTGAGCATGTCTCTGTCTGGTGACGACGCGTCCGCCGAGACGGCGAGCATTGCGTATGCTCTGGCAAGCAAAAGGGAGAGGCGGTAGTCGCGGTCGCCGTCCGGCAGCGCCTCAATTACGCCGATGACTATGCGGTGCTCGCCGTTCTTTTCCCATTCTTCGAGCTGTTCGTAAAAACCGCGTCCGTTCATGTCCCTCACCTCTCTTTTTTTCATCGTTTCAAAAGTATATCACAACCGCAATATGAAGTCAATCATGCACAATGCCGAAAAAAGAATATTTTTCCTGCTAAGTTTCCTCATCTCTCGGGAAATAGCGTGCGCTCGCCGGGTGTTTGCGCCTCTCGCCCGCAACGCACAGGAAAACAGCGTATGCGCCCGCACACAGTGACCGCCTCCGCGCACGCCGGGGCTTATACTGTTCTATGTTATGGGGACCGTGTGGTCTTTGCAAAACATCAAAACGGGGGTGGTGGAGTGACCGTTTACGCGGACGTGCTTTTTCTCGTGAATTTCAGCCTTGACTATGTCTCGCTTTACATAACCGGCAGACTGATGTCGCGTCCGCTCTATGTCCGGCGGCTCGCCGCGGCGTCGGCGTTCGGCGCGCTTTACGCCGTGTCGGCGCTGTTTTGGGATATTCCCGAGCCGCTTTACATAGCGGCGACGCTCGCGGTCAGCGGAGTTATGTGCCTTTTCGCTTACAGGCGCGCCTGCAAAGGGGCGCTCGCCTCCGCCGTCGAGACGGCGGGCTCGGCTCTGCTGCTCTTTTCGGTCGGATGTGCGCTCGGCGGCGCGATGACGGCGATATACTCCCTCGGTAAAGGATATTCCGCAGGCGAGCCGGAGGGCGGGGGCGCGGGAACGATGACGGCAGTGACAGCCGCCGCAGTCACGGTGACGGCGCTTGCGGGACGGGTCGCAAAAAAGCGGCGCGGCGTCAGGCATTCGCGGGTAACGCTGACGGATGGCGGGAAGAGCGTGACGCTTGACGCGCTCTCTGACAGCGGAAATCTGCTTTTCGACCCGACGTCCGGCAGACCGGCGCTCATCGTGTCGGCAGATGCGGCGGCGGACGTTCTCCCTCAGAAGATAAGGGAGGCGGCACTGTCGGGGGACGTTGCGGGCTCGGCGGCGGCGCTCCCGCCCGAGCTTTTGACGCGGGTGCGCCTTTTGCCGGTGTCAAACGTTTACGGCAAGGGACTGCTTCTCGGCTTTCGACCCGACGCGGTGACGGTCGAGCGAGACGGCAGCGAAAGAGAATATGACCTTATCGTCGCGGTCTCGGGCAAAAAGGGCGGCTTCGGCGGATTCGGCGCCGTGCTGCCCGCCGAGCTTTCGTGACAAAGGTAAACCGACAACTATAGGAGCGATCGGCGGTAAAAACGCGCGCTGAAAGGTGGACAAGATGAAACGGACGCACAGACGACAGAAAAAATACAGGGCGAAGAAAACGGCGCGCCGCGCCGTCGCAAAGGCAAAGAAATCGGGCGCGAAGCGAAAGGAAGGCGGGAACCGCATTTCATTGAAGGAAGTATTTTCCCGAATGGGAAATGCGTTTGTGAATGCGGCGCACGCCGTGAAAAATCGGCTCTCTGCCGCGGGCGGCTGCCTCGTCTCGGTATGCGGCGCGGCGTCGGCGCGGGTATGGCTGTTCTTTGGCGGCATACGGGAGCGCGCCGCGCATGCGGCGTATGTGCTCCGCGTCTATGCGCAGCGCTGTCTGCGCTTTATCAGGGACGGGGAGGAGCAGTACTACATTGGCGGCAGCGAGGTCCTGCCGCCGCCGCTCAGCGCCGAGGAGGAGGCGGACATACTTTCCCGCCTGACAAAGGAGCGTGAGCTTACGCAGGTGCTGATAGAGAGAAATCTGCGCCTTGTCGTTTACATTGCGAAGAAATTCGAGAATACGGGGACCGACATCGAGGACATAATAAGCATAGGTACGATAGGGCTGATAAAGGCCGTCAACACCTTCAACCCCGAGCGGGGAATAAAGCTTGCGACCTACGCGTCGCGCTGCATTGAAAACGAGATACTGATGCACATAAGGAAGAACTCGGGCAAACGCGCGGATGTTTCTATCGACGAGCCGCTGAACGTCGACTGGGACGGCAACGAGCTGCTCCTTTCGGACGTGCTCTCGGGCGAGGAGGACGAGGTTTACGGCGCGATAGAGCACGACGAGGATTACAGGATACTTCACCGAGCCGTCGAGGACCTGCCGGAGAGGGAGCAGATAATAATAACGCTGCGGTTCGGCCTCGGGGGCGGACCGGAGCGGACGCAGGCGGAGGTAGCGAAGATGCTGGGCATATCCCAGTCATACATATCGCGGCTTGAAAAAAAGATCCTTTCGGACCTGCGGCGGACGATAAGCTCGGGCATCTGAAATTTTTTATAAGAAAATTCGGTAAAGCTATTGCAATTTGCCCGCAGGCGTGATACAATACATCGTAATGCGAAAGTATGAGTCTAAGAGAAGGGGACAGTGCGATGAAAAAGGGGATCCATCCTGACTATAAGGAATGCACCATAAAATGCGCTTGCGGTGAAACCGTTGTAACGAGATCGACCAAGGGCGATATGCGTGTTGAGATATGCTCGAAATGTCATCCGTTCTTCACGGGCAAGCAGAAGTTCGTGGATACGGGCGGACGCGTTGATAAGTTCAAGCGTCGTCTTCAGTCGAGCGGCAAATGAGCGCATATCAAAAGGCATGGTAAACTCGCGGATGTCACACGCATTTGTGTGACACCCGCGTTTTTGCGTTATGTCTGATAATGAAAGAACAAGGAGCTTACGAAAGAACAATATGCCGGAAAAGTACGAAAACGGAAACGAAGCGGAAGAGACGCGGCGATGTGCGCTTGTCGGCGTTTACGACGGGCAGAATGTTACCGAGGACGAATGCGAAAGGCTCGCGGACGAGCTCGAATGTCTCGCATTCACCGCGGGCGCCGTCGTCATATTCAGGCTGACGCAGCAAAGGACGTCTCCCGACAACAGGACATATATCGGAAAAGGCAAGCTCACGGAGCTCTCGTCCCTCTGCGAGCAGAACGAGGTCGACCTTGTCATATTCGACGATGAGCTCTCCCCGTCCCAAATAAAGAACATAGAGGACGGGCTTCCCGACGGGGTCGACGTGATCGACCGCTCGATGCTCATCCTCGACATTTTCGCGCGCCACGCGGTCACCGGAGAGGGAAAGCTTCAGGTCGAGCTCGCGCAGCTGCGATATTCCGCGCCGAGGCTCGTCGGTCACGGCGGCGAGATGTCGCGCCAGGGCGCGACTGGGGGAAATCCCATAGGAACAAGAGGTCCCGGCGAGACTAAGCTCGAACGCGACAGGCGGCGCATGAGGGCGCGCATAGCGTCCCTTGAGGCGGAGCTTCGCGAACTGGAAAAGAACAGGCGGACGATGCGCGCCGCACGCGAGCGCTCGGGGACTGTCCGCGTGTCGATCGTGGGATATACGAACGCCGGCAAATCGACGCTTCTGAATCTTCTTACGGACGCCGGCATCCTTGCCGAGGACAAGCTGTTCGCGACGCTCGACCCGACGACGCGCAAATACAGGCTCCCGTCAGGGGCGGAGATACTTCTGACCGACACGGTCGGCTTCATACGCAAGCTGCCGCATCATCTTGTCTCCGCGTTCCGCTCGACGCTCGAGGAGGCGGCGAGCGCGGACATCATTCTTATAATAGTGGACGCATCCGATCCCGAATACGCGGAGCATATCGCCGTCACCGAGGATATTTTGATATCGCTCGGCGCCGAAGGGAAGCCGGTCATTTATGCCTTCAATAAATGCGACCTTCCGGCGAGCTTCATTCCGCGCGTCGGCGCGGGGAAGCGTTCCGTATATATCTCGGCAAAGACAGGCAGGGGGGTAGACGAGCTTTTGAGTGCGCTTGAGACGACCGTGCGCGCGGCGCGCCGCGTGACGACGTTTCTTTTCCCGCCGTCGGCGTCATCGGAGCTTTCGCGCCTTTACCGCGCGGGCGCCGAGGTCGTAAGTACCGAATATCTACCGGACGGCTCCGTCCGCGTGACGGCGACCGTCGACGAGGCAACGCGCGGCCAGCTCTCTGATTTTGCGGTCTGACATGGCGGGCGAAACTTATACAACTCTCGGCGCGTTCGGGAAAGGCGAGTTTGAGGACAGGCGCTCGACTTTCATCGGCAGCGCCGCCCACGTCGGCAGTGAGGAGGAGGCGCGCGAATTCGTCGCCGGGATAAAGAAGAAATATTCCGATGCCCGCCACAACGCGTGGGCGTATATTATGGCGGAGGGGAACATCGCCCGCTTTTCGGACGACGGCGAGCCGCAGGGGACGGCGGGCGCGCCGATCCTCGGCGTAATAAAGGGGTCGGGAGCCGTCGACTGCGCCGTCGTCGTGACGAGATATTTCGGCGGCATACTGCTCGGCACCGGCGGCCTTGTGAGGGCGTATACGGAGGCGGCAAAGCTCGCCGTCGAGGACGCGGGCGTCGCCGTGTACCGCGAGTATGCGGAAATGTCTCTGAAAGTTTCGTATTCGGAATACCAAAGGCTCTCGCCGGAGCTGACGAGGCTCGGCGCCATTATCGACGGCGTAGATTTCGGCGCGGAGGTGGAGGTTCACGCCGCGGTCCTCTCGGGGCTTGCGGACGAGCTGTGCCGCCGTGTCGCGGAGATAACGTCAGGAAAGGGAGCCGCCGTCCGCACGGGCTCACGATTTGACATATAACTGACCGAAGACAACGCTTTTTTTCAAAAAACCAAAAAAATTCGATTTATACGCAAGTGTTTTGACCGGCGCTTGCGTATATTATTTATGTGAATGTCGGAAAACAGGCGGGAGGCGGTATTATGGACAACATGACTGTTCGCGATATGTTCCTTTTGAGGGAACGGAATATTCTGTCGCCGTATGCGTTTCTGACCGAAAACACGCGCGGACGCGACCATCCGTATGTTCCGTGCGTCAACAGGACAGAGTTCCAGCGCGACCGCGACAGGATAATACACAGCAAGGCGTTTCGCAGGCTGATGCACAAGACGCAGGTGTTCCTTCTGCCGAAGGATGAGCATTACAGGACGCGCATGACGCACACGCTCGAGGTGGCGCAGATTGCACGCATCATCTGCCGCGCGCTCCGCCTGAACGAGGACCTCTGCGAGGCGGCGGCGCTCGGTCACGACCTCGGGCACACACCGTTCGGGCACGCGGGCGAGGACGTCATGAGGCAGTGCTTCGACCCGTCGTTCACTCACTACGCGCAGAGCCTGCGCGTCGTCGAGTTTCTCGAACACAACGGCGAGGGGCTGAATCTGACGTGGGAGGTGCGCGACGGCATCGTACATCATTCCGGCGGCGACCTTTCGGGCGGACACGGCGCCTCGACGCTCGAGGGCGTCATCGTGAAGTTCGCGGACAAAATAGCGTACATAAACCATGATATAGACGACGCGATACGCGCCGGCATACTGACGAACGAGGATATCCCGAAGCGCCTGCGCGACACGCTCGGAAATACCCACAGCGGCAGGATAAACACGATGGTGACGGACGTTATCGACGCCTCCACCGACAAGCCGGAGATAAGGATGTCGGACGGAATCTGCGAGGCGACGATGGAGCTTCGCCAGTTTCTCTTCGAGCACGTTTATCTTGACAGCGCGGCAAAATCGGAGGAATCGAAGGCAAAGGATCTTCTGGCGCGGCTTTACGAATATTTTTACGAGCATCCCGACAAAATGCCCGAGTTTTACAGAAACAACGCGGAGAGCTGCGGCATCGGAAGATCCGTCTGCGACTATATTTCGAGCATGACGGACAGATACGCGATAGACAAGTACAACGAGCTCTTCATTCCCGCCGCATGGCAGCGGGTGTCCGATTAGGTGACGTCATGCCGATGATACCCCTTTCGGTAATGGAAGAGATAAAGGCGCGCAGCCCGATAGAGGACGTTGTTTCGCGTTACGTTTCCCTGAAGCGCGCGGGCAGCAATCTCACGGCATCCTGCCCGTTTCATTCGGAGAGGACGCCGTCGTTCGTCGTTTTTCCGGCGACGCAGTCGTTTTACTGCTTCGGATGCGGCGCGGGAGGCGACGTCATCTCGTTTCTCATGCGCATCGAAAACCTCGAATATCCGGACGCGGTCCGCGAGCTCGCGGAGAGGTGCGGCGTGTCGATACCGGAGAGCGGCGGGCACGAGGAGCAGGGCGTTTCACGCAAGAGGCTGTACGAGCTGAACCGCGAGGCAGCGAGATTTTACAGGGACAATTTATTTGACGAAAAGAAGGGCGCCGCCGCGCGCCGGTATCTTGCAGAGCGCGGGCTGACGTCCGCCATTGTCAAGCGCTTCGGCCTCGGATTTGCGCCGGACGATTTTTCGATGAGCGACACGATGAGGGCGAAGGGATTTACGGACGACGAGCTCGTCGCCGCGTTCCTCTGCAAGCGAAGCGAGCGCACGGGCAGACCCTATGACCTTTTCCGCGGGCGCGTGATGTTCCCGATAATAGATACGTCGGGCCGCGTCATCGCGTTCGGCGGGCGCGTTATGGGGGACGGTGTGCCGAAATACCTCAACTCGTCGGACACGCCGGTGTTCAAAAAGAGCAGGAACCTCTTCGCGCTCAATTACGCAAAGTCGTCGTCAGCGGAGGAAATGATCCTCTGCGAGGGATATATGGACGTCATCGCCCTGCACGCCGCCGGCGTTGAGAACGCCGTCGCGACGCTCGGAACGGCGCTGACCGATGAGCAGGCGCGCATCATAGCGAAATACACGAAGCGCGTCGTCCTCTGCTACGACAGCGACGACGCGGGACAGCGCGCCGACAGCCGCGCGCTCGAGCTTCTCGGAGCCGTCGGACTCGACGTGAGGGTGCTGAAGCTCAAAGGCGCGAAGGACCCCGACGAATTCATCAAAAAGTTCGGCGTTGACGCGTTCAGGGACGCGCTTTCGGGCAGCAGCTCGAAGTTCCGCTATACGATGGATAAGGTCCTGTCGAAATACGACGTCTCCTCGGACGAGGACAAGATTCGCGCGATGCGCGAGATAAACGAGTATATCGCGGGCTTCGGCAGCGAGGTCGAGCGCGAGATATATATAGGTCAGGCGTCGGATAAGCTCGGAATATCGCGGGATAGTATAAAAAACGATGTTTCGCTTATCATAAGAAAGAAGCGGCGTTCTGACAAAAGATCGGAGGCCGTCGAGATCGCGAGAGACGCCGCCGGCTTCGGCGACCGCGTAAACCGCGATAAGCTGACGCATCTGCGTTCCGCGTCGTGCGAGGAAACCGTGCTCGGCATGCTCGCGGCATATCCCGAATACATAAAGGAAGTGTCGTCCGGCGGCGCGCTGTCGCTCTCTCCCGAGGATTTCACGACGGAGTTCGGCCGCCGCGCGTTTGAGACGATGCTCCGCATATACGGCGAGACGGGTGGATTTGACATCGCTCTGCTCTCGGCAGAGCTCACTCAGGACGAGGTCTCGCGCATAACGAAGCTCGCGGTCTCACGCGACAAGCTCGACAACGGGCACGAGGTCTTCGCGGAAAACGTCCGCGCGCTGAAGGACGAAAAGCGGAAGCAGCAGTCAAAGACAGACGACGCTTTCGAGGCCATAATGCGGCTGAGAGAAAAAAATCAGGCTGAAAACGAAAACGAAGAATAAAGGCGTACATAACAAGGAAGGTAAAAATGGAAAAGGAAACCGTAAACGAAAGAGAGCTCGAGCTTATCGAAAAGGGCAGAGTGGACGGCATGCTCACGGAGAGCGACATCGAAGACGCGATCGCGGGCGACGAGGACATCGATATAGAAAGCATCGAAAAGCTCTACGACACTCTCGAAAGCAACGGAATAGGCATCGAATCCGACGCGGCGAGCGCGCTCGACATCGAAAACGAGGTCGAACGCATGGGCAGCGGGGAGGACATGGAAAAGCAGCTCTCGCAGGAGGGTCTCGCGATTGACGACCCCGTAAGGATGTATCTCAAAGAGATAGGCAAGGTGCCGCTGCTCGATTCCGAGCGCGAGCTTGAGCTTGCAAAGCGCATGGCGGAGGGCGACGAAAGCGCAAAGCAGGAGCTTGTCGTCGCCAACCTCAGGCTCGTCGTCAGCATCGCAAAGCGATATGTCGGCAAGGGGATGTTCTTCCTTGACCTGATACAGGAGGGCAACCTCGGTCTGATGAAGGCCGTCGACAAGTTCGACTACACGAAGGGATACAAGTTCTCGACATACGCGACGTGGTGGATACGCCAGGCGATAACGCGCGCCATCGCCGATCAGGCGAGGACGATACGCATACCCGTCCACATGGTGGAGACGATACACAAGGTATCGAGATATTCGCGCCAGCTCCTTCAGGAGCTCGGTCATGAGGCGACGCCGGAGGAAATAGCCGAAAAGCTCAACATGACGCCCGAAAAGGTCCGCGAGATAATGAAGATCGCGCGCGACCCCGTCTCGCTCGAGACGCCTATCGGCGAGGAGGAGGATTCCCACCTCGGCGACTTCATCGAGGATCAGGAGAGCCCGGCTCCGCCGGACGCCGCGTCATACGCCGTGCTCCGCGAGCAGATAGCGGAGGTGCTGCACACGCTGACCCCGCGCGAGGAGCTCGTGCTCAAGCGCCGCTTCGGGCTTGACGACGGAAAGACGCGCACGCTCGAGGAGGTCGGGCGCGAATTCAACATCACGCGCGAGAGAATACGTCAGATAGAGGCAAAGGCGCTGCGCAAGCTCCGCCATCCCAGCCGTTCAAAAAGGCTGCGCGATTTCCTCGATTAAAAAAGTTTTTCTCGCGAATTGCACGAAATTTGCCCCGCTCAATTGTGGATTTCAGACAACATGAATGTGAAAAACCACAAAAAACAGGCGGCAAATTTTGTGGAACTGTGACAATAAACGGCGGCATATAGCTGTGCCGGACGGTAAAAACGTCCCGCGCAATTTCATCAAATTTGCCAAATTACGCTTGACAGTTTGGACCGTTTGATGTAAAATATCATAAGAATATCTCGGTGTCGTTGATTTGCGCAAAGGTACACTGCAGTATATTAGGAGGATGTTCCATAATGAATAAGAAACTTGTAAGTCTCGTGCTCGTTTTTATGATCATCTTTTCATTTGTTTTGTCGAGCTGCTCGATTCTGAGCTCCGGCAACGGAGAGGAAAGCGACACCGGAGAAGAGGAACAGACGGACCTCAGCAACCGTACCCCGGTAACGCTGACGCTCTGGCTCCCCTCGCTTGAAGGTACGACCGACAAGGCCGTAGCCGAAGTCGAGACGGAGATAAATAAGATCCTCAAGCCGATGTATACGACTGCCGTTGAATTCCGTACCATCCCGGAGAGCGAGTATACCGACGCAGTTTATGCACAGATCCAGAAGATACAGCAGAAGCTCGACGACGATGACGCCGCCGTGTCCGTAAGCCGTGAGCTCGAACAGAGCCGCCGTCTCGAAGGTATCACGGATGATAAAAAGAATACCGAAGAGGTCTCCGAGACCGTCGTTGAGACGCTCGAAAACTCGTTCGGTCAGTCTGAAAAGAGATATCCTTCCGTAGGCGAGTATCAGTTTGACATCTTCCTTGTCACGAGCTACGATATGTATCTCGACCTTATAGAGAAAGAAGCCATAATGGATCTTGAGGACACCCTCAAGAGCACGGGCAAGGTGCTCCCGAAGTACATATACCCAAGCTTCCTTGAAGCCGCGCGCTTTGAGTTCGGCGATGCATATGCCATCCCGAACAACCACGGCATGGGAGAATACAGGTTCCTCCTCACGAATAAAGAACTTATAAATAAGTATCACTACGATTCCGATACGCTTATCACGATGGCAGACTGCGAGGACTTCATCCGCGACGTTGCCGAGGGTGAGAACGACAAGGCGCTTGCGCCTCTGCTTTCCTGGGTCGAGCCTGCCGGAATGCACTATTGGTCAGAGGACGGAAAGTGGAGCGCTCTCGCTTCCTATATCGGCAGCCAGTCCGAGCCGTCCGCACAGTCCGTTGTAACGGATATTTTCTCGATTCCTCAGTACAGGGAGAACTTCAAGCTCATGAAGTCCCTTGAGGAAGACGGGCTTATCGCAGAGGATCCCGATTCCGTTGAGAAGTTCGCGGTCGGCGTTGTCTCCGCAGGTTCCCTCGACGAAGTTGAGGAGCTTTACGGCGAGGAATACAACATAACCGTTTTTGACTATCCGAAGGCGACGCAGGAAGAGCTCTTCGACAGCGCGTTCGCAGTCAGCGCGGCAACGAGAGACCTCACGCGCTGCATGGAGGTCATAACGGCCATCAATACTCAGCCCGAGCTTCGCAACCTGATCCAGTACGGCGTTGAGGGCGTACACTACAACCGCGATGATGACAACAGAGTTGTCCGTGTCCGCGATGAAAACGGCAATGCCGCATACAACATGGACATCGCTCATACAGGAAACACATATATAGCATACCCCGAAGAGGGGATGAGCGATGATCAGTGGGACCGCGATATGCAGAGGAACCTTGATTCGTGCCTGACGCCGTTCTCATTCTGCCCCGGTCTTTACAATGAGAGCAACAAAGCAAACTATGAGGAAATAGCGAAGCTCTCGGCGGATCTCTACGATCGCATGATGAAGCTGTCGTCCGACGAGATCGACCAGTTCTTCACCGATGCGCGCAAAGAGCTCATGGCAAACGAGAAATTCTCGCAGATGACGGGCATGGCGTGGGAATACGGCACGGCCTACATCTACAACACGTTCTACGCAAAGTACTACGCGACCGACGAGCCCGGTGACGATACCGGCGAGGCGGGAGCCGAGACCGGCGAAGCGGGCGGGGAGGCCCAGGAATAAGGGCTTGATATCCTGAAAGCCAAACCGAACGACGTGTAAAAAATATGTTTCCACTCCGACCGAAGGGACCCCCTTCGGTCGGATTTTTTGGTATGAAAAAAGAGGGGGAACGCTCCGTGCCTTTTGTATGAAAAAACGGGTGGGGCTGCACAGCGTTCGCGCAATGTGACACAGACTGCAGATTGCGACTTCTCTCTGATTTATGAAGCTTCTTTCTTTTCGTTTTTTTAATCAAAATTATATTTGCGGTGTTGACAACGAGGCCGTTTTATGGTATGATACCGAGTGTGCGCCAAGGCGCAAAAAAATAATTCACACACGTCTGCGGGATGTGCGGCCGGTGCCGGGACTCGGCTGCCGCATATATGCAGGCGTGGTGGAAAAACCGAAGGAGGACATTTAAAATGTCTGTTATCACTATCAAGCAGCTGCTTGAAGCCGGCGTCCATTTCGGACACCACACAAGAAGATGGAACCCGAAGATGGCTGAGTACATCTTCACGGAGCGCAACGGTATCTACATTATCGACCTCCAGAAGACGGTCAAGAAATTCGACGAGGCGTATATGTTCGTGCGCGACCTTTCCGCGCAGGGCGGAACGATACTCTTTGTCGGAACGAAGAAGCAGGCGGCCGACGCCATTAAAGAAGAGGCGAAGCGCTGCGGACAGTTCTATGTCAACGTCCGCTGGCTCGGCGGTATGCTCACGAATTACAGAACGATAAGACGTTCGATTTCCCGCCTCTATCAGCTTGAGAAGATGCAGGAAGACGGCACGTTCAACTCGCTTCCGAAGAAGGAAGTCGCGTCTCTCCAGAAGGAGATGGACAACCTCGAGCGCAACCTCGGCGGTATAAAGGAAATGGACCGTCTGCCCGACGCCGTTTTCATCGTCGACACGCGCAAGGAGCATAACGCAGTGCTCGAAGCGAAGAAGCTCGGCATTCCCGTCGTCGCAATAGTCGATACGAACTGCGACCCCGAAGACGCCGACTATATCATTCCCGGCAACGACGACGCCATCCGCGCGATCAAGCTCATCTCCTCCGTTCTTGCAGACGCCGTTATCGAGGGCAAGCAGGGCGAGTCGTTTGACGCGGCAGAGACCGAGAAGACCGAGGCCGAGGCTGAGGAAGACGCCGAGACTGCGGCTGAATAAAGAGCACAAGAGCATAAATCAAGAGGTATTTTCATGGCAACCACAATAACAGCTAAGATGGTATCCGAGCTCCGCGCCAAGACGGGCGTCGGCATAATGGACTGCAAGCGCGCGCTGACCGAGGCGGACGGTAATTTTGACGAGGCGGTAAAGCTCCTTCGCGAGAAGGGTCTGTCCGTCGCAGCCAAGAAGGCATCCCGCGTCGCCGCTGAGGGCGTCGTAGACATCATGGTCTCCGAGGACGGCAAGACCGCGGCGATGATAGAGGTCAACGCCGAGACGGACTTCGTCGCCAAGAACGCGACGTTCCGTGAATTCGTAACCGGCATTCTTTCCGTAATAATAAAGAACAGACCCGAGAGCATCGAGGCCCTCAAGGAGCTGCCTTACGACGACAACTTCACCGTTGACGGAAAGCTGAAGGACATGGTCTTCACGATAGGCGAGAACATGAACATCCGCCGCTTCGTCATCGTTGACGGCGCATTCTCGACTTATATCCACGGCAAGGGCACAACGGGCGTAATCGTCAGATTTGATACCGACGACGCGACGGCGGAAAAGCCGGAGTTTGCAGAGTTCGCAAAGAACATCGCGCTCCAGATCGCCGCGGGCACGCCTCCCACATATATCGCAAAGTCGGACGTTCCGCAGAGCGTTATAGACGAGGAGCTCGAGGTTCAGATAAAGGTCGCAAAGACGGACGAAAAGCTCGCCAACAAGCCCGACGCAGTGCTCCACAAGATCGTAGAGGGCAAGCTCGACAAGCTCTTCTTCGAGCGCGCCTGCCTGCTTGAGCAGCCTTACGTCAAAGACGACTCGATGACGGTCGGCAAGTACGTTGCCGCGACCGCGAAAGAGCTCGGTGCCGACATAAAGGTCACGGGCTTCTGGCTCTACGAAAGAGGCGAGGGCCTCGAAAAGCGCGAGGACAACTTCGCCGAGGAAATAGCATCTCTCGTAAAAGGCAACTGACACACATAGGGAGGCGAATTTTTCGCCTCCCTTGTTTTTATCTTATATGCGGATGAGGGGAAGAAAGGGGCGGTCGTGCGTTCCGCCCGATACCGCCGGATCCGCGCAGCTGTCATAAAAAACGCATTTATTTCTCATAATCGGTATTTTTGTGTTTACAAGCGGCAAAAAAATCGGTATAATAGTAAGAGGGCGAGTTTGACGCTCCGAAAAAGTTCAAAGGGTGAGACATATGCAGGCGAAGTACAAACGTGTCCTAATAAAGCTGTCGGGCGAGGCACTTTCCGGAAGGGACTGCGTGCTTGATTTCAAGATGCTCGACGAGGTCGCAAAGGCAGTCAAAACATGCGTTGACATGGGAGTCGAGGTCGCGATACTTGTCGGAGGCGGCAATATCTGGCGCGGCGCGAAGGGCGTCGGCATGGACCGGTCGCGCGCCGACCACATGGGAATGCTCGCCACGGTCATAAACGCGCTCGGCATCGAGGACGCGCTCCTGCGGGCAAACGTCAAGGCGGTCGTGATGTCGGCGATAGAAATGACGGAGTTTGCGCAGGTATTCGTGCGTGACAAGGCCGTGAAATACCTCTCGGAGGGAACCGTCGTTGTGCTCGGAGGCGGCATCGGAAATCCGTTTTTCACGACCGACACGGCGGCAGTCATTCGCGCGGCGGAGCTCGGCGTCGACGTTGCAATACTCGCGAAGAACATAGACGCAGTCTATGACCGCGACCCGCGCCGTTTCCCGGACGCAAAGCCTTTCCGCACTGTGGATTACGACTTTATCATAGAAAACAAGCTCGGCGTCATAGATCTCGCGGCGGCGACGCTCTCGGGAGAGAACAACCTTCCGCTGCTTCTGTGCGCGCTCGAGGACCCGAACAACATCGTCAAGGCCGTCTGCGGCGACGATATAGGAACCGTCGTAACACATACGAAATAAACAGCCGCAAACTTCAGGCAGGAGTTATTATCTGTCGGGGGAGCGCTGAGGCATAATAAATAAAAAAACGGAGGAACAAAAGATGAAACTCAAGACGGACGAATTTGAAACCAAAATGAAGAAATCTATCTCCGCGTATTCGGAAAACCTCGGAACGATCCGCGCGGGGAGGGCAAATCCCGAGATACTCGCGCGCGTGAACGCCGATTATTACGGCGCACCTACGCCTATTTCTCAGATGGCGGAGATACGCGCGGCAGACGCAAGGACGCTCGTCATATCGCCTTATGACCCGTCCTCGCTCAAGCAGATCGAACGCGCCATCCTAACCTCCGACGTGGGAATAACGCCGCAGAGCGACGGCAAGCTCATACGTCTTGCGATTCCTCAGCTCAACGAGGAACGCCGCCGCGAACTGAAAAAGCAGGTCGAGAGGCTCGGCGAAGAGGCCAAGGTTGCAGTCCGCAATATCCGCCGCGACGCGATGGACAAGGTCAAGGCGCAGAAGAAGGCGGGAGAAATGACGGAGGACGAGGAAAAGCTCTCCGAAAAGGACGTCCAGAACCTGACCGACAAGTACATCAAGGAAGTCGACAAGGTCACAGAGGGCAAGGTCAAGGAGATAATGTCGGTCTGACCGGATGCATGCGTTCGGCTCGGAACTTTATGCAGAAGATTTTTGCGGTGCGGCGGGGCGGCTTCGCTCCGCCGGCTGTGTTTTGATTCTTCCGGACCGTATTCTAACAGTATAAACAAACACATCATTGTATATCATGCCGCGCGCGGTATCGCGCCCGGCAGAGGGAGGCTTTTATGGCTTTATTCTCCCGAAACGAAAAAAGCAGCAGCGAAGGGCGCGTCAAAGTCGACGACAGGCTCCGCCACATCGCCTTTATCCTTGACGGAAACGGACGTTGGGCGCGCCGCCGCGGCATGCCGCGCGAATTCGGGCATTCCGAGGGAGCGCAGGCGTTCAAGCGCATCGTCCGCTACTGCGGCGACATAGGGATAAAGATAGTGACCGTTTACGCGTTTTCGACCGAGAACTGGTCACGGCCGAAAAAAGAGGTCGACAGAATAGTGTCTCTGCTCGACGAATACATAGACGGCGCCGAGCGTGAGCTCACCGAAAACGAGATAAGATACACTTTCCTCGGCGACAGGTCCGTTTTCTCGCCCGAAATGGCGGCGAGGATGACGCGGCTTGAAGAGGCGTCTGCTCACTACGAAAAGCGGCTCAATATCGCGCTGAACTACGGCTCCCGCGCGGAGATCGTCCGTGCCGCGGCGGAGCTCGCCGCGTCAGGTGAGCCGATAACGGAGGAGAGCTTCGCGTCCCATCTTTATACCGCCGGATGCCCGGACCCCGACCTCATCGTAAGAACGGCGAACGAGCGTCGGCTCTCGAATTTCCTTCTGTGGCAGGCGGCTTATTCCGAGCTGTATTTCACGCCGACTTTGTGGCCCGATATGCAGCCCGAGGACGTTGACCGCGCCGTCGAGGATTTTTACGCGCGCGAGCGCAGGTTCGGCGGAGTTACGGATTCAAATTAAACAAAAAGGAATTATATATAATGCTGAAGCGTATAGCGACCGGCGCGGTGCTCGTTTTGGTACTCGTTCCGGCACTCATATATTATGATACGGCCCTAACGCCGGCTGTTTGGGCGCTCATATCCGTCATCTCGCTTTATGAGACGGCAAGATGCGTTGGAATAAAGAAAGGGGCGGGACTTGCCGTCGCCGTCTTTTTCTGCATATGCAGCGCGGCGTTTCCCGCGATGCAGTTTATCAGCGGTTGGAGCAGCACGGGCAGCTCCCCTCTTGTCCCGATACTGATCTCCGTCGCGTTTTTTGCGGTGTACTGCCTCTACGCGGCGGGCGTTTTCGGGCTGCTCTCGCCGAGACTGTCGCCTACGTCGGAGCTGTCGCTTATGACGATATACGTCTCCGCCGCCTCTGTCGCGGCAGTCGCGATAACGCAGTCGGCAAACGGCGGTCTCATACTGCCGCTCGTGTTTCTGTGTTCCTGGATAACGGACAGCTTCGCTTACTTCTGCGGCAGCTTTTTCGGAAAGCACAAGCTGATACCGAAGATATCGCCCAAAAAGACTGTTGAAGGCAGCGTCGGCGGAACGTTGTTCTGCGGCATATTCTGCGCCGTTTACGGCGTAATTGTCGCGGCGGTATTTCATCTGACGGTGAATTATGCGGCTCTTCTGATATCGGGGATCTTCCTGTCCGTCGTCTCGCAGATAGGCGACCTGAACGCGTCCTATATCAAGCGTTCGCATGATATAAAGGATTTCGGGAATATGTTTCCCGGCCACGGCGGGATGCTCGACCGCTTCGACAGCGTCATTGCAGTCGTTCCGTTTCTCTATATTCTGACGCGGTTCTTCACATATTTTGCTTAGAGAGGACGTAAAATAACATGAAAAGCAGTACGGAGCGCTGCCTGACGGCGGCGGTTTTCGGCGCGACAGGCTCGATAGGCAGACAGACGCTTTCGGTTGTCGAGTCGCTCGGTGCGCGTGTCGACGTTCTCACGGCAGGCAGCCGCGACCGCGAGCTCGAGGACGCCTGCCGCAAATTCATGCCGAGAATCGCGGCGCTCGCGGACGAGTCCGCCGCAAACAGACTGAAGCTCGCGCTCGCCGATACGGATATCAAGGTGTTCGGCGGAGACGAGGGCGTCGTGTGCGCCGCGGCAGAGGCTGATGCCGACGCGGCGGTAATGGCGATATCTGGAATGGCGGCGTGCGCCCCGATGATAGAGGCGTCGCGGAGCTGCCGTCGGATATGCATGGCGAACAAGGAGGCGATCGTTGCCGCGGGCGAGCACCTCCTATCAAAAATAAAAGAGGGCGGCGTGCGCCCCGATGATAGAGGCGTCGCGGAGCTGCCGTCGGATA
>CANQYV010000013.1 GCA_947628165.1 uncultured Clostridia bacterium | reverse complement strand
AAGATGCGCTCTTTCTCATGAGTATTTGCTTAAAGTTTTTGCTTCTTCTTGATCCTTTTTCGTAAGCGATTGCCGTGCGGTCTTGACAACGCGGTCTTGACAAAAATAAAAAAACGTTATATACTGATATAGGTACGAGGGGGAGTGAACCCATAACAAAAAAACACGCGTACATAAACACGCCGTGAAAATTTGCGCGGCGTCATATCGCATACGAAACGGAGGGGACGACACCCATGGAAAAAAACGTAACCGTGTTCGACAGCGAAGGAAAGATCATCGGGAAGACCTACCCCAAACGGGCGCAGGGTCTTGTAAAAAACGGGAGAGCGCGCTTTTGCGAAGGCTCGGAGCCCGCGATCGTTCTTTCGCGTTCTCCCGACATACAATCGTCAGAGGAGGACGAAACAATGAGCACATTTTCAAGTGAAGAACTGCACGAAAAAATCGAGGCGATGGTGCGCGAGGCGAGAGAAAAGCTCGACGCCGTATGCAGGACAGCATCTGACGCGATAGACGATATCGTCGATAAGATCGAGGAGGGCGAAAGCCGTGCGGAAGAGGCGGAGGAGCCTCTTGATGCCGAGAGCTCGGACAGTGCCGACGGCGAAGAAAACCCGCGCGGCCGCTTCATCCGCATCTCGGATGAGGACATGGAAAAGCTCCGCGCAAAGATGCGTTCCCTGCGCGATTCGCTCGAAAGGGCCGCGGACGAGGCAAAGTCCGTCGCCGTAAAGACGGGCGCGGAGATAGGCAGATACGCCGAAAACGTCAAAGCGAAGGTCACGGAGAAGATAGCGGAACAGAAGGCCGCCGCCGAAGCAAAGGCCGACGTTGAAAAGCCCGGCACCGAGGCATATTATCTGCGCCGCATAGAAGAGCTCCGGGGCGACAACGCTCATCTCGAGGCAATGTCAAATTCCGTCAAGGAATACGTCAGAAACACCGTTTCCGAAAACGAGAATATGTCGGAGGCAATCTCACAGATCGCGTCGGTCGCGTCAGCACACGAGGAAACGAACCGCCGTCTGCTCGAGTTCTACATACGCGAGATCGGCAGGATGCACGACAGGTAAAACATAAAAGCACAAATTAAGAAGCCCGCCCCCGCGGATTATAATCCGCGAGGGCGCTTCAATAAAAAAAGATGGAGAACGGCAGATGAAAAACAAAGAAAGCAAAAAGGTCAAAGAAAAGCGCCGCCTTCGCGACGTGATGCGCGATGCGCACAACGAGATAAAGAACAAGCCCGGCGTCGCAACCGTATATTTTCTTTTGCGAATATCCGTCATCCTCGTTATGGTGGCGCAGATATTCAACGGCAACTATGAAAACGTATTTCTCTGCGTACTTACCCTGATTCTTTTCCTCATGCCCGCCGTCCTCGAGCGCGGGCTGAAGATAACGCTTCCGAACACGCTTGAAATCATAGTCCTGCTCTTCATCTATTCGGCGGAGATACTCGGAGAGATAAGGTCGTTTTACACGGCGTTTTCCGGCTGGGACACGATGCTGCACACGCTCAACGGCTTTCTCTGCGCCGCCGTCGGCTTCTCCCTCGTCGACATATTCAACCGCGACAAGCATTTTTCACTGTCGCTGTCGCCGTTCTTCATGGCTGTCGTCGCGTTCTGCTTCTCGATGACGATAGGCGTGCTTTGGGAGTTCTTTGAATGCGGCATGGACATGTTCTTCCTCACCGATATGCAGAAGGACACCGTCGTCTCGGCGATATCGACCGTCAACCTCGACCCGACGGGAGGCAACACGCCGCAGATAATAAAGAACATAACAGACGTCATCGTCGTCTCTAACGGAAATGAGATCCCGCTCGGCGTCGGCGGTTACCTCGACGTCGGCATCCTCGACACGATGAAGGATCTGTTCGTCAACTTCATAGGCGCCGTCGTCTTCTCCTTTATCGGCTTCTTCTACGTCAGAAGCCGCGGCAGCGGAGCCTTCGCCTCCCGCTTCATCCCGAAGGTGCACGGCAGCGACGCAACATCTGACGAGAGCGCCGCGAAAGACAACAACAGCGGCGAGTAACGATTTTCAATGCAAAAAACCGGGACGGCAGCCGATGCCGTCCCGGTTTGTCATCTTATTTTTTGAGAAGCTCAATAAGTCCCTTCCCGCTGTAGACCCTGTACCCGTCAAGCTCGTCGCCGTCAAACATCTGAACTGTCGTATTGCCTTTTACGCAGCGCAGCTCTACCGGGACGGGGTTTATGCACAGTATCCTCTCGGCGCCCGACGCCGCGTCCTCCGTCTCTTGGCCGGATACGGAAAACCCCTTCATGTCGCCTTTTTCGGGCTTGTGTGCCTGCGGCATCAGCATACCTTCGGATTTGTTCGCCATACCTGTTGAAAGCTGCTTTGTATTCACCAGCATCGTGCCCGCGTTCGACTGCGTCGTATAGTGCCTCGCGTCCGCGAACGTGTATGTATCCCTATATCGCAGGCAGGAGAAGAAGCTGACGCTGTACTCCTCCTCCGGCGTCGTGATGAGGAATGCGCTTTTGTAAGTCGGCCGGAATATCGATGCCCAGCACGACGACAGCTTCTCGAGCTTGTAATTTTTCCTGCGGCAGGTCTTTTTTATAGACCCAACAAGGAAAAATCTCTTGACTGCGGCTCTTGCATATTTGTACGAGAAAAGGAGCGCGGCGATGACGAGCGCGGCAGCAGCCACAGTCGAAATAAATTTGACCCACATATGAACCGACATATTTTTTCCTCCTGAATTTTTTTGATTCAGCGCCTCCGGCGCTGTTTATGCGTATGTAATCCACGCTTTATTTGTTTTTCGGATAATACCGAGCCCCTATCAGGCTTGAGGTTCAGCCTCTTTTTCCGCCTCTCTCCACTTATTTTAGATCACAGATAATACAGCTCGTATTTTTGCAGATCTGCCGGCAGCGGTTCTTCGTTATAAGTGTATCCTTCAAGAGAAGAGATGTAGCCGTCTTTTATGAATAGGGCAAAACCCATGCCGTATTTTAAGCCCGGGATTTTTGCCCCGACATTGCCAAGTACTTTTGACTCCGTATCATCTATCGGCGAAATGTTATCTTTTATTTCGTATTTGATATAAAAGCCCGAGGGAAAAACCTTATTCTCGACTATTACCCTGTTTTTAAATTGCTCTGAAATAATATTCGAGATTTCCTGAGCTTCATTTGCTATTGCACATATAACGTCCGCCTCCAGCTTTGTGGGTATACTCTGTTTCATAATGTTTTATAGGCTCCTTTCATTGTCATAAAGAGGGGCTTTTATATTTTTCGGTCTCGCTCAATTGTAACTTCTCTCACCTGACTATATTCATGCCTGTTTCCATATTGAGGACCCGCATGCCCTCCACTTCCTCGCCGATATCGACGAGGAAACCGTTCGATACGATAAATGCATTCGACTGAAGCATCAGATATGCTCTGTCCTCCGAAGTCTTGGGCAGCGGCTTCATACGCTTTTTTGTCCCAAAGCCGAAAAGCTGCACCTTCTCTTTTTTATCGCCGCCGTAATCAAGAAACGCATATTTTTTCGCCATTGGCAAAACTCTTCTTGCGTTTATTTCACCGTCCTCGATCACATACCGCATGGCTCCGATCCCGCCGAGAATGCCGAGCGAGAATTTACCGTTTTGCGTCTCTATTGTAACGTTGTGTACGTTTCCTCTTCCCGTAAAGATGAAATCGAAGATGTTTCCGTACATGCGCCAATCATTCTCTCTCACCTTATCTTTCACATCGCGATAAAAGCTGATGCGGCGCATCAGGTAGACCACGGTCGGGATAACATAGATCAAGAAGACTGTCAAAAAATAAACTGTCGGGATAACAATGTACGGCACAAAAATCGCTGCTGCCGCAAATAACAGATTTACTAACGGCGGCACAATGAAAAGCATCTCTTGAATATCGTAAGACGTGCCTCCGTGACCCGTCATCAGCGGATCGTACCGAGATCTTGACGGCACGAGCTTTAAGGCCAATACAAAACCCGAAAGCATCGTTACTCCGACGACGCTCAAAAATGTTGTTATAATTGACGGAACGATAATGTATAACGAAGCGATAAACGTGAAGCATAAGAAAAACAGAAACGATTTCATAGATAAGCCCCCTAATATGATGAAGAAAAAACCGTTACAGCTTAAGATGTTTTTTTCACAAGCACCGTGCCCGAGCCGCTGTTTTTATTTCCCGAGTCCATTGTACCATGCAGTCATATGATTGTCAATAGCTTTTTTAAAATTTTATTGAAAAATATTTTGTGTCCTTTCGGAGTTCCCGAGACGATGCTTTCAAAGCAAAAAAGCGGGGGAGAACAACGTCTCCCCCGCCGAGCGGTACGGATTTTGTCAGCTTTCCTTTGTCAGCTTCGCGTATGTAGCCATGAGCTTTTTCGTGCCCACGTCGTCGAAAATGATCTCGTACATATAATCCTGCCCCATTTTTGTGACAGATATGACCTCGCCGCGCCCGAACGTTCGGTGGCGCACGATCGTGCCGGAAGCAAAGACCTCCGACGGGGGCGCTTCCTTTTTCACCTCCACACGGACACCCGCGCCGTTTTTGTATACGGGCTCGGGCGCGCGCTGCCTTTTTGCACCGAAATCCTCCGGCGCGCGGCGATGTGCCTCTGGCGTTTCGTCTATGACGCACTCCGGCGGTATCTCCGAGATAAAGCGGGACGGCGGGTTGTACCTCGTCTGCCCGTACATCATTCTGTTGTGCGTGCGCGTGATGAACACCCTCTCCTTCGCCCTCGTCACGGCGACGTATGCGAGCCTTCTCTCCTCCTCGAGCTCCTCCGGGCTGAACGATGACTGCTGTCCCGGGAATACGCCCTCCTCCATGCCGGGGAGGAACACGGTGTTGAACTCGAGCCCTTTTGCGGAATGTATCGTCATCATGACGACGGCGTCCGCCGTCTCGTCGTACCTGTCGACCTCCGAAACGAGCGCGACATCCTCGAGAAATCCCGTGAGCGACGCGTCCTCGTTGTCCTCCGCGTACTCGACGGCGTTCGCTATAAGCTGGTCGAGGTTTTCGAGCCTGTCGAGCTCCGTCTCGCCGCCCGCCGCGATCATCTCGCGATAGCCGGAGAGCTCAAGCGTCCTGTCTATGAGCTCGGCGACGGATGACGCGGCGGAAAATTCCCTCAGCGTCTCTATGAGCTGCACAAACCCCTCAATCGCCGCCGCTGCCCTCGACAGCGCCATATGGCGGCGCGCGTCTTTCAGTGCATCATATAAGGAGCAGCCCTCGACCGCCGCTATCTCCTCCGCGGCGGCGACGGCAGTCGCGCCGATTTTTCTCTTCGGCTCGTTTATTATGCGCTTGAGGCGGACGGAATCGTTCGGATTTGCGATAACAGAGAGATATGCCACGGCGTCGCGTATTTCCTTGCGGTCGTAGAAGCGCATCCCTCCGAGCATGCGGTACGGCATACCCGCCTTCGCAAACGCGCCCTCTATCGGCGCAGACTGCGCGTTCATGCGGTAGAGCACCGCAAAATCTCTGTACTGTGCCGTACCTCCCGAAACGAGCGATTCTATTTTGTCCGCTATGTACTTTCCCTCGTCGTTCTGGTTGTCAAGCTCGCGAAGGACTATCTTCGCGCCCTCGCCGCCCGCGCACCAGAGGCTTTTCTCGTGCCTGCCGCGGTTGTTTGCGATGATGGCGTTCGCCGCGCCGAGTATCGTCGACGTAGAGCGGTAGTTCTGCTCGAGCTTTATGACGGTCACGTCGTCATATTCCCTGTCGAACGAAAGAATATTCTCTATCGTCGCGCCGCGGAATTTGTATATGCTCTGGTCGTCGTCGCCGACTACCATGAGGTTGTTGTGCCCGCCCGTCAAAAGCGACGTCAGGCGGAACTGCGCGTGGTTCGTGTCCTGATACTCGTCGACGGAAACGTATCGGAACTGGCGGTTGTAAAGCTCCCTCACCTCGTCGTGCGTGCTCAGAAGCTCCACGGTCTTCATTATGATATCGTCAAAATCGAGCGCGTTCGACGCCATCAGGCGGTCGGCGTACATTTTATATATCTCCGCGATCTTCGCGCCCCTGTAATCTCCGCCCGCCGTCGCCTCGTACTGCTCAGGCGAGAGGAGCCTGTCCTTCGCACGGGAGATGACGTTCATCACCGTCTTGACGGGCAGCGCCTTTTCCTCGATCTTCAGATCCTTCATGCAGTCGGAGATGAGGCGCTTCGTATCGTCGGTATCGTATACCGTGAAGCCCCTTTCGTATCCGACAAGGTCTCCCCAACGGCGCAGGATGCGCATGCATATCGAATGGAACGTCCCCGCCCATATTTCCGACGCGCCGCCCTCGATGTCCGTGCCCTCGAGCGCCGCCGCGAGGCGCGACTTTATCTCGCCCGCCGCCTTGTTCGTAAACGTGATCGCAAGCATCTGATACGGCCTGCACGCGTCGACGTGAAAATCGGGGAGGACGAGCTCCCCTATCTCCTGCGGCGTCATCGTTTCGAGCGCGTATCTGTATCTCAGAAGCGCCGCCTCGTCAACTCCCGACGGCACAAAATCCGAGTTGTACGCGTCTCCGTATTTGATTATATGCACGATGCGGCGGACGAGCACCGTCGTCTTTCCGCTTCCCGCCCCCGCGAGAACGAGAAGCGGCCCGTTCACAGTCGTGATCGCTTCTCTCTGCCGCTCGTTTAAGTCCGAATAATATTTGTCAAAAAGGGCCCGCTTCAGCTCGTGGTATCTGAGGCGGAGCCCCGTGTCTGCGGCGCTCACCTTTCCTGACGCTCAAGGTCGAAAACGGGCCTTCCGTTTTCGTCGAAGAATACCTCCATGACGTGGGCATGGCGGTTCGGATCATAGAGCGGGTCGCCCTCTATCTTTTCATAGGGGCGCGCGTGGTAAATGGAGAGCACGGTTCTCCCGTCCTCGGCGACCGTAAAGCTGTTGTGCCCGGGGCCGAAAACGCCGAGCTTTGCGTTCGTTTCAAGCACCGGATGCCTCGACTTTTTCCACGAATTGCGGTCGAGAAGGTCGGCGCCCTCATCCGCCTCCATCATTCCCATGCAGTAGCATGCGCCTGTCGCGGAGGATGAGAACGTGATATAGATTTTCCCGTCCTTTATAAGGGCGGCGGGTCCCTCGTCGACCCAGAAGCCGACGCGCTCCCAGTCATAGTCGGGCGTCGTCAGCTCCATTGCGGGAGTTGACAGGCTCCACGGCGTCGCCATCCTTGCGATATAGAGGTTCGAGGTCAGAAGCCCGTTGCCGAAGCCTACCTTCTCCGCCCAAACGTAGTAACGCTCGCCGGCGGCCTCAAACACCGTCCCGTCGAGAGAGAAGCCCGTGAAGGACGACTCGTCGTTCTTCGCGCGCTGCATCATCCCGCACTCGCGCCAGCCGTCGTTTATCGGGTCCTGCCCCTCGCATTCGAGGACGTAGGGGCGCAGCGCCCACTTGTTCTCCGCCTCGCCCGCGCCGAAGTATATGTAGAACTTCCCGTCGAGGTAGTGGAGCTCGGGCGCCCAGATATGGTCCCCCATCGGTCCGTGCTCATGCTTATGCCATATGTCGTGCGGCTCCGCCGTCGAAAGGCCGTTTATCGTCTTCGAGCGGCGCAGCTCTATTCTGTCATACGACGGCACGCTTCCGGTAAAGTAATAGTACCCGTCGGTGTGACGGTAGACGTGCGGATCGGCACGCTGCGGTACGAGAGGTGAATTGTATTTCATTTTTGTCTCCCCCTTTTGAGGATTTTTCCTCTTTCATTTTATCATATCCTGCCCGCCTTTTCAATCACACAAAAATATTTTGCGAAAAATAATCCCTTCCTTCCCCTTTATTCGATTTTAGTCGTTTGACTTACATTTTTATGTTTTGTTAGGCAAATGACTGTTTTGCGCTTAAAAAATGACTGCCGCGCAATTTCACGGCAGTCATTTTCTTTTCAGATATAAAATATTATCATGAATACGACGGATATGACGAGGAACACGACGCCCGAGATAAGCTGCGGGAAAGCGGGCTTACGCTCCTTCGCCTTGCGTTCGAGATACTCGTCCCGCGTCTCGCGCCCGCCGAAAACGGACGGCAGATGCGTGCGTAAAAACGAGCTCATGCCGTATCCCGAGACGTCGAACGCGCCGCGCCCGACGACCCATTTGATGCCGCCTACGCCGAGCAGCGCGACTGCGGCGACGAACGCCCCGTCCGAGATGCAGCGGAATATTCCGTACTCTCTCGAAAATCCGAGGACACCGACCGCAACTGCGATCACGGCGCCGACAATAAACGACTTGACGACGCTCTTTTTCCGCTCGTCCATTATTTGAGCTCTTTCATGTACTGCTCGTACTCCGCCTCGTTGCACATTACGAAGTGACCGGGCTTCAGCTCGCGGAACGACGGCTTGTCGACGGAATAATCGTGCGCAGCCAGCGGATTGTACGTTATCCTGCGGCGCGCCTTTTCGTAATTCGGGTCGGGAAGCGGTATCGCGGACAGGAGCGACTTCGTATACGGATGCATAGGATTGAGGAACAGCTCATCGGAATCCGCAAGCTCCACCATCTTGCCGTAATACATAACGCCGATTCGGTCGGAGAAGTACTTGACGACAGAAAGGTCGTGCGCGATGAAGAGCAGCGTCAGACCGAAGCGGTCGCGCAGCTCATTCAAAAGGTTGATGACCTGCGCCTGTACCGAAACGTCGAGAGCGGACACCGGCTCGTCTGCGATGATGAGCTCGGGGTTCATTATGATCGAACGCGCAACGCCGATGCGCTGACGCTGACCGCCCGAGAACTCATGCGGATAGCGGCTCGCGTGCTCGCGGACGAGACCGACGAGCTCGAGCATTTCATAGACCTTTTCGTCGATGACGTGTCTGTCGCGCTCGCCCTGAATGATAAGTCCCTCCGATATTATCTCGCGGACAGTCATTCTCGGGTCAAGAGACGCTATCGGGTCCTGGAATATCATCTGTATCTGCGTGACGAGCTTCGTGCGCTTTGCCTTGCGGAGCGCATTTTTGTACTCCGCCGTCAGCTTCGCCTTTTCTTCTCCCGTCGCCGCCTCTATCTTAGGCAGATATTCCGCCTTCGCCTCTTCGACGAGCTTGCGTGAATATGCGCGGTCGCAGTTCTTCTGATCGTTGTCCGCCGCCTTCATCGCGGCCTTGTTCTCGGCGATTATTCGGTCGCATTCCGCCTTGTCTATTTCCGACGCCTTCAGGTCTTCCTTTGCCTTCGCGATCGCGTCGCGGTACATCTTCTTGCCGGCGGAAATTCTGATGCCCTTGAAAAAGATATTGCCGGACGTGATATTGTAGAGCTTGATTATGGAGCGGCCCGTGGTCGTCTTGCCGCAGCCCGACTCGCCGACGAGACCGAAGACCTCGCCCTTCTTTATGTCGAAGCTGACGTCGTCGACGGCCTTTGTGTACGTTCCGGGACCGATCTTGAAATACTGGCAGAGATGCTCGACCTTGAGCAGAACTTCTCTTTCGTCTTTGACTTCGTTATTTGCCATCGTTCTGCCCTCCTGCTCTGTTGACCTTTGTCATTCTCGCTATCCTGTCGACAAGTATCTTCGGCGGGTCGACCTTGGGAGCGTCCGGATGCAGCAGCCATGTCGCGGCACAGTGCGTGTCGCTTATCCTGAACATAGGAGGCTGGCGCTCGAAATCTATCGCCATTGCGTACTTGTTTCTCGGCGCAAACGCGTCTCCCTTGGGCGGGTAGATCATGTTCGGAGGCGTACCGGGTATGCTCTCGAGCTTCTCGTTCGTATCGAGGTCGGGCATGGACGAGAGCAGCGCCCATGTGTACGGGTGAGCCGCACGGTAGAAGATGTCCTCCGACGTGCCGTACTCCACTATTTTGCCCGCGTACATGACGGCGACGTGGTCCGCCATGTTGGCGACGACGCCGAGGTCGTGAGTGATGAAGATAACGGAGAGATGACGCTCATCCTTGAGCTTGTTTATGAGCTCAAGGATCTGCGACTGTATCGTGACGTCAAGCGCCGTCGTGGGCTCGTCGCATATGAGGATGTCGGGGTTCGCCGCAAGGGCTATCGCTATGACTATCCTCTGGCGCATACCGCCCGAGAATTCAAACGGATACTGATTGTATCTCTTGTGAGGCTCGGATATGCCGACCTCTTCCATCAGCTTTATCGCGCGGTCCTTCGCAATTCTGCGCGTCACCTTCGCGACAACGCCGGACGCGTTCTCCTTGAGGTAATCGATGACGGCAATGGTCTCCGCGTCAAAGTTTCTCGCCTCTCTGCCCGACATGCTCTCGAGATAGTGCTCGCGGAGCCTGTCTATGAGGTGGGCGATGTTCGCCTTGATGAGCTCAAGGTCGGTGACTGCGGCATCCGCGACCTCCCAGCCCGGCTTCTTGCCCTTCTCGACAAGGCGGTCGTGACGTTTGACGTCGCGCGCGTGCGCTGCCTCCGCCTTCTTGTTGTTTCCGATGGCGGCAAAGTAGGTGTCGAGCTCGGACTTGAGGCTCGGCGCAAACGTGAACGTCAGTGAATCCTTCGATATCGCGAGCTTATCTATCGTCGCGCCGATCTTTTCGGCGAGAGCCTTGTACGATGCGTAGCATTCCTTCTTGTCAAGGTTCGCCCGCTCAAAAGCACCCCTCTCGGACTTCATCGCCTCGATCGCCAAGCTCATGTTCTTATATGACTCGTCGGCGGAATAGATGAGGGCGCGCTTCGTATGAGCGATAAACGCCGTCATAAATTCGCGGTCAAGATATTCCTTCAGATAGTCGTTGAGCTTCTCTGTCGGCATATCGGGCAGGGGCTTGTCGGAGAATGTCAGATAGTATCCCATGCGGAAGAAATTCGGCACGGGCTTCTCCACCGCCGCCTTGAGTATGCCGCCGAGCTCGCGGAGCGTGTCTATCACCTCTGAGAAGTCGCGGGAGCGCTTGCACGACGAATACTGCCTTTTAATCATTCCGGCAAGCTCGCGCGCCTTTGCGGTTTCCTCCGCGTCCTCTTCGAGGACGTATTTGTTTACGGACGCCTTCGTCTCCTTGACGATCTCCTTGATGTGGTAGGAGGCGTCCTTGTCGGACTTATGCTCAAGCTCGAATGCGAGCTCGTCAATGTCCTCGATAGCCTCGACCGCGGCTTCATGCGCCGTGTTGTAGGCCGATTCGAGCTCGATGTGCTTGAACTCGAATTTGTCGAACTTGCGGCAGTATTCCGTCGCGACGTCGGCGTCGACGCCGGACGCAGTCATCGCCGCGTTCAGGTTTTTGAGATATGTGTTGAAGAGCGTTCTTGACTCCTTCTGTCTCGCCTTGCCCTTGAGGATCATTGCCTCCGTGAGCTGGCGGCCTATCCTCACTATGGGGTTAAGGCTCGACATCGGGTCCTGGAATATCATCGCTATTTTGTCGCCGCGGATCTTGTGGAAGTCGTCCTCCGAGATCTTCAGAAGGTCGCGTCCGTCGTATATTATCTCCCCGGACTCAACTATCGAGTTTCCGGCGAGTATGCCGAGGATCGCCTTTGAAGTGACGGACTTTCCCGAGCCGGACTCGCCGACGATCGCGAGCGTCTCGCCGCGGTAGAGGTCGAGGTCGATGCCGCGCACCGCCTGTACCTTACCGTTTGAGGTGCGGAACGATATGCGTAAATTTCTGACCTGTAATTTGTTTTCCATCAGTCGTCAACTCCTCTCGTCGTCGGGTTGAAGGCGTCGCGCAGACCGTTTCCGAACAGGTTGAAGCAGATCATGAGGAGCCCGAGGAACACGCTCGGCCACAGTATCGCGTGAGGCGCCGACGTTGCGGCGGCGTTGCCCTGTGAAAGCAGCGTGCCTATCGTTGTGCCGGCGTATGTCGAAAGGTCAACTATGCCGAGGTACGTCATCGAAGTTTCCGAGCCGATGACTCCGGGGATAACGAGCGCGCAGCTCGTTATGATAGTTCCGATAGCGTTCGGGAAGATGTGCTTGAACATCAGTCTCCAGTCGGAGGCGCCGAGCGTTCTCGCAGCCATGACGAATTCCTGACTCTTGAAGCGGTAGAACTGCTTTCTCGTCAGAGCCGCCATGCCTATCCACCCCGTCAGCACGAAGGCAAACAGGAACGACGGTATGACGCCGACCTTCTGTGCCAGATGGAGCTGGAACAGCGTCGTGACGACGACGAACGGAACGCCGGAGAGAATATCGGATATCCTGTCGAGCGTCATGTCAATAGCGCCGCCGTAGTAGCCCTGAATTGCACCGTAAACAGCGCCTATCGAAAGGTTGATAGCGCTGACAAGCACGGCAAAGATGAGCGAGAAGCGCGCGCCGAGACCGATACAACTGAAGAGGTCGTTGCCCATGACGTTTGTACCCATAAGGTACGAGGGCTCATGACCGTTCTGATAAATGTAAAAATTATAGTAGCAAATGCGGCACTGCACCGAGCCTGACTTCGCATAGGAATAGACCCAGCTTCCGTCGTCACCCTTTATGCGGATCGAGTTATACGGTGCGCCGGCCTTGCTCTCGTCTGTCATATAGGCGGGAACATAGTTGCCGTCTTTGTCCTTTTTGGCGTTGCTTGCGTTGTCCACCTGATACCAGATGTTAGGATTACCCGCGGCGCCGGGGTATTCCTGCGGGTCAACATACGGATATATGACCTGTATCCCCGTTTCATTCTGCCACTGCTGGAGCTTTTCGTAATCCTCGTATCTGAAGTTGCGGTATACGATTCCGAGCGCATAGTACATGTTGACTTTGATGTTGTACACCGTGCGCGTTCTCCACTGACCGCGGTATTTTTCCTGAACTTCCTTTGTGCCGAGAATTTTGATAACGGGGTTCATTCCCGTCTCCTCGCCGATACCGTACCAGATGTCCATAGACTTTTCGTTCTGAGAGTCCATGTTTCTTGCGCCGTTGATGAACCCGTACTTTGCAGTCTCCGGCACAAACGGCGGATAGTTGACGTACATCGGGTCCTTATCGTCGATCGTATACTGCGATATCATGGGCGCAAATATTGCATAAAGGATCAAAAACAAGAGGATATATGCGGCAATGACCGACGACCTGTTCTTGCGGAAGCGTATCATAGCGTCCGCGAAGAAGCCGCGAGCCTTTGTCTGGAGCTCAATGTCGTGGAGGTTTTCGTTTTCCTGAACGAAGGCGAACTTTTCGGCAGGTATTTTTTCATTCAGAACATCTTTAACATCTTTGTTGTCAATATTTTCTGTCATTTCGTTCACCCCCTTATTTCTTCGAACCCATGCGGATGCGCGGGTCTATGAAACCGTAGCTTACGTCCACAACAAGGCTTGCCGCAAGTCCTATGGCAGTGTAGAAGCATGTGGACAGCATAAATATATTGTAGTCAAGGCCGTTTATTGCATCGAGCGTAAGTCTGCCGACGCCCGGGACGGCGAAAATGCCCTCAATGATGAGCGAGCCGCCGAGAATGCCTATGAACTCGCCGAATATGCCGGGAACTATGACGACGAAGCAGTTGCGGAGCGCGTGACGCACGGTCGCCTGCGCCCTCGTCAAGCCCTTTGTTCTCGCAAGCAGCATGAACTCGCTCGTCAGAACCTCCGTGAGCTCCGCGCGCGTTGTGCGCGTGAATCCGGCTATGACGCCGAATGAAAGCGAAAGTACAGGGGGAATTATGCTGACGAGCATTTCCCAGCTGAAGTAATTTGTTCCGCCCGCCATAAGGAACGGGAACCAGTGCAGTTTAAAGCAGAATAAGTACTGGACAAGGAACGCGTAAACAAACGAGGGAACCGAAATTACCACCATCGTCGCTGTCGAAAGGAAATAGTCTATCCATGTATTCTTCTTGAGAGCCGCCCAAACGCCGAGGCCGATGCCTACGGGGATACTCCAGATAATGGAGTAAAGATTGACTATCATAGTCGCCGGCAGCTTACCGACGAAAATGTCCCAGACGTTCTGACCGAAAAAGAGCTTTTCGGAAACGCCCCAGTCCCATTTGGTGACTATGTTCTTTAAAAAGAGCCAGAACTGCACGAGATAAGGCTCATTATATCCGAGGGCTTCACGTCTGCGGAGGATCTGAAATGTGTGAGGATCGTCCGGCGGAAGCACGGCCGGCGGGAGCATACGAATAAGGACAAAGCACATGAGCGTTATGATCATGAAGACCATGAACATGTACAGTATCCTTTGGAGAACATATTTGATCATTGCCGTTTCCTCCGTTTTTCTGCGGTTTTTCATTAGGTTCTCATGTGCCTCGCCGCTAACGCCGCGGGGCGCATGAGCACCAATGAAGGGCTCAAAGCATAAAACAAACGAAGCGGCGGGGGCGAAAGCGCGCCCCCGCCGTCGTTTGTGTTATTTATTTATCGGTTTTTTTGTACTGCTTCGGTACGGGATCAATAGCTGAGCGTGCCGCCCTGAGAGCTGACATACTCAGTCCACTCATCGTCGCTGAAGTTGTACTTCATGTACTGCATACCGCCGCGGCCCATCATAGGAGTGTACTCCTTGACGACATAGAACGCCTTCTGGCTGAGCAGGTAGCCGGAGCCGTCCTGCATGATCGGGACGCAGTTGTAAGACGTGAGCATGACCTTCTCGATCTCGGCGAGTATCGTGAGGCGGTTTTCAACGGACGTCTGACCGTAACCGAAGTTATAGTCTGTACCGTCAACCGTCGTCATCGTACCGTTGAGGCAGAGGGCCCAGTCACGAACGCTCATGGTGATATCCTTGCCGTCGATCTTGATCGTCAGATCAATAGTCTCAGCCTTCCACCAGTTGCCCCAGTAGGAACGAGCGGAGTCTGTCCAAGTGTCAGCCATGGAGAACGGGTCAAGCGTAGCGCCGGACCAGCCTGCGAGCTGCGTATCATACTGACCGTCTCTGATAGCGTCGGACCAGCCGTTTCCGAGAGGAGCAGACGGCTCGATGTTGATCTTGCCTTCAAAGCCCGTGCCCTTCGCGGCATCGTTGAGAGAGGTGTTGAGGAAGTCGAACGTCTTCTTATAGAAGTCGCTGACCTCGCCGCTCATCGCGTAAACCATCGTTACAACCTGATCGGACTTGCCGTCGTTGTCTGCATCGGTGATGTATTCCTTAGCGAGAGCTTCCTGATAAGCTTCCTGGAACTTCACCTTAGCGGTCTCGGGGTCATAACCCGTGATAGCGTCAACAGCCTTGTCAAGGTCGTTGTCGTAATCTGCGAGGTTGATCGAGTAGAAGTCTACGAGCGCCTGCTTAGCCTGATCGGTGTCGCGGTAGTAAGCGCACGTTTCGGGGTCATAAATGTAGGTCTGACCAAGGAACGCATAGCCGCCCGTTCTCTGAGGAGAAACGGTAGCCGCCATACGGTCACGGTCGATAGCGACTGCGCAAGCGCGCTTGAAGCTCTCGAGCATCTGAGTCTGGAGGTCCTTCGTGTTCTTGTCGAAGTCTGCAGCATTCTCGCGCTCGTTGATGACCTTCTCATATCCGTTGAAGAGCAGGAAGAAAATCGTCTCAGCCGGGGTTGTGAAGTAGTAATCGGACGTGCGGTACTGATCGAAGTCCTCGGACTGGAGGCTGTAGGTCATGAGCTGACCGTTGAGGAACATCTGCTTGTTCGTTGCGGGTTCCTTGACGTACTGGATGTCAACATCCGTCGTCTGATACATGCGGTAGGTCTTGTTGTCCTCGGGGTCAACATATGTGTAGATGTCGCTCGTCCAGCCCCACCAGTTCTCGTTCTTCGAGAAGTGCATGAGCTTGCCGTTCTGGTACTCAGTCATAACGTACGGGCCGTAGGAGACCGAGGTATCCATGCTCGTGCCGTATGTGGAGGTCCAAACGGTGCCGGCTGCGGACGTGCCTTCCTTGAGGTTCTTGTCATAGAGATCGGTCTTGACAAGGTATTGGGTGGTCATACCGTATGTCATGAGGTAGAAGCCGTCGAGCGCGTTCGGATAAACGAACGTGAGCTCGTTGTCGCCGCTGACATAGAGACCGACGTTGTCGAACGAGTAGTTCTCATCATACTGATGGTTAGCGATGAGGAGGTAGTTGATAACTTCCGCCTCTGTCTCGTTCCAGTTCGGGTTGAAGGTTATGATCTTCTTCAGAAGGTCGAGGTTCTCGTCGTTGCAGATCGCGGTGCCGTGGCCGTCGGTAGCTTCGAGAAGCTTGTCGAGAGCCGCCTTGTCGAACATTTCGATGCCCGCGTTCTCAAGATAATAGTCATAGAGATCCTTAAGCGTGTCGCCGCCTGTCCAAGCAAGGGCGTAGCCGGAGCCGATGAAGACGGGCATGCCCTTGTAGGTGTACTGGCCGTTCTCGTCCTTCTCCATCTGGTCGAGCGTTACAGGCGTCTCAGCCGCGCCGTTGTCGTCATAGTCATAGTAGCCGGCAAGACCGTAGTTCTTCGCGTTGACAACAACGTAAGAACCGGTGTAGTAGTCGGGAGCACGGTAGTTCATCAGAGGAGCACGGAGGACTCTCTCGAAAGAGTCAACAAAGTCCTGAGCCGTGATCGGCGTGCCGTCGTTCCACTTGAGGTCGTCGCGAAGCTTGACGCTCCACGCGTATCCGTTCGTAGCAGACTCGGGGATGTTGAACTGAGGATGAGACTTCTTGACAGACTCTGTCACGTCTACGGGGTAATCAGCCGCCATCGAGGGAACGATAACGTAACCGTTATAGTCCTCAACGCCTTCCTTCGGATGGTTGGGCTCATTGTAGAACAGTGTGTAGAGGCTGTCCGTCGTGTAGTCAAAGTACACGGCATCGTCTGCGGTCTGGTATGTGTGAGGGTTCCAGCCGCTCGGCAGTGTCGAAGCAGAAGTATTATATGTATACTTCTTGCTCGGGTCAAACTCCGTTATCTGAAGCTGACCGCCCGGGTTGTTGTTTTCCGTCTCATCACCGGACTCGGTGCCGTCGCCCGTCTTCGGATTGCATCCGACAAGAGCCATGGCAACCATCACGAACGCGAGAAGGAATGCGAGTGTTCTTTTCATAAGGTTCCTCCTTATTATTCTTTATGTCGTATGTGTTTCATGCGGCATAAGTCAGCGCTGTGCGCTTTTTTTAGGTCAGAAAACGGCTTCTGACTTTTGCATATTATATCACGCAAAATTTCATCCGTCAAGGTTTTACGCTTTTTTCATCGAAAAACTACTATTTTCACAAACGAATGCGCCTCATTCCCATCTTTCATTGTGTATTTTTTTCGATTTGTTTGCAAATTGACCGGCGTCGGCTCGTCCCGCGTTCGCTCCCGCCTCTGCGTCTTTTCGTTAAAAGGGAGCCGTCCTTAGCGGGCGCTTTCCTCAAATTATGCGCGCGGCAGCCGTTTTCGCACCCCTTTTCCGACTTTTTTGAAAGATTTGCCTTTTCTTTATGCAGAACGCAGGCGCGCGGTCTTATTCAAGCGTGACTTTCGCCGAGGTCGGCCCGCAAACGACGGAATATTCGCCCGGATAAAAATGCTTTTTTCCCCCGTCAGACATGTCCGAGCGGTAAAAAGCGTACATATCGGTATCGAGCGCGACCGTTTTTTCCTCCCCGGGACGCAGCTCCACACGGCGGAACGCCGCAAGCGTCGATACGGGCTCATTCTTGACGCCTTCCCTTCCTTTTATATAGAGCATCACGACCTCGGCGCCATCCATGCTCCCGGTATTTTTCACCTTGACGGTAAAGTCGGCGCCGTGCCGCTTCTTTTTCACGCTGAGGTCCGAATACAGAAACTTCGTGTACGAGAGTCCGTATCCGAACGGGTAGAGCGGCTCGCCTCTGTAATATCTGTACGTTCTGCCCTCCATCGAGTAGTCCTCAAACGGCGGCAGATCCTCCGTCGAGCGGTAGAACGTGACGGGCAGCCTCCCCGACGGGGAAACCCTGCCGAAGATGATGTCCGCTATAGCCTCACCTCCGCGCGAACCTCCGTAGAAGAACTGGAGCACGGCGGAGGAGACCTCATCCTGACGGCAGATCGCGAGCGCGCTGCCGCTTACATTTATATATATGATAGGTTTGCCGCGCGAGGCGACGGCGTCGAACAGCTTTTTCTGCGCCTGCGGCAGCTCGATGTCCGCCTTATCGCCTCCGTAGCCGAAGCCGCCCTCCTCGCCCTCGTATGCGGGGGAGAGACCGAGGCACATTATGACGACGTCCGCCCTGTCGGCGGCGAGCATCGCCTCGCGCAAAAAATGCTCGTCCCAATTGTCGGCGTCCCCGCGGAAGTATCCCGAGCCCTTCGCGTAGTACACCTTCCCGAGGCACGCGCGGCGTATGCCCTCGTATATCGTCGTATATGAAGACGGCGTGCCGTTGTAATTTCCGAGCAGCGTGTCCTTATCGTCGGCGGCGGGACCTATGACCGCGAGCTTCAGCCCGCGCGTGTTATGAAGCGGCAGTATGCCGTCGTTTTTGAGCATCACTATGCTCTCGCGCGCCATCTTCAGGTTGAGCGCCGCGTGCTTTTTGCTGTCGACGGCGTCGTATCCTATATTGTCATACTCGCAGTCGTCGGCGAACATGCCGAGGCGGAATCTCTCCGTGAAGAGCCGGACTGCAGCCTCCGTTATCGTTTCCTCGTCGACGAGCCCCATCTCGTGCGCCGCGAGCATATGCGCATACGCCGAGCCGCAGTTTAAGACGCAGCCGTTTTTCAGCGCGAGCGCCGCGCTCTCCGCCGGCGAGTCGGTGACATGATGATGCTCGTTTATGTCGTTTATCGCGCCGCAGTCGGAGAGGTAGTATCCGTCAAATCCGAGCTCGCCGTAGAGCATGCCGACAAGCGTCGGCGACGCGCAGCACGGCTCGCCGTTCGTGCGGTTGTACGCGCCCATGACGGCGGCGGGATGCGAATGCGCGATGCAGTAGCGGAACGCCTCAAGGTACGTCTCGTACATGTCGCGCGCGCTCGCCTTCGCGTCAAAGCCGTGGCGGAGGGACTCGGGCCCGCTGTGAACGGCGTAATGCTTGAGCGTCGCGTCCGCCTTGCGGTATTTGCTTTTCCCGTCCGCCTGTACGCCGCGCACGAACGCCGCTCCCATCCTGCCCGTCAGGTACGGGTCCTCGCCGTAAGTCTCGTGACCGCGCCCCCAGCGCGGGTCGCGGAAGATGTTGATATTCGGCGACCAGAACGTCAGCCCCTGATATATCTCGGTGCCGCCGAAGCGCCTGTATTCGTTGTACTTTGCGCGCGCCTCGTCCGATATCGCGCCGCCGATCTTATAAAGCAGTGCGTCGTCAAACGACGCCGCCGAGGCTATCGCCTGCGGGAACACCGTCGCGACACCGGAGCGCGCGACGCCGTGCAGCGCCTCGCACCACCAGTTGTAGGCGGGCACGCCGAGCCTCTCTATCGCGGGCGCGTCATATTTCAGCTGCGAGCAGCGCTCGGCAAGCGTCATTTTTCCGACAAGCTCCCTTGCCTGCCTCTCGAATTCATCCGTCCCTCTTCCGCGTTTCATGGGCTTTTCTCCCTCATCATTTATAATGTATGCGCATGATGTATGCAAAAGAATTGTACCATATCCATGCGCAAAATGAAAGGGTTAATCGTTTTTTTCGCGGTTTTCTCCCGCTGAAACAATACAGCGGCAATATGGATAAACCGCCGCGGCAATATGCAAAAATTTCGCATTCCGCCGAGATTTTATCCGATTTTTGAATAAAGCAGAGGCGTGAGGCTTCAAATTGTGCCTTTTGCCTATTGACAAATCCTCGCTTTGCGCATATAATAGCATACATGTATACAATTCTCTCCGAACGGAGGCATACATAAATGCTTGAAATATCAAAAAAGACGAACCTGCTCGAGCAGAAGTCATACAAATTCTCGCTTCAGGACGTCGCCGAGCCGAACCTTTACCGCGACATCTACTCCTACGACGAGGTCCCGAAGATACCCTTCAACCACCGCCGCGTCCCTATGGACATGCCGGAGGAGATCTTCATCACGGACACCTCGTTCCGCGACGGGCAGCAGTCCGTCGAGCCGTACACCCCCGAGCAGATCGTGGAGCTCTACAAGCTTTTGGCAAAGCTCTCGGGCGACAAGGGCATCATCCGTCAGACTGAATTTTTCATATACAGCAAAAAGGACCGCGAGGCGATCGAAAAATGCCTTGACCTCGGGCTCCGCTATCCCGAGATAACGACGTGGATACGCGCGAGCCGCGAGGACTTCCGCTTAGTCCGCGACCTCGGCGTCAAGGAGACCGGCATCCTCGTCTCCTGCTCCGACTACCACATTTTCAAAAAGCTGAAGATGACGCGCCGTCAGGCGCTCGAGCACTATCTCAAGACAGTCGCCGACGCGTTCGACGCGGGCGTGCTGCCGCGCTGCCACTTCGAGGACATAACGCGCGCGGACTTCTACGGCTTCGTCGTTCCGTTCGTAAACGAGCTTCAGAAAATGTCCGAGGACGCGGGCATCCCCGTCAAGATACGCGCCTGCGACACGATGGGGTACGGCGTGCCTTATTCAGAGGTTGCGCTCCCGCGCAGCGTCCCCGGCATCATATACGGTCTGCATCACTACGCGGACGTGCCGAGCGAGATGATAGAGTGGCACGGTCACAACGACTTTTACAAGGCCGTCCCGAACGCGACGGCGGCGTGGCTCTACGGCGCGGGCGCCGTCAACTGCTCGCTTCTCGGCATCGGCGAGCGCACGGGCAATATCCCGCTTGAGGCCATGGTTTTCGAGTACGCCTCGCTAAAGGGCACGCTCGACGGCATGGACACGACGGTCATCACCGAAATATCCGATTTCTTTGCCGAAAAAATCGGCTACAAAATACCGCCCATGACGCCCTACGTCGGCGGCCGCTTCAACATGACGCGCGCCGGCATCCACGCCGACGGTCTTTTGAAGGACGAGGAGATATACAACATCTTCAACACCGAAAAGATACTCGGCAGGCCCGCGCTCGTCTCGGTCGGCAAATCGTCGGGACTTGCCGGCATCGCCTTCTGGCTCAACGCGCACTTCCGTCTCGTCGGGGAGACCGCCATCGACAAGCGCTCCCCCGTCGTCGCGATGATGAAGGAGCGCATAGACGCCGAATATGCCGAGGGCAGGCAGACGGAATTTTCCGACGATGAGCTTGAGGCACTCGCATACGACGCGTCTGACGGCGCGCTCTCGAAGTGAGGACGGCGGCAGCATGAACAACGCAAAGATATCGCTTGCTGACAGGGTGTTCGAGGAGCTCGAGAACGCGCTTCTCGACGGGGAATATTCGGAGGGCGAGCTTTTGACCGAAAACGCCCTCTCCCAAAAGCTCGGCGTCAGCCGGACGCCGATAAGGGAGGCGATGGGGAGGCTCGCGCAGGACGGCCTCATCGAGGAGACGCCGCGCGGCGCGCTCGTGCTCGGCGTCACGGAGGAGGACATCACCGTTATCTATGAGATACGCGCCCGCGTCGAGGGGTACGCGGCGCGCCTGTTCGCCGAAAATGCGGACGCCGGGGCGCTCGCGTCGCTTCGCGAAAACGTCGAGCTTCAGGAATTTTATTCCGGGCGCGCCGCCGCAAGCTCCGGTGAGCTTGATTCCCACTTTCACGAGACGATATATGAAAACTGCGGCAGCCGCGTGCTCGAAGTCATACTGACGGCGCTGCACAAAAAGGTCCGCCGCTACCGCCGCGCGTCCTACGAGGACCCAAAGCGCGCCGAGGCGGCGACACGCGAGCACCGCGCAATATACGAAGCCGTTGCCGCGCGAGACGGGGAGCTCGCGGAGGAGCTCGTCAAGCGCCACGTCGGAAACGCGAAGGCGAGCATAATCAACAACCTTAGAAAAGATGACGGCGCGAAATAATACGGCGCGCCGAATTAAAAAAACTTATAACGGAGGAAGAAAACATGGGACTTTCGATTGCTCAGAAGATAATAGCCTCACACCTGCTCGAGGGCGATATGTCGCGCCCGGGAGGCGACATAGCGATAAAAATTGACCAGACGCTGACGCAGGACGCGACGGGAACGATGGCGTATCTCGAATTTGAGACGATGGGCATCCCGCGCGTGCGAACGGAGCGCTCCGTCGCCTACATCGACCACAACACGCTCGGCACCGGCTTTGAAAACGCCGATGACCACCGCTACATAGGCAGCGTCGCGAAAAAGTACGGGGTGTATTTCTCGCGTCCCGGCAACGGCATCTGCCATCAGGTTCACCTAGAGCGGTTCGGCAGACCGGGGGCGACTCTCATCGGCTCCGACAGCCACACGCCGACGTGCGGCGGACTCGGCATGCTCTCGTTCGGCGCGGGCGGCATGGACGTCGCCGTCGCGATGGGCGGCGGAGCCTACCACATAGCGATGCCGAAAATTTATAAGGTTGAGCTGACGGGGCGTCTGCGCCCGTTTGTCACGCCGAAGGACATCAGCCTCGAGATACTCCGCATCCTCTCCGTCAAGGGCGGCGTCGGCGCCGTCATCGAATGGGGCGGCGAGGGCGTCTCATCGCTCACCGTTCCCGAGCGCGCGACGATAACTAATATGGGCACCGAGCTCGGCGCGACGACCTCCATCTTCCCCTCCGACGAAATGACGAGGAAATTCCTCTCAGCGCAGGGGAGAGAGGACGTTTACGTCCCGCTCGACGCCGACCCTGACGCCGTTTATGACCGCGTGATTCATATCGACCTCGACACGCTCGAGCCGCTTATCGCCTGCCCTCACAGCCCCGACAACGTCGTGACCGTCGCAAGCATCGCGGGGAAGCCCGTCGACCAGGTCTGCGTCGGCTCGTGCACGAATTCTTCCCTTTACGATATGCTGAAGGTTTCGGCTCTTCTCAAAGGGCGCGTAGTCGCGCCGTCCGTCTCGATGTCGGTCTCGCCCGGCAGCCGCCAGGTGCTCACGATGCTCTCCGCCTCGGGCGCGCTCGTCGACATTCTCGCGTCGGGCGCTCGCCTGCTCGAGTGCGCCTGCGGTCCCTGCATCGGCATGGGCTTCTCGCCCAACTCCGGCGGCGTCAGCCTCCGCACTTTCAACCGCAATTTTGAGGGGCGCTCCGGCACCGCGGACGCGGGCGTCTATCTCGTCTCGCCCGAAACTGCCGTCGCCTCCGCGATCACAGGCGTCATCACCGACCCGTGCACCCTCGGCGAAATGCCTGAAGTAAAGATGCCGGCGTCGTTCGCCGTCGACGACAGCGCCGTCATTCCTCCCGCCTCTCCCGAGGAGGCGGACGCGGTCGAGATACTGCGCGGACCGAACATCAAGCCTTTTCCCTCTCCGCGCCCCGTCGGAGACATTATCTCGGCGGCGGTCTCCCTCAAGGTCGGCGACAACATCACCACCGACCACATCATGCCCGCCGGCTCGAAGATACTTCCCTACCGCTCCAACATCCCCTACCTCTCGCAGTTCTGCTTCGCCGTCTGCGACAAGTCGTTCTCCGAACGGGCAAAGTCGCTCGGAGAGAGCATCGTTATCGGCGGAGAAAATTACGGGCAGGGCTCGTCCCGCGAGCACGCGGCGCTCGTTCCGCTCTATCTCGGCGTCCGCGCCGTCATCGCAAAGAGCTTCGCCCGCATCCACGTTGCAAACCTCATAAACGCCGGCATTCTCCCGCTCACGTTCTCCGACCCCGCAGATTATGACCACATCTCGGAGGGCGACGCGCTCGAGCTTTCTGACCTCGAAAACGGCATGGCAACCGGCGTCGTAACCGTCAAAAATAAGACGACTGGCGACACATACGAGCTTGCCGCCTCTCTGACCGAGCGCCAGCGCGAGATGCTCCTCTGCGGCGGGCTGCTCGCATACACGAAGGTACACGGATAAAATTAAGGATACGAAAGGAACAAAAATATGGATAAGACAAAAATTCTCGACGCCGCGTGCGAGCACTTCCGCGCGCTCGTCTCCGAGCAGCTCGACAGAGCCGAAAAGATGAAGAACCGCGAGGTCGTCGACTTCGCCGCCCTCGACCGCGTCGTGATCGGCTTCTGCGGCGGCGACGGCATAGGCCCCATCATAACGCGCGAATCTATGCGCGTGCTCGAAACGCTTCTGGCGGACAAAATTGCCGCCGGCAAAGTCGAGCTGCGCCCGATTGAGGGGCTCACGATAGAAAACAGGCTCGCCGTCGGGAAGGCGATCCCCGACGACACGCTCGCGGAGATAAAAAAGTGCCACGTCATACTGAAAGGTCCGACGGAAACGCCGCACGGCACCGGCATGGAGAGCGCAAACGTCGCCATGCGCCGCGAGCTCGACCTCTACGCGAACGTCCGCCCCGTTTCGGTTCCCGAAGAAGGCATAGACTGGACGTTCTTCCGCGAAAACACGGAGGGCGAATATGTTCTCGGCAGCCGCGGATTTGACGTGCCGGGCACGCTCGCCTTCGACTTCAAGGTCACGACGGACGAGGGCACGCGCCGCATCGCCCGCGCCGCGTTCGAGCACGCGAAAAAGACGGGCAAAACTAGCGTCGCCATCGTCACAAAGGCGAATATAATGAAGAAGACGGACGCGAAGTTCTCCGCCATCTGCCACGAGGTCGCCGCCGACTACCCCGGGATTACCGCCGAGGACTGGTACATAGATATAATGACCGCGAACCTCATAAACGAGCAGAGGCGCGCGTCTTTCCAGGTCTTCGTCCTCCCGAACCTCTACGGCGACATCATCACGGACGAGGCGGCACAGATAGGCGGCGGCGTCGGCACGGCGGGCAGCGCAAACATCGGCGATCGCTACGCGATGTTTGAGGCGATACACGGCTCCGCCCCGCGCATGATAGAGCGCGGCTGCGGCGAGTACGCGAACCCGACGAGCATCATGCGCGCCTGCGTCCTCATGCTCAACCACATCGGCTTCACCGCCGAGGCGTCCCGCCTTTCGGCGGCGCTCGACAAGTGCTCGACCGGCGAAGGCCGCGTCGTCATGACGGGCCGCCCCGACGGCGCAACGGCGGCTCAGTTTGCGGACGCCGTGATGAAGGTAATGTAAGTTTTATTCCGGGGGGGACTTTTGAAAAAGTCCCCCCCGGACCCCTTCAAAACTTTTCGGGGAAATGGATATATCAGCCCGCAGCGCTTGCCGCGGGCTTTTTCGGCTCATTCGGGGAGTTGAGGCGGCGGGTAAAAGCACTTTTTTTGCCGAAAATCGCGCGAAAAAATAATTTATTCATTAACTCGCCTGACGGGTGGTGTACTTTTTCTCTGAAATGTGATATATTTTTCTTTAGAAAAGTGGTTTTACGTCGTTCTTTCGGCACTTCAATATATACTCACCCGGAGGTGCAAAGAATGGACCAGATACTTATCGGAAAGCTCATATCCAAAAAGCGAAGGGAAAAGGAGATGACGCAGGCGGAGCTCGCCTGTCGTCTCGGCGTCTCTGACAAAACCGTCTCAAAGTGGGAGCGCGGAGTTTGTATGCCGGACTATTCGATGCTTGAGCCTCTCGCCTCCGAGCTCGGTCTCTCCGTCTCAGCGCTGATCGGCGGCGAGGAGACGGCAGACGCACCCATACCCGACAGCGAAGAGCCGAAAAGTCCTCCCGACACATACTGCGGCAAGTATTGCTCCGAGTGCGAGTACAGGGTGGAGCTCGACTGCCCCGGCTGCATAAACGGGGCGGGGCAGGTCGGCGGCATCTGCGAGATCGCGCGCTGCTGCCGCGACAAAGATATCAATTGCTGCAGCGAATGCTCCTTCTGCGCCCCGTGCAGAATAAGACGCGGGCGCGGGAAGGCGCCGCTCGAGCACAGGCGGCAGATGATAGAGGAACAGGAGGCGGAAATTGCGCTCGCGGACGACGCCGCCTATATCGCAAAATGGCTGCGCGTTCTGCTCTGGCTTATAATCCCGCGCGTTATTTTGGCGTTATTGGCGGGAAACGCTTCCAAAACATTTTCCGTTATCAGGATAGTGGGCACCGCCGCCGTATTCACGGCGCAAATAATTGTTTTTATCAAATTGTCGCGCGTAAACGGCCGCTTTCGCATGGCGGCGCTGTTTTCATCCTTTTCCGCTGTTTTCGGGATAGTCCTTTCTGCTCTGAACGCGTTCGACGCGGGAGTCTTGCAAAGCGTCCTTCTCTGTATCGACATTATTGCCTCAGCGGTCGGTTTAGCCTCTGATTATTACGAATTCGGCGCGCACGCAAAGCTCATGTACGATTATGACTATGAGCTGTCGGAAAAATGGCGTCGGCTGTGGATACTCGACATCGTCTCCGTCGCGCTAGTCGCGGGAAGCATACCGACAGTAACCGTGGCGGCACCTCTCGCGCTTCTCTTTGCCGTTGCCGGAGCTGCCCTCATGTTCGCCGTGTCGATCCTCAAGCTCATTTACATTTACCGTGCCGCCTCTTTTCTCGGCAGTTACGGAGAATAACGCGTTTTCGGGGCGTAAAATATTCACCGATCAAAAAAATAATGCCGGCACGGATCACTCCATGCCGGCATTATTATTTTTCATATATAGATCACGATAAGTCCCACGATTATCCCGACGAGTATCGCGAATGCGGGCGCCTTTGAGCGCCACATCAGAAACGCCTCCGGTATGAGCTCGCCGAACACGACGTACATCATAGCGCCCGCCGCAAACGAGAGCGCGAGGCAAAGCGCAGCGGGGCCGAGGCCCCCGAGCGCGTATCCAATTATCGCGCCGATTATCGTCGGCGCGCCGCTCAGCGCCGTCACGAGCACGGCGCGAACGCGCTTCATTCCGCCCGAGATAAGCGGCACCGAAACAGCCATTCCCTCCGGGATATTGTGCAGTCCTATGACGATCGCCATAACGAGACCCGCCCTGTCAAAAACATTCTCGGCTCCCGTGTACGATACGCCTATGACCATGCCCTCCGGCAGATTGTGGAGCGCGATCGCGCACGCCATTATGACGCCGGCGACGAGCATCTCACGCCACGTTCCCGTCTCTTTGTGATGCTTGTAATGGTCGCTGTGGATGAGCTCGCCGAGGTCGTCGGCGGTGGCGGGGTGATTTTTGTCTATGTGCTCGACCTCTCGGTTCGTCTTTGTGTCTATGAGCCTGTTCAGCGCGAACACAGTCAAAAATCCTGCGGCAAGTCCCACAATCGTCAGACCGAGGAAGCGCACGCCGACGTTCCCGTCCGAAAAGAGCGCGTCCTCTATCAAGTCAAAGCAGACGACGGACAGCATGACGCCCGCCGCAAAGCTGAGAAACAGGCTCACGACGCGCGACGAGTCGCGGCGCGTAATACAGCCGAGGAGCCCGCCGAGCCCGGTGCCGAGCACGCCGGAAATGAATGTTACAACTATAAGCCAACCGAAAACAGCCATAATCCCGTGAAAAAATACTGTCTATATAAGCACGGACGATTATAGCACACGGCGCATATCTATGCAATAGCACAGGGCATTTTTCCCGAAATAATTTTTATCCGCAGCATCATAAAGTTACCGCGGCAAAAGAAACGGGTGCTTCATCTGCATCGAGCATATTTATGCCTGCCGCAAAAAGTTCTCATATTAAATCGAAAAAAGGGTGACACGGCGCGCGCCGTATGGTAAAATAAATGCGTCGGATCATCCCATACGGGAAATATGAGAGGTCTATACAATGAAAACGAACAACACATTTCTGAGGGCGGCGTCCCTCATTCTCGCCGCCGCAATAACGCTTCCGCTCTTCGGCTGCGGCAGAAAGGGCGGCGGCGACGATACGGACGCTTCCGACGAAACGGACAAGCTCGCGCCGGGCGCGGGATACTGTGACCCGCCGGCATCGTTTGTTTCTGCAAAGGAAAAGGACAGAACGGGGCTCCCGACGCTGACCGTCGACATAAGCGGCGCGGGGCACGAGATGATACACGGCAGCGCCGGCTTTCTCTACGGCATCAGCAATGAGGGCGTGCCGGACGTCAACACGCTGACGCCCCTAAAGCCCAAGGTGCTGGCGACAAAGGGCGCGCTCGGAACCGAGCATCCTTACGGAGACGCGCTCGACGTCGCGGAGGAGTTCTTCCTTTCGGGCGGCAGGCAGGTGCAGATGTACTGCTCCAATTACTACGGCGTCTTCGGCGTGACCGCCGACGCCCGCGACTATGCGGAGGTGCTCCGCACCGTGATCGCACCCGCCGTCGTCGAATGGAAAGACGGCATGCGCGAAAGATTCCCCGACATAGATAAAATGATAGTCTACATCCCCATAAACGAGGGCACGCCCGTGAACGGAGCCTCGAGCTTTGAGGAGGCGTGGCGCATCTATTACGAGGCGATAAAATCCGCCGACAAGAGCGCATGCATAGCAGGCCCGAACGACGCCGTTTACAGAGGGCACGACGGCATGGCGTCGTTTCTCTCATACTGCCGCAGAAACGACTGCCTGCCCGACGTTATGACGTGGCACGAGCTCGCCGTTTCGAGCCTAGGCTCGATGGGAGAGCACATCGCGGATTACAGGCGCATATGCAAGTCTCTCGGAATCGATGAGATCGAGGTCGTCATAAACGAATACGCGGACTTTTCCGACTGCGGCGTCCCCGGCAGGCTCGTCAACTGGATCTCGCGCCTCGAGGACAACGAGGTCTACGGCTGCCTTCCCTTCTGGCATCAGGCGAACAACTTAAACGACCTCGCCGCCGGAGCGAACCAGGGCAACGGCGCGTGGTGGGTGTATAAATGGTACGGAGACATGGGCGGGCAGACGCTGCCCGTCAAGGCTGAGAACACGACGGCGGAGGGATTTTACGGCCTCTCGTCGAAGGACGCGGACAAAAAGTGCGTCTCCGTTCTCTGCGGCGGCGTCGACGGGGACACCGTCGTCGTGCTCGACAACGTTGACAAGAGCGGATTTTTTGAAGGTGAAAACGTCCGCGTCGTCGTCGAGGCGGCGTACTTCACGGGATATCACGGCGCGTGCCTCTCGCCCGACACCGTGCTCGACGGCATATTCCCCGTCAAAGACGGAAAAGTCACGATAGACCTTGAGGACGGGAGATTTTCGACCGCGTACAGGATAACGGTCACGGGGACTGACCGCGAAATCTGCGCGCCGACGGTCGGCGCTTTCCGCGCCGTGTACGAGGCGGAGGACGCGGCGCTTTCCGGCGAGCTTCTTATCGACAGCCAGGAGAGCCCCGTCGAGTATCCGAAATACTACTGCTCCGGCGGCTTCCGCGTCGGCGGCATGGATAAGGACGGAGACGCGATAACGTACCTTATAAACGTGCCCGCGGACGGGCGCTACACGCTCGGCTTCCTCTACGGCAACGGCGTCGGCTCGACGCGCAACAACGCGGCAACGCACAAGCCGAAAAACATCACGCAGTCGCTGACCGTCGACGGAAATACGACGGAGCTTTACCTTAAAAACACTTTGTTTTATTCGATGGAGGGGCTCGCGGAAAAAGAATTTGACCTTCGCTCAGGATATCACACCGTAACGGTTTCATATTCCGGCGAGGCAGGCGCGTTCCATGACGCTCTCGTCGTCACTCGTTCGGGCGCGTTCGGTCAGGATGCCGACACGGGGCTCTTCTTCGAGGCGGAGGCGGCGGACTTTGACTTGTCATGCGGAAGCGTGCCGACATCCGTCAGAACCGTGACCGACAAGGCGCACGGAAGAGAAGATTTTTCCGGCGCGGGATATGTGACGGGGCTCGGCTCGGCTCCCGTCGGCGAGGGCGGCGGCATCCGCCACATCGTGAACGTGGCGGAGAGCGGGCTTTACCACCTCGTTTACAGGGCGTCCGCCGAAAAGGACTGCCGCCTGCTCATATATGAAGACAACACGAACCTCACGTTCGGCGAGCCTGCGGCAGAGGCGGCCGTCACCGCCGGTGACGGCTGGCACGACGTGCACGCGGTGCTTTATCTGCGGCAGGGGATAAACATCATCGACACATGCGCCGACGGTGACGCCGCGCTCGACTCGCTTTTCGTCGTCCGTGCCGAGGACGATATGTCCGTAACGGTCGAGGCGGAGGACGCGGACGGCAGCTTCAAAACCGCGAAGTCGGGCGGGGTGACGTATGTGACCGAGATGAAGGCGAACGCGGGGTATCTCGAATTTCACGTCAACGCCCCGACCGAGGGCGTGTGGAAAATGCGAGTCTTCCAGTCGAACAACGACCTCTGCGGGACGCACAGCTACAACATCAAGATAATAGACAGATACGCCTCCTTCACAGTGAACGGCGAGGACGCGGGGCGGTACTTCTTCCCGAACACGTTCTCCGACGACACGTTCCTTGAGCGCACCGTCGACGTGAAGCTGAAAAAGGGCGACAACACCGTGCGCGTTTACAATGACGACAGCTGGCATGTCCTCTGGGGCGGCTCGACGTCGGAGCCCGGCAAAAACGAGCTTCAGAACTACACCCCGAATTTCGATAAATTCATATTCACGCCTGCGACTGCCGACATCGAGCTGCCGACGCTGCCGCACAGGATATCCGTCAGCTCGACCGAGGGCGGGTACGCATACTGCGACAAAAACACGGCGGCGGACGGAGACGAGGTCACGCTCAGCCTGATCCCCGACGGCGTCATAGGCGCGGTATACGTCAACGGCGTTGACAGAAAAGACAGCTTTTTCACCGAGGACGGAATAGTATATTCCGCAAAGCTCACCGTAAGCGGCGACGTCACGGTATCCGCCGAATTCTACCCCGCGCCCGCGGGAGATTTCGACGTGCCGGAGGCGGGGGACGCGCCCGGGACCGTGCTCTGCGGCGGCGTGCGCTACAACACCGTCGGCGACAATCTCTTTTCAAACGGCGACTTCTCCGACAACAGCGGAAAAGGCATGGAGCAGTGGTACGTCGGCGCGAACACCGCCGGTCACCCGACGTCGGGCGGCACCGCCCGCCCCTCGATCGGAGAGGACGGCAGTCTTTCAAATCTCACGCCCCTCTCCGAAAGCGGACTTCTCGTCAAGGGCTCGTTCGAGCCGCAGGTCAGCGGGAACAAATTCTACTTCGGCTATGACGGAAACAGGCCCGACGGCGAGCAGCATTATCTCGTAGAGGCGATAGGCGAGCCGTGGACGTCGAACGCGTGGAACGGCGCTCACTCACTTCTCGCATTCGTGAAGATAAAGCCCGCCACGAGCTACTATTTCTCCTTCGTCGCGTACACGGCGGGCGGGGCGGCGTCCGTCAGATACGGCGCCGTAAAGATGGGGAGCTTCGTGCCCGACGCTTACAGCACGTCGGCCTCTCTTAACTTCAGCGGGAGCGGCGGCATGAGCTGCAAAAACGGCGACGAGCAGAACGTCGGCGGCGCGTGGAGGCGTTACGAATCCGTCGTCCGCAGCGGGGACGGCGACTATTTCCTCTTCAACGCCTACTGGCTCCAGATGTGCTCCTTCCTCTGCATCGGCGACTTTAAGCTCATCGAGGTCGAGGATACGGCGCTTGAAACAGCGGTTGGTACCGAGCGGCTTCCAGCGGTAACTCCCGAGCGCGGAGGCACACCGGCGCTGCCGGAAGAGGTCACCGTCGTTCTCTCCGACGGCGGCACAAAGAAGGTGCCCGTCGAGTGGCTCAACGCCGATGCCGTCGACACGGGCAAGCCCGGCGTCAGTACGGTCACGGGCCGCGTCGTTCTGCCGGACGGCATCTCCTCAAACGGCACACTGCTCGTCACGGTGCGCGTCGTCGTCAGATAAAATTCTTCTTTAAAAAAGCGTATCGGGCACCGTCCGATACGCGTCCACTCTCCCGAATAAAGCGGCGCGGGAGCCGATTTTCGGCTCCCGCGCCCTTTGTTTTATTCTTCTTCCGTAAGCGCCGCGAGCGCCGCCTCGAAATCATCGGGAAGCGGGGCGGAAAATTCCATCGTCTCCCCCGTCCTCGGGTGGCGCAGCAACAGCCTGTACGCGTGGAGCATCTGCCCCTCGCGGCAGTACCTTTTCTCAAACCTTGTTCTGCCGCCGCCGTATGTCAAATCTCCCGCGAGCGGATGGGAAAGATGCGACATGTGGACCCTAATCTGATGCGTGCGCCCCGTGCGGAGCCTGCATTCGATATAGGAAAACTTTTCTCTTTTGTCCTCCCTTGAGCAAAGGCGTGAGAGAACGGAGTAGTCCGTCACAGCCTCGCGCCCGCCGGAAACGACCGCCATGCGCTTTCTGTCGACCGGGTGCCTCCCTATCGGCGCGTCGACCGTGCCTTTCTCATCCCTTATCCTCCCAACCGCTATCGCCCTGTACACTCTTCTCATCTCGTGCGTGCTGAGCTGGAGAGATAGCGCCTCGTGCGCCGCGTCGTTTTTCGCCGCCGTCAAAAGCCCCGTCGTGTCCTTGTCTATCCTGTGAACGATGCCGGGCCTCATGACGCCGCCGATCCCGGAGAGAGAGCCTTCGCAATGGTATAGAAGCGCGTTCACGAGCGTTCCGTGCTCGTTGCCCGCCGCCGGATGGACCACCATGCCGCGCGGCTTGTTCACGACGATTATGTCCTCGTCCTCGTAAACGACGTCGAGCGGAATGTTCTCGGGCAGCGCCTCGCAAGGCTCCGGCTCGGGCAGGACCACCGAGATCTCGTCCTTACGGCGCAGCGCGTAATTCTTCGGTTTTTCGGCGCCGTTTACGGTGACCGCCCCCGTCTCTATGAGCCTCTGCGCCGCCGAACGGGACACCTCCGCCGCCTCGGAAACGAAAACGTCGAGGCGTGCCCCGACGTTTTCCGAGCCTTCATCAATTATTATGCTCAGAGCTTCGTTCATTTTCATCTTCTGCGGCGGGATTGCAGGATTCCGCCTCTGCCGCCTCCGCCGTCTCCGTTATCTCCCTTTTCTCATCAGAGATCTCTTTTTCGCCGGCGGCACATGCAGCCGTCCCCTTCTCCTTCTTTTCAAGGACGAGCTCGCGGACAAGACACACGATGAGAAGAAGCGCGCCGACCGTCACAAACGAGTCCGCGACGTTGAAAACGGCAAAATTGATCAGCCTTACGTCGATAAAATCTATGACGTAGCCGAGCCTTATGCGGTCTATCATGTTGCCGATGCCTCCGCCGAGCATCATGGAGACCGTCACCGTCTCAAAGACGTTTTGGCGCGCGTACTTCGCGATTATGACTATTATTATGATGATGGCAACGGTCGAGACGACCATGAATATCCATCTCTTGTCCTTCATCATACCGAAAGCAGCGCCCGTGTTCTCAACGTATGTGAGGTGGAGCACGCCGTCTATGAGAGGAATGCTTCCCGCCTGCATGAGATACTTAACGACGAGCCATTTTGTGAGCTGGTCGAGGAGCACTACCGCGGCGGCTATGAAATAGCACCAGAATATCATTACGACGTATGTTTCAGGGGCGCGTCAGCCGCCGATTATCGCGCGGCAGCGCGGGCAGAGGGTGTCCCCGTCACCCCCGTCATGGACGCATTCCTTTGAATACTTCCAGCAGCGGTCGCACCTCTCGCCGTCGGCATTTCCGACATCGACGGAAACGTCATCGTCTCCGCCGCACTCGACGGTGACGCCGGAGGTGATGAAGATATCCTCGAGCTCCTCCTCCGTGAACGAGGCGAGGTGGGAAAGCTTTTCCTTGTCAGTCGTTCTGACCGTGACCTTCGCGTCGAGCGACTTGCCGATGAGCTTTGCAGCCCTCGCGCTCTCGAGCGCCTCCATCACGCGGTCGCGGATGTCGAGTATCGCCTCGTAGCGCGCGGCGACGTCGGCAAATTCCCATTCGGTCTTATATTCGGGCAGACGGTTGCAGAAAACGCTGTCACGGACGTCGGACGACGTGTGCGGCATCGCCTGCCAGATCTCCTCGCCCGTGAACGCAATGAGAGGCGCCGCCATGAGCACGAGAGAATGAAGGATGTGGTACATCGCCGTCTGAGCGGAGCGGCGCGCCGTTCCGGCAGCCGCCTCGGTGTAGACGCGGTCCTTCGTTATGTCGATATAGAGCTTCGACATATCTATCGTACAGAAATTGTTTATCGCATGGTATACGATGTGGAACTCGTACGAGTCATACGCGTCGCGCACGACCTTTGCAAGCTCGTTCACCTTTGTGAGCGCCCACTTGTCTATGTCGTAGAGCTCGCCTGTCGGCAGAGCGTCACGGTCGGGGTCGAAGTCGCTTATGTTCGCCATGAGTATGCGCGCCGTGTTCCTTATCTTGCGGTACGTCTCGGAGAGCTGCTTTAAGATATTCTGCGACACGCGCACGTCTACCCTGTAATCGCTCGATGCGACCCAAAGGCGGACGATATCCGCGCCGTAGTTCTTTATTATGTCCTCGGGCGCGATGCTGTTGCCGAGGGATTTGTGCATCGCCTTGCCCTCTCCGTCAACTGTCCAGCCGTGTGTCAGCACAGTTTTATACGGTGCGTGCGCGCCGTCTCCCGCGCCGACAGACGTCAAGAGCGAAGACTGGAACCATCCGCGATACTGGTCCGCGCCCTCAAGGTACATATCGGCAACCCCGTTCGTCTCGGGGTAGTCCTCCATTACGACAAAGTGGCTCGAGCCCGAGTCGAACCAGCCGTCGAGCGTGTCCGTCTCCTTCGTGAAATGCACCCCTCCGCAGTGCGGGCAGACAAAGCCCTCGGGCAGAATTTCCGCGGCTTCGCGCTCAAACCAAGCGTTCGAGCCGCATTTTCCGAAGAGCTCGGACACCGCGTTTATCGTCTCGGGCGTGCAGATTACCTCGCCGCAGTCCGAGCAGTAGAACACTGGGATCGGCAGTCCCCAGTGGCGCTGGCGCGAGATGCACCAGTCTGTCCTCTCTCTCATCATCGAGCGTATGCGGTCGCCGCCCCACGCG
>CANQYV010000012.1 GCA_947628165.1 uncultured Clostridia bacterium | reverse complement strand
ATCTCGATGGAGATCATGAACAAGTACCACCCGGATATAATCTATTACGATTTCGACCTGAGCAACGCCGCGTTTGACAGATACAAGGACGCCAATCGGTTTCTGATGCTCTCAAACTACTATAATCTCTCGAAAACGTGGGACGGCTGCGATGGCGTCGTCTGCAATTTCAAGAATACCGCTTTTTCGGCGTCGCAGGCCGTGCTCAACAGCGAGCGCGCCGTGCTCGACGCCATAGACCCGACGCCGTGGCAGACGGACACATCCGTCGGCAGAAAATCGTGGGGCTATACGACTGATGAAGAGTACCGCACGGGAAGCGAGTTCATAGGGGCGCTCGTCGATATAGTGAGCAAGAACGGCAATCTGCTGCTCAACGTCGGGCCTCGTGCCGACGGTACAATACCCGATGAATGCAGAAAAGCGCTGCTTGAGATAGGCGCGTGGCTCGAAAAGTACGGGGATGCGGTATACTCGACGAGACCGTGGCTCATTTACGGAGAGGGTCCGTCGAAAAACAGCGGCGACAACTACACATATACGGAGCGCGACATTCGCTTTACGAGAAGCAAGGACAAAACAAAGCTGTATGTTACGGCTCTTTCCGCGCCGAGACTGAACACGATGTCTGTCACGACGCTCAAAAGCGGCGCATGGGACGCCTCGCGCGTTGACAAGATCTGTCTCATAAACGGGGACAAGAGAATCCCGCTCGAATGGGAGCAGACGGAGAGCGCGCTGAAAATAACACTTCCGAAGGATAATAAGCCCGACACCGCGTATTCGGTCGAGATCACCTTCAAAAACGGCGGCGTTATACCGTCGCTCGCGCTTGACGCCGGCAATGTGATAGACGCCGTCGACTATGAGTCGGGCAAAAATCTCGCCCTCACCGTTGCCGAGGAGGACGGCAGCGACGCCGTTGTCGGTATCTCCGGCACATATGCAAAATATCTTCTGAATTTCGACGAAAACAGCACGGGCTTTCTCGCGAGCGTCTCCGGCAGGTCAGAGGGAAAGCTCACGGTGCGCGAGGGCAGCCCCGACGGCGAGGAGCTCTTGTCGATAGAGATCAAACGCGGCGACGGATATCGCTGCGTCTCGGGCGATATAAAGGGCCTTCAGGGCGAGCATGAAATATTCCTTTCGTTTGAAGGGAATATAGAGCTCAACTGGTTTGGCTTCATCAGGCGGAAGTCGATAAACGAAAAGATAGAGGCGGAGGACTATGACGCCAAGCACGGCAGCGTCCGCGCCGAGGACTGCTCCGATGCGGGCGGAGGGAAAAATCTCGGCTACGTTACGAACGGCGACTATGTGATGTACAGCCGTGTTGACTTCGGCTCGGGCTGCAGTAAGCTTTATATGCGGATGGCGGGCGACGGTCAGTCATGCAACGTGAGGATAGACAGCCCGACGGGAGACATAATCGCGACGACAGGCGAGGTCAGAACTGGCGGCTGGACAAAATATTCGACGTTTGAGCTTCCGATAAAAGGCATCGAGGGCGTTCATGACGTGTATATCACATACGATACGGGCCGCTCGGACCTCAATTTGAACTGGTTCGCGTTTTCGGACGGCACTTTCGTCCCCTCGGGGATGACGAAGAACCCCGACAGCAGGGAAAAGACCCGCGACGTCAAATACGGCGCTGAGTTTTACGATGATAAGCACGGCTCAGTGACCGCCGAGCCCTGCGCGGACGAGAACGGAACGCAGAATCTCGGATATGTCGCCTCGGGAGACTGGGTAAAGTATGAGGGCTTCGACTTCGGAGACGGAGCCGACAAAATCTCTATGAGGCTGGCGGGTTATGAGGCTGTGCTCGAGGTCAGGCTCGACTCAAAGGACGGCGAGCTTTTGGCAAAGTTCTCACCCGGGACGGGAGACTGGGGAAAATACAAGACGTTTGAGGCTGCCCTCGATTCGCTTGTATCGGGCAAGCATGACATCTATATCGTTTTCCGCGGCTCAGTCAACGTCAACTGGTTCACATTCTCAAAATCATAAATCTCAAAAAGGCGCCCCGCTGCGGCATAAAGCAGCGGGGCGCACATTTTTATAAAGCAGGATATATTTACCGCAGATCAAAGAAAAATAGATCCGTTTACGGGGGGAGCAGACCACCGGCACGGTAGGTGGTCATGAACTTGTCATTGTTTTATTTTGTTATCGCGGCGTAGTCGAAATAGGCGCTTTCGCCGATTTCGCCGGAGATCCTTATGACGAGCGCGCCGCCTTTTGCGGTCGAGAGCGAAGACTGTGCGGACGTGATCTTGAAATATTCGTCGCCCTCGGCAAGCCTTGCGGTGCTTTCGTCAAAAACGAGCGAGCAGTATCCCCACTGTGCAACAGAAGCGAGCTCCGCCGAGGCGACAGGGGCGCCGAGAGATGAGGGATCGGCCGCGATATCGCGCAGCTCGCGCGCCGTCAACTTTCCGTCTTTATCGACCGCGTATATTTCGAGCTTCACCCGTCCCGTTTCAAATCCGAATCTGACGGTCAGTTCCGAGAGCCCCTCAAGACCGTCGGCTTCAAATGCGAACGCCTCTGGCGCGCGCGTTATCATCCACTCGTATGTCGAGCCCTGATTTGCGTATCCTCCGGACGCTGCAGCGTCTTCGGTGAAGGCGAGCTTATTCGTTTCGGCGTGCTCGCCGCCCGTGACCCTGACGCGGTCCACGTTTATATATGTGTCTGTCGAGGCGGAGTTTTTCCTGCCGGTGACGCGGACAGTCAGCACATGCGCGCCGTCGGTGAGCTCGCCCGAGTCAAAGAGCATCGACCCGTCGTGCCTGTCTTTGGAGTAGCAGTCGACGGTGACCTCGTCTCCGTCGTCAAGAGAGAAGGTCATGATGCCGTGGTTCGGGGCCGTTGAGCCGAACCACTGTACGCGCGTGCCGTCAAAGCGGAACGTGACGGTGTCGCCTCCCGTCCTTGAATAGTGATTGTCCGAGAAGCTGCATCCCGACTGCGGTCCGCTCGACCATCCGGAGCCGACGTACAAAAAGTGCCTGTCGAGCGCGCCGGCTTCGCTGTCGTTTATGTCCTCCGTAATTATTCTCACGGGAGCCGCATTTCCTTTGCCGTCCCCCGCGGGGACAGTCTTTTCTTCAAACGCTGTCACGTTTATTTCCGCCGACGCGCCCTCGAGCCCGTCGGACGTGACCTTTGCCGTAACAACGCCCGTCTTTCCGAAGATGGACTGAACGAAGAACGCGGTCCTTCCGCCCTCAAGCGCAATTTTTTCTTCGCCGATAAATCTGCCGTCTCCCTCGACCGTTATCGTTACTTTGTTGTCCGCATACGGGGCGACTGTCCTGTTTTCGTCAACGGCGTAAACTGCGACGGAGACAAAGTCGGAGCCGTCAGCCGTTATTGTGTCTGTCTCGGGGACGAGTACAAGCTTTACGGGGTCGCCGGGAACCTTGACGGTCGTCTCCGCTTTCTTTTCTCCGTTTATGTAGCCGACGGCAACAAGGTCCGCCTTGCCGACGTCAACATTCGTAAATTCATATACGGGGTGGGGGAGGTTCGTGTAAAGCGTCGGCGTCTTTTTTCCGACGGAGACGCCGCCCGCGAACAGCTCCACCTCGTCGCAGTTGCTGAACACGGTGACGGTTTTCGGCGAGCGAGGCGTGTTGTAGCTTGCGATGTAGACGACCGGCTCCGATGCCTCCGGGTCCTTCTGCGATTTATAGAAGAGAGACGGCATCTTATCGAGTCGGAATATGTCGTAAAGTCCGCTGTAAAAGACGTTGTTCGTGTTCGTGTAATTGACTTCGTTTTCGTAGTCGAACATGCTCCAGGCAAAACCGCCGGCGCAGTATTCGTTCCCGAAATAATAGTCGACTGCTTCGGCAAACGATTTTGTGAACGTTACGGCGTCCGCGTCCGATGCCCACGGATAGCCGTGCCCCGAATACCAGTCCATCGAATGCTCGGTGATTATGAACGGAGTGATGCGCGGTCTTTGCGGATATGTGTAGTTGACGGCGAAAATATCCTCGCCCTCGGCAAGATGACTGTCGCCGTATGATTCCATGCGCCGCACGCCGTGTGTCGGCCTCGTCGGGTCGAGCTCCTTTGCGATACGGTTCGATTCATTATACAGCGCGTCGTTGTCGAACGATTCGTTGACGCGCGTTCCCCAGCTGACGATTGAGGGGTGATTTTTGTCCCTCGTTATCATCTCGCGGACGTTTTCAAGGTAAATTTCCTGCCATTCCTCGCCGCCTATGTACTGCCAGCCGGGCGCCTCCTCAAAGACGATGAGCCCGAGCCTGTCGCATTCTTCGAGAAACGCGGGGTCCTGAGGGTAATGCGAGCAGCGGACGGCATTGAAGCCCGTGTCCTTTATCAGCTTGGCGTCCGCGCGCTGATGGCGGTCATTCACGGCGCGCCCGAGCCACGGCCACATTTCGTGCCTGTTTATGCCGACGAGCTCCGTTTTGACGCCGTTCAGATAAAAGCCGTCGTCCTCAAAGGAGAACCATCGGAAGCCGATTTGGGAGGTGACGGAATCAAGGACGGTCGTGCCGTCGGAAAGGGTCGTCGTTACTGTATAAAGATTCGGATTGTCCGGGCTCCAAAGCTGAGGCGAGGTGATCGCGTCGCTCTTTATTTTGAGGGAGGACGTTTTTCCCGCCTCGGACTGAAGTGTACCTGAAAATTCTGCGGCGACAGCTCCCGAAGAATCGGTGACGACGGAGCTTACCGTCAGATCCTTGTTTTCTGTAAGATGGCTCTCGACCGTGACGGACGCCTCGACATTCCCGCTCTCCTTTGTAAGCCCGGGCGTTGTAAGACCGATATCGGCGATATATGCCGCGCCGGTGATTATCAGGTCGACGTCGCGGACTATCCCGCCGAAAAGGCAGTAGTCGACAGGTCCGCCCTCGGGCGGAATGTCTGAACGCTGCGTTGAGTCAACGCGGACGGCAATTACGTTGTCGCCGTCCTTTATGCTGTCGGTGATGTCATACGAAAAGCCTGTGTACGCGCCCTTATGCTGCCCGATGTGAGTGCCGTTCACATATACGTCGGCGACGGTGGCGACGCCCTCGAATGAAACGATAACGCGCGATCCCGCGACGTTCCCGTCGAGCGAGAAGTGCCGCCTGTACCAAGATACGGTGCGGTAAGACTCTATCTGCGCCTGAAAATTCGGACCCTTGTGCTCGGTCAAAAGCTTTACCGTGTGCGGAACGGAAACGCTTTCAAATCCGCTGTCGTCGAGGTCGGCAGCCCCGCCGTTTTCAAAATCCCCGTCCGACCAAAGCCAACCGGTGTTGAAGTTCAATATTTCTCTCGGCATTTTTTCTGTTTCGTCCTGTTTGTCCTGTTCGTCCTGCTTATCGTGCTTTACGCAGCCTGAAAGCGCGGCGATCAGCGCCAGCGCTGCCAAAAGCGCCGTGACGACTCGTTTCATGACGAAAAATCCTCCTGATAATTATGTCTCTGTTAATCATTATATATTTTAAAATTCTCTTTTTCAACCGTAATTTTTTAAGAAATATATTGCTATTTTAAGATAAATGCTTGACACGGCACGCCGCGGGATATATACTTTTTTCGGGATGCAGTAAAAAAATATTGCGGGGCGTTTATTATAGTGACCGATACAAAAAAGAAGCTGATGTTTTTTCCCGTGGCGGACGAGGTCGGCGGGCGGCTCCCATACGGCTTTGCGGGCGTCGGCTGCCGGTATCCGCAGGAGCACGTCAGGCGTCCGGGCGGCAGAAACGAGACGGAGTGGATGTACCCGTACTATCAGTGGATACAGTGCCGCCGCGGGTGCGGCGAGCTCATTCTCGGGGAGGACGGCAGGCACTTGCGCGTTCCCGAGGGGTACGGCATGCTGCTGTTTCCGCATACTCCTCACGAATATTACGCGGTCACCCCGTCGTGGGAGGTCGACTGGATCGTTTTTTCGGGCATCGGGACCGAGAATTTTATAAGAAACGTCATGGGCGCCGAGCACGGCGGCGTATTTTCCGTAACGCGCCCGCATACCATATCCATGATGACGGAGCGGCTCTACGAGACGGCGATATCGGATGACCCTACGAAATACGCCGCGGCGTCCGGCATTGTTTATGAAATACTCGTCGCGATATATGTCTCCGCGTTCAGAAAGCAGGGGGCGTCTATCGCGGACAGGGCGGACAGGCTGAGACCCGTTTTTCGCTATATCGACGAGCATTACAAAGAACCGCTCGGGCTTGACGTTCTGGCGGAAGTCGCGGGCGTCACCCCGCAGCACCTCTGTGTCCTCTTTAAGTCTCTGACCTCGCGCACTGTCACGGAGTATGTAAACGGCGTGCGGACCGAGCGCGCGAAAACGCTGCTTCTTCGCGACCGCGGTATGAAGATAAAGGATGTCGCCGCGGCGTCGGGATTCTGCGACGTCAGCTACTTCTGCGCGGTCTTCAGAAGGACGGAGGGGCTCTCGCCGTCCGCGTTTCGCGGCAGAGGATGAGATAGGCGGCAGATTTTTTCGCGGATGCAGCAGTGGATGCGCCGCGGACTGACAGCCTTTGCCGTATTGACTTTTTGCAATTTAAGTGGTATCATTATTATTCGGAAAAAATATTTCTTTTTCCTATGCCGCCGTGCCGGTGCGCGGCTGTGGTTTTGATTCATACGACGCGGAGCCGCAAAAGAGCGGCGCCCGAAAGGATGGGTATTCATAATGCAGTTTATTTTTGCAAAGGACAGCGCCGGAGGGCACGAGCTTCTGTATTCCGACGGGAGAGGCGCCGTTGCGGAGCGTCTGGCGGAACGTCTTTCTCTCAATGGAAATATCGACGTATTCGGCTATATCGCACCGGGTCTAAACGGAACGCATGCGATATTTTTCCGCGCGAAAAACGATAAGGATGACCCTTACGGTGCATATTTCGTCCACGGCGTAAGCATAGACGCGACACCGGAATATTTTAGCTCGGAATCGTTCAGGGACGACCTTTTCACACGCTTTATAGGAGAAAAAGAGCTTCGTATCCTTCGTTCGGAAGAGACCGCGCTTTCGGCTGCCGAGCCCGACGAACAACTCTTGTCATATTCCGGGAAATTCTTCCTCGACAAGCGCGTGACCTCCGCCGTTATTTCACATATATTCAACGGAGACAAGCTCGCGCTCATCGTTCCGGACGACGCGTACAGCGTCGCCTACGGCAGGCTGCTCGCGGAATACATTATGAGATATATGCCGCCGTCATGCAGGGCGCTCTGCTCGTTCCTTGTCGGCGCAGACGATGAACCTGCCGTGACGGGACTTCGCTTCCGCATAGTGAAGAAAGACATGCTCGCCGACCCGGGCGAGCTGTATGTGGATATCGCAGACGCTGACGCGCCGCAGCTCGCAGGCACAAGATTTGACGAGCTTTCGGACGGCATCGTCGGCATGACGGATGAAGAGAGACGCAAGTTCTTCATGTGGTTCGAGTCTTTGAGCGGCGGCTTCCAGTCAAAAAAGCTGCTTGACTTCTGGGAGGCGTACAGGGGAGACGCCGGAGCTGCCGAAAGGCTCCTGAACGCGCATCTCGCCGCGTGCCCGCTGCCTTCTCTTGAGGCCATACCGCCGTTTATATCTGAGCTCGTCGGAAAAAGATACGGCACTGAGGCCGTGGCAGACAGGGAGATCTTCCGCGTCGGCTCGACAGAGGACATCATCACGCCGTCAAGGGTGCTCGACGAGTCGTCGGTCACGATAAAAAAGCTCTGGCTGTATAACGAGTACGCGGAAAAATACATCGCGCTCGTGTTCCGCCGCGCCGTAGGCAGAATGACGCTCGACGACGAGGCGCTGACGCGCATAAGAGAAGCCGTGTCCGCAAGGGCGGGCGCCGGCGACCCTGACCGCGCGCCGTACCGCGAGTGCTTTTATGCGGCGGTAGAGCATGTTTACGACCAGCTCCGCGCAAGAACGGAGGAATATTTCGCCGCCAAGAGCGCCGTTTTCGATAAGCTCGACGAGGCTTTCTCCGTCGACCCCGAACGGATAATAACGGTCGGCCGCATGAATATGCTTCTGTCGGCGATAGAAAAGACGTGCGAGTCAAAGGGAATAGCGGACGTCGGCGCACTGACTGACGCCGCCGTCGACGATTTTTACGCAATGCTCTCCGATCATGAGAAGAAATGCGAGAGTATTTACGGCGCGCCTGTCCATAATATAGATGTGGACGAAAGCGCGGTGACCAATCTTTCCAACCTCCGCGACAAGCTCGACAGCAGAAATATTTTTGAGCTCGCAGAGCTCATCCTTGCGGTTGACGTTCAGTTCCGCGACTATCCGGAGCTCGTGAACGCTCAGGCGGCGAAATACGCCGTCATCGCGGGAGACACGGTCCTTTACGGGAACGACAAGGTCTTTGCGACGTTCATGCATACCCCGGGGAGAATGTACGATGTCGCGGCAAGAGCGGCTTCATACGACGCATGGACGGCGGCGCTGCTGCTCGCCGCCTATGACGCGGAGAGCACGCTTTTCCCTGACACCGTGAAGCTCATAAGTACATACAGGCACGCGTTTGACACCGCGGACGCGCAGCGCGTAGGCGAATACGACAAGAAGCTCGGCGAGATGCTGAAAAAGCGCGTTGACGGTGCCGGAGCCGCCGCATTCGCGGGAAGCGAAGGTCCCGCCGTTTACACCGCGCCGTCGGCGGCGGTCGGGAGCGCCGTGCTTTTAAGGACTGTTGAAAAGATATGGGAGGGCTGTGCCATGCCTAAGAAGAATAAGTTTCTTGCCGCCGTTTCAAAGGACCCCGTGCCGTTCGTGTGCGGAGCCGTCATTGTCGGCTCGATAATACTGATGGTGATAATCATCCTCATATGCGGACATTTCGGAAAGAAGGTAGGCGAAGCCGCACAGGGAGGCGGCACGTCCGCAGCCGATACGACTACGGCAAGCGACATCACGGCAGAGCCCGGAAACACTTCTTCCGACGCGACCGAGCCGAGCGAGACCGAGCCTGAGGAGACGGAGCCCAAGGAAACGGAACCCGATGAAACGGAACCAAAGGAGACTGAGCCGAAGGAGACCGAACCGAAGGAAACGAAGCCTAAGGAGACCGAGCCCAAGGAAACTAAGCCGAAGGAAACGGAGACTGATAAGCCTGATACGGAAAAGCCCGACACGGATAAACCTGATACGGAAAAGCCGGATACAGAAAAACCGGATACGGATAAGCCCGGGACGGATAAACCTGATACGGAAAAGCCTGACACAGAAAAGCCCGACACGGATAAACCCGGGACAGATAAACCTGAGTCGGATAAGCCGACGGAGCCTGTGGAAAGCGAATCAGGGGAAGCTGACGAGTCGGACATCACGCCTGAGAACAAAAGCGGTCCCGAAGAATAAATGAAAGAGAAAAACCGGACGTGCGGCGCGCATCCGGTTTTTTGCCGCATTATATCCGAAAACAGAGGGGATAATATAAACGGTATAAAACGATGTGATGCGGAGGATCAAAATTTTATGGAATATCTTTGGGAAAAGGGACTGACGCCGCCGGAGTTTCACTCGCTTGACGGGGACAAAAGGACGGGTGTGCTCGTTATCGGAGGCGGCATGGCGGGAATACTGACGGCGCTGAAGCTGAAGGAGGCGGGTGTCGACACCGTACTCGTTGAAGCAAAGCGCGTCGGCGGCGGTATTACAAAGGGAACGACGGCGGTCCTAACGGCGCAGCACGACACGCTTTATTCGGACCTTATAAAGAAGCTCGGCGAGAAGAAGGCGAGGCTTTATCTCGACGCAAATCTAAATGCCGTCGGAAGCTTTGAGAGGCTGTCGGCAAAATACCCGTGCAGCTTTGAAAAGGTGCCGTCCGTTATGTATACGACAAAGGAAGCGGAGCGCCTGAAAAAAGAGGTGAACGCCGTCCGCTCGCTCGGCTTTCCCGCCGAACTCACAAACGACGTGCCGCTCCCGTTTCGGGTCACAGCGGTACGTTTCCCCGACATGGCGCAGTTTCATCCGCTCAAATTCCTTTATAACGCGTCCGCGGAGCTTGAAATATACGAGAATACGTTCGTGAAAAAGCTCGAGGGCACGACTGCCGTGACGGACAGGGGGCGCATCCGTGCCGACGCCGTCGTCGTCGCCACGCATTTTCCGTTTTACAACGGGCGCGGACTGTTTTTTGCAAAGCTGTATCAGGAGCGCTCATATGTCATAGCATTGAAAGAGCCAAAGCCGCTCGGCTGCACCGTCGACAATCTTGACAAGGGCGGATTCTTTCTGCGTTCGTATAAGGATATGCTCCTCATCGGCGGCGGCACCGAAAGGGTGGGACAGGGGCAAGGATTTGCGCCTGTGCGCGCGTTTGTGAAAAAATATTATCCCGGCGCAAAGGAGGCCGCAGCATGGGCGAATCAGGACTGCGTGAGCCTCGACGGCGTCCCTTATATCGGAAGATACAGCCCCAAAATGAAAAACGTTTACATCGCGACCGGCTTCAATCTTTGGGGAATGACGAGCTCTATGGTCAGCGCGGAAATACTGACGGATGCCGTTTTAGGGCGCAAAAACGAGTATTCGGCGCTGTTTGACCCCGGGCGGAGCATGATGTCGGCACAGCTTTTCAAAAACGCGGGGGAGACGGTTTTAAATTTTGCGGTGCCGCAAACAAGGCGCTGCCCGCATCTCGGGTGCGCGCTCACATGGAACAAAGCTGAGCACACATGGGACTGCTCGTGCCACGGTTCGCGCTTCGGCGAACGGGGCAAGCTGATCGACGGACCCGCGATGAAAGACGCAAATGTGTAGAGCCCTTGACCTTTTCGCCGACACGAGATATAATTGAAGCATCATATCTGCGGACGCACGGGACAAAGATTTTATGCGGAATATCCTCCGCCCGTGTCCCGGGTGCCGAAGCGGAGAAAGGTCGGCGGTTATTATGAAAAAACTTCTCATCGTCGTTGATATGCAGAACGATTTTATTGACGGCTCCCTCGGGAGCGCCGAGGCGCTTGCCATCGTGCCCCGCGTTGCCGAAAAGATACGCGGCTGGGACGGCGAGCTCGTCTTTACTCTTGACACGCATGGGGAGGGGTACCTCGAAACGAACGAGGGCAGGCATCTGCCGGTTCGCCACTGTATCAAGGGGGAGCGCGGACATAAGCTCGCACCCGAGATCGAGGCGGCGCGCGCGGGCAGGGGAGTTATTATGGAAAAGCCGTCTTTCGGCTCACTTTCGCTTGCAGATATGCTCCGCGAAAAAAATTATGACGAGGTGACGCTTGTCGGGCTCTGCACCGACATCTGCGTCATTTCAAACGCGATGATAGCAAAGGCAGCGCTTCCCGAGGCGGACGTATATGTCGACGCCTCATGCTGCGCGGGGGTTACGCAAAACAGCCACAAAAACGCGCTTTCCGCAATGGCGGCGTGCCAGATAGGAATTATAAACGATGAGCGGTAAGAGGCTATATATCATCAAAATAGGAACGAGCTCGCTGACTGACGGCGACGGCAGGCTCGATACGCGGAAGCTCTCGTGCCTTGTCGGGCAGGTCGCAGACGTGCGCGACGCGGGGGACGAAGTTGTAATCGTCACGTCAGGCTCGATAGCGGCGGGGTTCCACGCGCTCGGATACGCGTCCCGCCCGTCGGGAGTTTCGGCAAAGCAGGCGTCCGCCGCCGTCGGTCAGGGGCTTTTGATGGAGGAGTACACAAAATACCTCTCCGACCGCGGGTATGTTTCGGCGCAGGTGCTCCTGACCCGCGACGACTTCACGGACAGAAGAAGATACAAAAACGCTTTCTCGGCGCTCGAACTCCTGATAGCGAGGGGAGCCGTCCCCGTCGTAAACGAAAACGACACGGTCGCCGTCGATGAGCTCCGCGTCGGCGACAACGACACGCTCTCGGCGCAGGTCGCGGCGATGATGCACGCCGATCTTCTCATAATACTTACAGACACGGACGGGCTTTACACGAAGGACCCGTCGAAAAAGGCGGACGCCGTGCACATAGACAGGGTCGACAGGATAACGCCCGAGATCGAGGCATACGCGGGCGCGGCGGGGAGCGCGAACGGCACGGGCGGCATGATAACGAAGCTGCGCGGCGCCGACCTTGCGACAAGGGCGGGAACGCCCGTGCTCATCACGTCGTCGAAGATAGAGGACGTGATAAAAAAAGCCGTCGCGGGTGAGGCGAGGGGAACGCTCTTCACCGCGGACGGCAGTCTCAGAACAAAGCAGCAGTGGACGGCGTTTTACGCGCCGAGCCGCGGCAACGTCTTTATCGACAGAGGCGCCGCGGACGCCGTCGTCAACCGCGGCGGCAGCCTTCTTTCCGCGGGGATCGCGGCGGTCGAGGGCGATTTTGACGAGGGCGACGTCGTGACTGTTTTCACCTCGGGCGATCATAAGCCGATCGGGCGAGGCATCGCGAGGATGCCGCGCGCGTCTATGGCGGCAAAGAACGGCGGCATCGCGATACATAAGGACGACCTCGTGCTGACGACGCTTTCGATAGAAGATATGTGAGGTTAAGATGGAAAACGAGATAAAAACAAAAATAAATGCCGCGAAAGAGGCGTCGCGCAAGCTCGCCGCGGCGAGAACCGAAAGCAAAAACGAGGCGCTACTCCGCATTGCCGACGCGCTTATTAAAAGGCAGGACGAGATACTGTCGCAGAACGCGCTCGACGTCCGCGAAGCCAAAGGGCGCATGATGACGGAGCAGATGACGGACAGACTCCGCCTTGACGAAAAGAGGCTGCTTTCGGCAGCCGAGGGCGTGCGGCAGGTCGCCGCTCTCCCCGACTCTATATGGGAGATAATAGAGGAATTTGAAAGGCCGAACGGGCTGCACATAAAAAAGGTGCGCGTGCCGCTCGGTGTCATAGGCATGATATACGAGGCGCGGCCGAACGTCACCGTCGACGCCGCAGTCCTTTCGCTGAAGGCGGGTTCCGCCTGCGTCCTGCGCGGGAGCAGCAGCGCCCTTTCCTCAAACAGGGCGCTTGCATCGGTCATAAGGGACGCCGTTTCGGAGGCGGGGCTGCCGGAGGATTCGGTCTGCCTCATCGAGAGCGCGTCGCATGACGCGGTCGCTGAGATGATATCGCAGAGGGGCGGGCTCGACCTCGTGATCCCGAGGGGAGGTGCGGGGCTCATTCGCCGCGTGACCGAGGAGAGCCGCGTTCCCGTGCTCGAGACGGGCGTCGGCAACTGCCACATCTATGTCGACCGTGACGCGGACTTGAATATGGCAAGAGATATCGTCATAAACGCAAAGACGCAACGTCCCTCCGTCTGCAACGCCGCGGAAACTCTGCTCGTCCACAGGGAAAGGGAAGACCTTCTTGTTTCTCTTTGCCGCGCGCTGTCGGACGCTGGCGTCACGATACACGGCACGCCGGAGGTCTGCGCGCTTGTTCCCGACGCCGTACAGGCGGAGGAGCGCGACTTCGCGGAGGAATACCTCTCGCTCGACATGGCGGCGGCGCTCGTCTCCGATGTAGACGGAGCCGTGGAGCATATCAAAAAATACGGCACGGGGCACACGGAGGCGATAATCACAAACGACGCGCGCGCCGCCGAAAAATTCGTCAGAGAAGTAGACGCCGCCGTCGTAAACGTCAACGCGTCGACGAGGTTCACGGACGGATTTGAATTCGGCTTCGGCGCGGAGATAGGGATATCGACGCAGAAGATGCACGCGCGCGGTCCGCTCGGTCTGCGCGAGATAACGTCGTATAAATACATCGTTGAGGGAAAAGGACAAATAAGGCAGTAAAAAAATCGGGCGCACATGTGTGCGTCCGATTTTATGCATAGGATATATACGTTCTGAAGCCTTGCTCGTGGACCTCGAGATAAAGCGCCATCTGCCCGTATACGATGTCGCCGAAAACGAAGCGGAAGCCTGCGTTCGTGAACGATTCTTCAAGCCCCGTGTCGTACATGTCTTCCATAAGGTCGTTTTCCCGGTAATATTCGAGCGTGTCGCTCTCATTTATTCCGTCAAAATATATGTCGCAGAATAAATAGAGCATGTCTCGGATGCTTTCCGTGTCAAGATATACATTCTCTCTGTAAAAGCTTATGGCCAACGTAGCTTCCGTGTCGTCGTCTATGAGAAGATAGAGCTGAAATTTCGGACCCGCGATCGAGACGCTCCAGGCAAAGAAAAACGTCGACGCGTTGCCGGGAAGATAGTATACGACGGGCATTATCTGCGTCGTCGTCTCACTCTTGACGTCGGGGTCCGTACCCATACCGGCGGCGCTCACGCCCCTTTGGGCGGTAGACTCCGCCTCCGGCTTCTCGGCGCCGTCGGACGGCTCAGATGACGGCTGATAGGCGTCCACAGACGCTTTGAGCGCGCCCTTTATCTGGTCATCAAGGCCCAAAAACACGCCTGTTCTGAAATAAGGGGTGAGCTCCTCGAGGGCGGCGGCGGGGATGTCGGATATCTCGCGGCTCGGCTTCACGTTCGGGATGAAGAAGCTGTCCGTATACTCTACCATCTGCCCGATCAAGTATATGGAAAGTTTTTCGAGCACCGTGTAGCTGCCTTTTTTGATGCCTATGTCTATATTCGGCTTGTCTATGTCGGTATGGTAAACACGGCCGCGCCGCGCCGCGTCGTCAATTGCGGAGGCTAGAGAGGGAAGAAAAGCCGAAGAAACAATTATTAAAAGCGCCAGCGTGAACGCGGCTATATACTTAACCGTTCTCATTTTTCTTTTCCCCGTACAGCGTGACCGTGACTATCGTCCCGTGCTCCGCCTCGCTTTCAAAGCTCATCGTGCCGTGATGGCACGCGACGATCTTCTGGCAGAGCGCAAGTCCGAGACCGGCGCCGCCCTGACTTCTTGACCTCGCCTTGTCAACGCGGTAGAAAGCCTCCGTTATTTTTGATATATCCTCGGGCTTCATTCCGCGCCCGTTGTCAGCGATTTCAAAACAGACCCCGCCCATGACGCGCCTGCCGCGCAGGACTATTCTGCCCTCTCCGTCTATAGCTTTTGCGGCGTTGTCTATGAGATTGTATAGCAGAGATTTTACAAGGTCGGGATCGAGCGTCACCTTTGCCCGCTCGCTTTTCGTCGACAGAATAACGCCGCGCTCCTTCATGACGGGCAAGAGCGCCTTTTCTATTTCCTTTACGAACGCGTAAAGGTTGACCTCTCTCATCGAGGGCTCGTCCTTGTCGAGGAGCAGGAGCTCGAGCAGCTTGAACGACAGTTTTTCGAGCCGCCGTCCTTCAGAGTGGATGTAGTCTGCGGCGAGCAGACGCGTGTCGTCGTCAAGACCGTCCTGCCGCAAAAGGTCCGCGTATCCGATTATAGACGTCATGGGAGTTTTGAGCTCGTGGGCAAACGCACCCATGAACGCTTCCTGACGGTCGAGCTCGCCTTCGAGCCGCGATATGCTCTCCTGCATTTTGTCCGCCATAGCGTCAAAGTCGCGCGAGAGCTGCCCGAACTCATCCCCGGTCCGAAGCCCCGAGCGGACGGTGAGGTCGCCGCCCGCGACGCGGCGTACTGCGGATATAAGTTTGCGCTGCCGTTCCGTTATCGCGAAGGAAAGCGCCGCGGCGATAAGAACGGCGAGAGGCACGACGCATAGATATATCGTAAAGAACAGCTTTATCTGCGTGTCCCTTGCATCGTATACGGGCGAGAGGTCAAAGCGGGCGGTGAGCGTCAGCCTGCCGTCACCTGCCTTGATGTTGTTCTTTATTATCACGGCGTGTCCCGCTTCGTCGTTAATCTCCGTGTATGTGCAGCCCTCCTTTTCGGGAGAGGGCAGGGCGTCCTCCGGCAGGGCGATGCCCGTCCGCGCGAGCTGCCTGTCTCCGTCGAAGAGAGATATCGCCTGCCACGTCGAAATGCCGCTGTCGGACAGCTGAAGCAGCGAGCCCGAAAGCTCCGTTACATCATCAAATTCGCCGAGAGAACCGAGAAACACGAGCGTGTTCTGCACGCTTTCAAACGCGTCGAGCGCTGTCGCCTTCTCCTTTTGAAGCGACGAGTTAAAGGAAGCGTATATCAGAAATGTGCCGCCTATGCCGAACGTCAGCGCAGTCAAAAGCGAAAGCGTAATTATCAGCTTTGACCTGAAGCTCAATTCCTATACCTCAAGGCGGTAGCCGACCGCATAGACAGGCTTTATCTTTTCGTTCCATCCGACCTTCTTTTTCATCCGCTGGACATGCAGCTCGACCGTGCGCGTCCCGTACACATATTCGCCTCCCCACACGCGCTCGTAAAGGACGCTCTTGTAGAGCACGATCCCCGGGTTCCGCGCGAACATCAGGAGAAGCTCGTATTCCTTTTTCGTAAGATGTATTTCTTCGCCGTCCTTTGTGACGGTCATCGAAAGCGTGTTTATGACAAGCCCGTCTATGTTTATCACCGTCTCGAGCTTGCCGTGGCGGCGGAGTACTCCCTCGACGCGCGCAAGCAGCTCCTGTATGTCGAAGGGCTTGATTATGTAGTCCTCGGCACCCATGCGTAGCCCGCGCACCCTGTCTGAAACGGAATTTTTCGCGGTGATGAAAATAACGGGCGTGCCGTTGTCGCGGATGTACTCCATCAGTTCAAATCCGTCGATGCCGGGGAGCATGACGTCGAGCAGGACAAGGTCAAAGGCGCGCTTCTCGATAATGTCGGCAGCATCCATGCCGTCGGCGCAGCATGTGCATTCATATCCCGCCTTGCGCAGGCTTAGTCTTAACAGCTCCGATATAGGTTTTTCGTCTTCGACGATGAGTATGCTTACCATTGGGACACCCCTCCCGTAAAACAGGCGTCTTATTGCGCCGTCATGTTTGCGTAAATTATAGGGCTCCGGTGCATCAACTGTGCATCAGACAAGGAACAACAATTATTTTTGCACAATTAAATTAAAAAGTCAACCCCAAAGTTCGCTTGACACGCGGGGACGGGGCACTGTATAATGAGAGCGGAAAACGCGTCGGCATACGGCAGGGGTATTTGAAAAATGAAAAAAATCAAGACGGCGGCGATATGCGGGATGGGCGCTCTCGGGATGATGTACGGCACGCGGATAGCGGACGCGCTCGGAGAGGGCAGCGTTTATTTTGTCATGGACGGCGAGCGCAAAAAGCGGTATTCGGAAAACACATTTTATAAAAACGGCGAGCCGTGCGCGCTGCCTATGCTCGACGCGGACGAGGCGGAACCTGTCGATCTCGTTATCGTCGCGGTAAAATATCCCGGTCTTGCGGACGCGCTCGATACGATAAAGCGATGTGTCGGCGAGGATACCGTCATCATGTCGGTGCTGAACGGCATCACGAGCGAGGACGTCATTGCCGAGAGATACGGACGGCGGCGGATGGTATATACCGTCGCCCAGGGAACAGACGCCGTCAAGCTCGGGTTCAAATTTTCATACGCGAATATAGGCGAGCTCAGGATCGGCGCGCGGTACGAGGATCAGCGTGGCAACGTGCAGGCGGTCACGGAGTTTCTTGACGCGGCGGGCATACCTTACGTCGTCGAGGACGACATCATGCGCCGCATCTGGAGCAAGTTCATGTTCAACGTCGGATTAAATCAGGTCTGCATGGTATACGAAACGGATTACGGCGGATGCTCCGACGAAAGCGGCGAGGCGTACCGCGTCATGGTCTCCGCCATGCGCGAGGTAATAGCCGTCGCCGAGTGCGAGGGGATAGACATCGGCGAGAGGACGCTTTGCGACTATGTCAGGATGATAAAAACGCTGACGCCCGGTGCGATGCCGTCGATGAGGCAGGACGCGATACTGCGTCGCCCGTCGGAGGTTGAGATATTTGCCGGGACCGTGAGGGAGCTTGCGAAAAAGCACGATATTCTTGTCCCGACAAACGATTTTCTTTACAGACGGATAAAAGAGATCGAAGCGGTGTATTGAGAAAACGAAAAAATGCCCGGCGTCATGTCGGGCATTTTTTCGTTTTTACCGCTCGGGCTTTGCGAGCACGAAGCTGCCGCAGTCCGTGCACTGCACGACTGTCGGGTTCTGTTCGTGCGTCACGACCTTGATCTTGTCGAGCGAGCAGAAGTCCTGCCATCCGCAGTGGTTAGCGCACTGAACTACCGTGCACTCGATGCTGCGGTTCGGCTTGCATTTGCAGCTGTCCTTGTTTTCCATGAGAAAACACCTTCCTCTTTTTTCTTTTTTCTTCTACCTATCCGATCTACGAAAGTAGCTTTCCCGGGAAAACGAAAAAATATACCCGAAATTTCTTATTCAAAAAAAAGCGGCGGCAAATTTGAAAATCGGTATTGACGGCGGGGCGCCGTTGTGCTATAATACTTAGGCGTTCGGAAAGAACGTGTATCTGGGTGTGGCGCAGCTGGTAGCGCGCTACCTTGGGGTGGTAGAGGCCGCTGGTTCAAGTCCAGTCACTCAGAACCGAAAAAAGGTGCGAGAGATCGCACCTTTTTTTGTTGTGTTTTTTCGACTGCGGTCGCTTTATTCCGTCTTTTCGGCAGGCAGTCCGAGGCGCCTCAATACCTCGAGCATTATGGCGCATTCCATCCGCTTCAGGAAGAGGCGGCAGCCGTAATCATATGTACCGAGGATGCTGCCCGTTGCGTGATATGCGTTCGCGGCGCAGCCGCCCGAGCAGTAAAGTCTGCCCCAGCAGTCGGCGCATTCGGGGCGGGCGTATACGTTAGTTTTGCGGAAGTCCTCGCGCAGGGCGGTGTTCTTTACGCCGTCCCAAACGTTTCCCATGAGGTACTTTTCGTCGCCAACGAACTGGTGGCAGGGATAAAGGTCGCCCCAAGGGGTAACGGCGAGGTATTCGGTCCCGGAGCCGCATCCCGACAGCCGCTTATAAATGCACGGACCGTGACGCAGGTCTATCATGTAGTGATAGAACGTGAACGGGCGTTCCTCGCGCTCGCGCTTCAGCATCTCGAATGCGAGGCGCTCGTATTCCGCAAACAGCGTCGGCAGATCATCCTCCGTGAGCGCGCACGGGTCGTCAGGAGAGCAGACAACGGGCTCCATCGAGAGCTGAGTGAAGCCGAGATCCGCGAGGTGCAGGATGTCGTTCACAAAATCGGTATTGTAGTGCGTGTACGTTCCTCTGACATAGTAGTCGCGTTCGCCGCGCGCCTTCGCGAATTTGAGGAATTTGGGAACGACCGTTTCATAGCTCCCGCGCCCCGAATAATCAACGCGGAAGCGGTCGTGGACCTCGGGACGCCCGTCTATCGACATGACGACGTTGTTCATCTCGCGGTTGGAAAACTCGATGACGTCGTCGTCGACGAGCACGCCGTTCGTCGTCAGCGTAAAGCGGAAGTGCTTATGCTTTTCCTCCTCTATGCTGCGTGCGTATGCGACGAGGCGCTTGACGACGTCCCAATTCATGAGAGGCTCTCCGCCGAAAAAGTCCACCTCGAGATTAACGCGGGAACCGGAGTTCTCGACGAGGAAGTCAAGCGCGCGGCGTCCGACCTCAAAGCTCATGAGCGCGCGGTCGCCGTTATATTTTCCCTGGCTCGCAAAGCAGTATTCGCAGTTCAGGTTGCATGTGTGTGCGACATGGAGGCAGAGCGCCTTTATCTCGTTTCTGTTTTTGAGGGCGCCTGCGTCGATCCCGACGAAGCTGTCCTCGGAAAAGAGCTTGCCCGCGTCGCGGAGCGCGTCTATGTCCGATATGCACTCGCGTATCTCCGCCTCGTTCACGTCGGGCAGGGAGCCGTATTTTTCGAGCATTGCGGAAACTATTGTTTCACGGTCGGTATTTTCGTACATTGAGATGATGTCGTATGCGACGTCGTCTACCATGTGCACGGAGCCGGAGCAGACGTCGAGCACGAAGCCGTATCCGCCGAGCTTATACTGATGTATCATTGTTTTTCTCCGATAAAATACCGCTTACGCCTATAAAACACGCAAGCGGTACCGTCTTTTTTTTTGAACGTGAGCTCACGGAAGTAAGCTTACGAAAGTAATCTTACTTATGTAATCTTACTTCTCGAGCTTCTCTTCGTTCTTTTCCTTGGTGTTCTCGCACTTCTGGTTCGCAACGCCGCAGGAGGTCTTGCAGGCGGACTGGCAGGAGGTCTGGCATTCGCCGCAGCCGCCGGTGACTGCACTCTTCCTGAGGTCGCGGGTCTCTATCGTTTCGATGCGTTTCATTGATGTGTATTTCCTTTCAGATTTTTTACGCTGTGGTTATTTTACACCTTTTTTCGCCCGAAGTCAATATTCAAAAGGCAGATACACAGAAAATCTCGTGCGGGAGCCGTTTTTTTGTCGAATGCAGTGACGTATCGGACATAAGCGTGCGGGCCGTGCCGTCGTCGATGACCTCGCCGGGGACAAGTATCGGGATGCCGGGCGGGTATGCCCAGACATACTCCGCCGACACCCGTCCGACTGAGTCGGAGACGGGAAAGGCCTCCGACGGCAGAGACAACGCCTCGTGAGCGGGGAGCCGTCGCTCGGGCAGCCGGACTTCAGGCGCCGGGCTGCCGCGGTCGGGCGCGGTGCGGCAGGCGCCGTCTATTTCCGAGAGGGCGCGGGCGAGGCGGGCGACGGTCTCGTCCGTGTCTCCCATGCCCGTCATCGCGAGCGCCGTTTCGGCGTTTGCGGTCTCAAGCTCTATTGAGTATTTTTCGCGCAGGACGCGCATAAGGGATACTCCCGTCATATCAGTTCCCGCCGTCGAGATAAGGAGCTTTGACGGGTCGCGGGCAAAAATTCCGTCGCCGCCCGTAAACAGGCGGAGGCGGGAAAACCCCGCCGCCGTATCTTCAAAGCGGCGGACGGCTTCAAGCCAGCGGCGCGCGGCGCGCTCGCCCTCGGCCTCAAGATAGGACACGCATGCGTCGACGGAGGCGGAAAGAATGTATGAAGGGCTGCTCGACTGGAACATTGCCGCGCGGCGGCGGACCTCGTCCGGGTCGACGAGCCCGTGATTTATGTGAAGGCACGCCGTCTGCGTCAGGGCGGGCAGCGTTTTGTGCAGGCTTTCGGCGACGAGGTCTGCGCCGAGTGTGACGGCGCTTTCCGGGAATCCTCCTATGCCGAGATGAGCGCCGTGCGCCTCGTCGACGAACAGCGGGACGCCGTGCGAGCGGCATATTTTCGAGATCGCGCCGATATCGCTGATGACGCCGTCGTAAGTCGGGCTCGTCACGGCGACGAGCGCGATATCAGGGTGCAGGTCGAGCATCCTTTCGACCTCATAAGGCTCGACCGATTCCGTTATGCCGAATGAGCTTTCAGTTGGCGGGGTGAGATAGTATACGTTCGCGCGGCAAAGCTCCGCCGCGTTATACATCGACCTGTGCGAGCCGCGGCACATCAGCAGCCCGCCGCCCGACGGCAAAACGGAGGTGATTGCCGCGAGCACCGCCGACGTGCTGCCGTTCACAAGGCAGACCGTTTCGTCGGCGCCCCTGAGAGCCGCCATCCTTTGTTCGAGCGAGGCGAAAATGCCCTCCGGGCAGTTCAGGTCGTCAAATCCGTAAATTTCGGTGATGTCGAGCGTCCCGCCGAGAGACGAGAGCCACGGAAACGCGGAGATGTTCCGCTTGTGTCCGGGCATATGCATCGGTAAGGCGCCGGAGCTTGCGCATTTTTCAAGTTCGTCAAGCAGCATCTCTCGTTTCTCCGTTTTGATAAGCGTTTGTTAAGGCGCAGTTCGCCGCATCTTTTGATATTGTACCATAAACGCGAGCCGCGCACAAGTGCAAACGCGAGCCTCCTTTGACCGATGGCGGAAATAAGGTGTTGAAACAGGCGCGCCGTTGTGATAGAATAGTAGGCAAGAAAAAAGGCAGGTAACTTTATATGGCAAATCCGAAGATCACATTTGAGATAGAAGGCTGCGGCAGTATAAACGCCGAGCTTTATCCCGACAAGGCGCCTAAGACGGCAGAAAATTTTCTCTCGCTCGTTGAGAGCGGATTTTTCGACGGGCTCATTTTCCATCGCGTCATCGCGGGATTTATGATTCAGGGCGGCGGTTACGACGCGGAGATGAAGCATCATGACGCCCCGTCGATAAAAGGCGAGTTCGCATCGAACGGCTTCCCTCAGAACGACATAAAGCACACGCGCGGCGTGCTCTCGATGGCACGCACAAACGTACCGGACTCGGCGTCGAGCCAGTTCTTCATCATGCACAGGGACGCGCCGTATCTTGACGGGGAATACGCCGCTTTCGGACGAGTGACGGATGATGACAGCCTCGCGGTCGTCGACAAAATTGCCGAAGCTGAGACAGGCAGGCTCGGATATTTCTCGGACGTGCCGCGCACGCCCGTCGTAATAAAAAAAGCGTATGTGACCGAAAAATAATATGTGTCTCCCTCGAAATCGCTTTTCGAGGGGGATTTCATTAATAAAGCGAGGCAAGGGTATCTTCGCAATCCACGAATTGTGCGCCGCTGACATAAAAAAGCCCGAGAAAAAAGCTAAATTTAGTCGGTTGTCTATTGCAAAACGAATATAATTGATGTATAATATACTCGGAGTTATTTGGTATGGGGTGCGTGCTTTGATAATCATCGGTCTGTGCGGGGGGAGCGGTTCCGGAAAGACGACCGCCGCCGCCGTCATGCGCGGCGAGGGAGCCGCCGTCATAGATACCGACCGCGTTTACCGGGAGCTTTGTGTGCCCGGCTCTCCGTGCCTTTCCGAGCTTTGCGATACCTTCGGCAGAGGCATCATTTCGGAGGACGGCTCGCTCGACAGGCGGGCGCTCGGCGGTATTGTTTTCAAAGACGCCGAGGCAAGAAAGACGCTCAACCGCATAACTCACGCGTATATCAAAGAAGAAACGCTTCGCCTTATCTCCGAATACGAAAAAAAAGGATATCCCGCGGTCGTCGTGGATGCGCCGCTTCTTTTTGAATCGGGGTTCGACGCGCTGTGCGACGTCACGGTCGGCGTCACTGCGGATATCGGCCTGCGCGCCGAGAGGATTATCTCACGCGACGGGATATCGCGCGCAGACGCCGAAAAAAGACTTGCGGCACAGTCAAAAGACGATGAATTGCGGGCGAGGTGCGGCACTATAATAGAGAATGACGGAGATGCGGACGCATTTGCACGCCGCATTAGAGAGTTTTATCGTGACGCCTTAAAAAAGGCGAATAGGAGTTGAAGAAAACTGAAAAAAGCATTGCTTCGCAGCGTTGCGGTCATAGTGATAGTAACGCTTTCGATATTTTCGGGCATATTCATAAACGGTCTGCTCGACAAGATGGACCGCGCGAGCCATCCGCGTTCTTTTTCCGAATACGTTGAAAAGTATTCTAAGGAATACGGTGTGCCAGAATACATAATATACGCCGTTATGAAAACGGAGAGCGAGTTTGAAATAGGCGCTCACTCGTCGGACGGCGCCGTCGGGCTCATGCAGATAATGCCGTCCACGTTTGAATGGATGGCGGAGCTGCTCGACGAGACGAAAGACCCGGCGGTCCTTTACGACCCCGAAACTAACATAAAATACGGGACATACTATCTTTCGTATCTTTACGGAAAGTATTCGAGATGGCAGTCGGTATTCGCCGCGTATAACGCGGGACCCACAGCCGTCGACGGATGGCTGACCGACGGGAGATATTCAAAGGACGGGGTGACGCTTGACAAAATCCCGTATGACGAGACGAGAGGCTATGTCAGCACCGTCGAAAAGGCGGCGGAGCTTTACCAAAGACTATATTATTGATAATCAAAAAAGGAGATATAAAAATGTCAGACACGATCAAGGAAATGAAAAAACAGCTCTTCTACAAGAAAAAGAGCGCATACGAGGCGAAGACCGAGGCTGAGATAGAAGCCGCTTACGACTTTGCTAAGGGTTATGCGAAGTTTATAGACAGCTCGAAGACGGAGCGCGAAGCGGTCGCTTCGGGAATCGGCATACTTAGGGAGCACGGTTTTTCCGAGTACAGGCTCGGCGATATCGTGAAGCCCGGAGACAAGCTCTACTACAACAACCGCGGGAAGTCGTTGCTCGCGTTCGTGATAGGCAAGGAGCCGCTCGAACACGGCATCCGCATTTCCGCCGCGCACGTTGACTCTCCGCGCATAGATATGAAGCAGCACACCGTGTACGAGAACACGGGATTCGGATATCTCAAGACGCATTATTACGGCGGCATCCGCAAGTATCAGTGGGCGACGATACCGCTCGCGCTCCACGGAGTCGTCGTTAAGGCAGACGGCGAGCGCGTGAACGTTACGATAGGCGAGGACGAGGGCGACCCCGTATTCTGCATAACGGATCTTCTTCCGCACCTTTCAAAGGATCAGTCCCAGCGTCCGCTCGAGTCTGCGTTCACCGGCGAGGGACTTAATGTGCTCATCGGCTCCCGTCCTTACGCTACGGAGGACGATCCCTACGATACGAGCTCGCCCGACGACAGGGTAAAGCTCGCGATACTCAAGTATTTCAACGACAAATACGGCATTACGGAGTCCGACCTCATCTCGGCGGAGCTCACGGTCGTTCCCGCCGGCAAGTCGCGCGACATCGGACTTGACCGCGCGATGATAGGTGCTTACGGCCACGACGACAGAGTGTGCGCGTACCCGATACTGATGGCGGTTGCCGAGCTTGAAGCCCCCGAAAAGACCGCGATGTGCATTTTCGCCGACAAGGAGGAAACGGGCTCCAACGGCAATACCGGCATGCAGTCCCGCGTGCTCGCGGACATAATCTCCGAGCTGTCGCGCGCCCTCGGCGCAGACGAGCACATCGTCCGCGCGAACTCCCTTTGCCTCTCGGCGGACGTCGCCGCGGGCTATGATCCGAACTACGCGGACGTTTACGAGATAAAGAACAGCGCGCTCTGCGGCTGCGGCGTCGTGCTCACGAAATTCACGGGCAGCCGCGGCAAGGGCAACACCAACGACGCGTCCGCGGAGACGGTCGGCGTCGTGCGCGGCATTTTCGACAAGGCGGGCGTCGTTTGGCAGACGGCGGAGCTCGGCAAGGTCGACCAGGGCGGCGGAGGGACCGTTGCCATGTATATAGCGAACCACAATATTGACACGATAGACCTCGGTGTGCCGGTCCTTTCAATGCACGCGCCGTTCGAGATTATCTCGAAGGTCGACCTCTATGAGGCATACCGCGCTCACGTCGCGTTCAATAAGTAAAAGGGTAAGGCGGAAATAACGGCATTATGCTCGACAAGCTGAGGGAAGCGGAGATAAGATTCAACGAGATAGAGCGCGCGCTTTCCTCGCCGGACGCGTATTCCGATATGGAGGAGTACAGGCGTCTTTCCAAGGAGCGCAAGCTCTTGTCTCCGATAATAGAAAAGTATCGCGAATATAAGGCGTGCGAGGAAAAGATCGCCTCCTCGGAGGAGCTTTTGAAATGCGGAGACAAAGAGCTTGAGGCGCTCGCGGAAGAGGAGCTTTCGGAAGAGCGCGGCAGGCTCACGGAAATCGAGGACGAGCTTCGGGTTCTGCTCCTTCCGAAGGACGAAAACGACGACAAGAACGTCATGATAGAGATCCGTGCGGGCGCGGGCGGCGACGAGGCGGCTCTTTTTGCGGCGGTGCTCGCGAGGATGTATATCATGTACTCGGAGCGCCGCGGCTATAAGGCTGAGATCGTGAGCGCAAACGAGACCGAGCTCGGCGGATACCGCGAGGTCACGCTGATGATATCCGGCGAGGGCGCGTATTCGCGCTTCAAGTTCGAGTCAGGCGTGCACCGCGTTCAGCGAGTTCCCGAGACGGAGTCGCAGGGGCGCATCCACACCTCGACCGCGACGGTCGCCGTTTTGCCGGAAGCCGAGGATGTCGAGGTCGAGATAAATCCTTCCGACCTCGAGATAGACACGATAAAGTCGAGCGGCGCGGGCGGTCAGCACATAAACAAGACGGAGTCGGCGATAAGGCTGACGCACAAGCCGACAGGTATCGTTATCGAGTGCCAGGACGAGCGGAGCCAGTTCAAGAACCGCGACCGTGCGATGAAGCTTTTGCGCGCAAAGCTTTACGACATGAAGCGGCGCGAGCAGGCGGACAAGATCGCAGCCGACAGAAGGTCGCAGGTCGGCACGGGAGACAGAAGCGAGCGCATCAGGACGTATAATTTCCCGCAGGGCCGCGTTTCCGACCACAGGATAGGTCTCACGCTTTACAGTATCGACTCATTCATAAACGGCTCGCTCGACGAGATGATAGATGCGCTCATAACCGCGGATACTGCGGAAAAACTGAAAAACGGCGAGTTTTTACGGTAATGCAGACTTTAAAGATAGACGGTGCGAAGGACAGGGAGGGCTTAGCCCTCGCGGCGGACATTATAAGGCGCGGCGGGCTCGTTATATTTCCGACAGAGACAGTGTACGGGCTCGGGGCGAACGCGTATGACGCGGACGCCGCGCGCGCCGTATTCCGCGCAAAGGGGCGTCCGGCTGACAATCCTCTTATCGTTCATGTGGACAGGCCAGAATCAGCCGAGGAGTTCGCGTATACTACAGAGCTTTATTACAGGCTTGCCGAGAGCTTTATGCCGGGACCGCTTACTCTGATACTTAAGAAAAAACCGAATATTCCGGACGCGGTGACAGCGGGCGGCGGCACGGTGGGGGTCAGATGCCCGATACATCCCGTGGCGCATGAGTTTCTGAAGCTCGCGGGAGTCCCGGTCGCGGCGCCGTCCGCCAACATTTCCGGGCGGCCGTCGCCGACGGCATTTTCACACTGCGTCGAGGACATGGACGGAAAGGTTGACGCTATCATAGACGGCGGCGAATGCGAATACGGGCTTGAATCGACCGTCGCGCTTTTGCTTTGGGACGACGAAGTAAAGATACTGAGACCCGGAGCCGTAACGGCGGAGGCGCTGTCATGCGTCGCCTCAAAGGTCACGACGGCGGACGGGCTCGCCCCGGGAGAGACGCCTCTTTCGCCGGGAATGAAGTACAGACATTACGCGCCGAGAGCGCCCCTTTACCTGCTCGACGGGAAAAGGGAAGACGCCGCGGCATATATAAAAGGGCGGATAAAAGACGGCGAAGCGTGCCTTTTCATCTGCTTCGACGAGGACAGAGCGCTTGACGCGCCCGAATGCGCGTCCGTTTCGCTCGGAGGCAAGGACGACGTCGCGTCTCACGCGAAGAGGCTGTTTGCGGCACTGCGCGAGGCGGACACATACGGCGCCTCACACAAGCTCGACGCGATATATACCTACATGCCCGGGCGGGACGGCGGACTTTCTTTTGCCATATACAACCGCCTTATAAGGGCTGCCGACCACACCGTGATCAAAGTTTGATTTTTATAAGGACAGGACAGAGTTTTGCCAAGGAAAAAGAAGACGACAGAGACGGCTGAGCTGCCGCCGGCCGAAATAATCGACCAGCCGATAACGGAGACTATCGAAACGAATTATATGCCGTACGTCATGACGGTCATAGTCTCCCGCGCAATACCGGCAATAGACGGCTTTAAGCCCGCTCACCGCAAGCTGCTTTATACAATGTATACGCACGGGATGATGTCGGGCGGATATGTCAAGTGTGCGACGATAACGGGCGACATGATGCACCTAAATCCCCACAGCACCGACGCCAACTACGACACGCTCGTACGTCTCACACGCGATTACGGGGCGCTGCTCCACCCGCTCATAGACTCAAAGGGCTCCTTCGGAAAGCACTATTCGAGTGACATGAAGGCGGCGGCGGCGAGATACACGGACGCAAGGCTCGAAAAAATTTGCGCCGAAATATTCCGCGGCATCGACAAAAACGCCGTCGACATGGTCCCGAACTACGACAACACGACGACGGAGCCGACGCTTTTGCCGACCGCGTTCCCGAACGTGCTTGTCAATCCAAATATGGGCATCGCTGTCGGGATGGCGTCAAACATATGCTCCTTTAATTTGGCGGAGGTCTGCGACGGGACGACAGCGATACTGAAAAATCCGAACACCACGTCGGAAAAACTGCTTGACATCATCAAAGCGCCCGACTTTTCGGAGGGCGGGCAGCTCATATACGACAGAGAGCAGATGCTCTCGATATACAAAACGGGCGTCGGCTCCGTCAGGCTGCGCGCCAAGTACAGATTTGACCCGAAGGAAAACTGCATCGAGATATTCGAGATACCGTATTCCACAACGATCGAGCTCATACTGAAGAAGCTCACCGACCTTTTAAAGGACGGAAAGCTCCGCGAAGTCACCGACTTCCGCGACGAGATCGGTCTTTCGGGCTTCAAGCTCGCGATAGACGTCAAGCGCGGGACCGATGTCCCGAAGCTCATGGAAAAGCTCTACCGTCTGACGCCGCTTGAGGACTCGTTCCGCTGCAACTTCAATCTCCTGATAGACGGTGCGCCGAGACAGCTCGGGATCGCGGAGATACTCAAGGAGTGGATCCGCTTCCGCATGGGGTGCTATCGCCGCGAGCTCGTGTACGAGTGCGAGCAGAAGGAGAAGAAGCTCCACCTTTTGCTCGGGCTCGGGAAGATCCTGCTCGACATCGACCGCGCGATTAAAATAGTGCGCGAGACTGAAGAAGAGTCCATGGTCGTGCCGAACCTGATGGAGGGCTTCTCTATTGACGAGGTTCAGGCCGAATACATCGCAGACATCAAGCTGCGCAACCTGAACCGCGAATACATCATAAACCGCATCCGCGAGATAGAGTCGCTCCAGTCTGAGATAGCGGAGATGAAGGCTGTCATAGGCGACGAGCTGAAGCTCAAATCCGAGCTCATAAAGCAGCTTGCCGAGATAAAGAAGAAATACGGACAGCCGAGGCGCACGGAGATAGTTCACATCGGAGAGGTAGCCGTTCCCGACGAGGACGAGCTTGTCGAGAATTATCCCGTAAAAGCCGTGCTCTCGCGCGAGGGCTACTTCAAAAAAATAACGATGCAGTCATGGCGCGGCAACGACGAGCAGAAGCTCAAGGACGGAGACGTCATCTCCGTATGCTGCGACGCGGAAAACGCGGACGAGGTGCTCTTCTTCTCCGACAGAGCGCAGGTATATAAGGCAAAAATGAGCGATTTCGATACCTCAAAGGCGTCCTCGCTCGGCGACTATATCCCGTCAAAGCTCAATTTCGACGACGGGGAAGGCGTGCTCTATATGTGCCCCGTCAGGGAATATGCGGAGAACGTCAATATAGTGTTCGTATTTGAAAACGGAAAGTGCGTAAAGGTGCCGCTCTCGGCGTATGAGACAAAGACGAACCGCAAGCGGCTGACGAACGCTTACAGCTCCGCGTCGCCTGCCGTGGCAGCCTTTATCGAGCGCGAGCCGTTCGAGATAATGCTGTACAGCAGCGCGGGGCGCGCGCTTGTCGTATCAACGGCAAAGATACCGGTCAAAACGACGAGAACATCTCAGGGCGTCTCGATATTCACGCTCAAGAAGGACAACAAAGTAATTTCCGCGAAAAAGGACCCGTCCGAGATATCGGAGGATCCGTCCCGCTATCGCCGCGGCAAGCTCCCGTCGTCCGGAATTGCGCTTTCAGACGCCGATTCCGGCTCGGCTCAGATCAAGCTGCTTTAAATTCAAAACAGAGTAAAATTAAAATACTAAAGAGGGAAGTTTGAAATGAAGATCAGAAAAAAGACTGCAACACTTCTGGCTCTGCTCGCAGCCTGCACACTCTTATCGGTGTTTGCTTTCGCGGCGGACAGCAGCTACGACAGCGCAAATGACCCCATTGTTTCAAAATCGTATCTTGAGACGCGCGTGAGCGCGCTCAACTCGCTTATTGCGGGACATGTCTCCTCGCTCAAGGGCGAGATATCGTCCGCACGTTCGAGCATCGAAAAGCTCGAGTCCGAGAACGCCGCACTCAAAAAGCAGGTCGAGGAGCTCATAGAGGCTGTCGGTCAGAACAAGGAATCAATGACCGCGTTCGTCCCTGTCGAGCTTCAGCCCGGTCAGAAGATATACCCGAAGGGCGGCTCGCTCGAGCTCGTTATAAGGACGGGCGGTGGCAAAGTTATCGCCGAGGACGATCAGCCCATATCCGATATGACTGTCGGAAAAGAGCTTGCTCCGGGCGCCGCCGTATCGCTCAGCCACTACATACTCATACCGAGAGACGACGGCAGAGGTATCCAGATAACGGGCGAGAGCACATGGATAATGGTCAGAGGCAATTATGAGATCAAGTAAAAGAAAGCCTGTAGAAGAGAAGAAAAAAATAGACAAGAAGACGCTTCTGACACGGATAATCGCGTGGGTGCTCGTTCTGATGACGGTAGTCACAACGCTTTATACCGCGATCTACTTCATCTTTCTGAATGTAAACGCGGCGGGCTCCGGCGACTTTCAGGTAGCGGTCGGTCTTGACTACGGTTCATCCGCCGCCTCGGCGCTGAATGTCGGAACGACAAACGGATTTATCGTCGGTTCGGAAACGATAGAAAAGTATGACAAGACGTTCACCGAGCTTTGGCGGCTCGACGGATATAAGAACGTTGTCGCACTCTGCGACGCGAATTATAAGAAGAGCGGCAGCGGAAAGAACACGGTATACACCATATCGTCAAGTCCTAATGTTGGAGCGTACAGGCTCGAGCTTGCGGACAGGTATCAGAATGCATCTTCGCTCGGCTCGGCGGTCGACGCCGTCAACACGGCACTCGAAGGAACCGATTACTACGCGATACCGACATATGTGAGCGGCGCGTTTCTGATACGGGTCGGCAGCTTTATTTCCGAAAGCGACGCATCCGCGGCACTCTCCGAGGTCGCGGCAAAGCTTCCCGGCAGAAGCCTGACGGTCAAATCCCCGTCGGCGACGGGAACGTTCGCGGTCGATAGGGACTCGGCAAAGGTCCTCTTTGAATACGACGGGGCAGGTGCCTCTTTCATGGCACTTGACGCCATTGACGGACAGGACGGCAAGGCTGCGTTTCTCACGACGACGAAAATCAGCGGCAATGTATATGACGGCGCGTTTGTCTTCAAGCGCGCGGATGACAATAAGCTGACGCTGATAAACGTTGTTGACCTTGAAACCTACATAGCGGGCGTTATCCCGTATGAGATATCTGTCTCGTGGCCGGTCGAGTCGCAGAAGGCGTTTGCGATAGTTGCAAGGACCTTTGCAATTGACCAGGTGAGCAAGCATTGGAAGGCATACGGCTTCAACATCTGCGCAACGTCGAACTGCCAGGTCTACAAAGGCGCGGCATATCTTGACAATGCCAAAGTAAAAGAGGCCATAAGCTCAACGAAGGGCAAGATCACAATCTGCAACGGCAAGCTCGCATCCATGTATTATTCGTCGAGCACGGGCAACTGCACGGCGGACGTTTCAAAGGTGTGGGGCAGCAAGATCGCATGGCTCTCGGGAGTTGAGACCCCTTGGGAAGATTATCTTAATCATGGCAAGGCGTTCTGGACAAAGGAATATACGCCCGCCGAGCTCTGCCAGCGTCTCAACGACAAGGGATATACCGGCATCAAGGACGCGGTAGCAAGCGTCAGCATAGACGAGACCGCGAGCAGCATATCGACATATGTTTATAAGGTCACGGTAACAGATATCCACGGCAGCTCGGTCACGATAACGCGCTGCGACCACATAAGGAGCGCCTTCGGCGGAAACAGCGCAAATTTCGTTATCGGAAAGGGAAGCGTGCAGTACACGAAGTACAAGGAGACGATACCGCCGAGCGGAGTTGCGAGAAACCTCTCCGTTATAACGAAAAGCGGCACATCTGACCTGAACATATCGCACGGCTTCAGTGTAATCACCGGCAGCGGGACTGTCGGCGGGACTCCCGGCAGCGGGCTCAGCATCATAACGTCGGGCGGCACCGTCACGACAGAAGGCGCCGCGGTCACTCCTGCGGAAAACATATATACGGAAACGGCGACGGCATCGAGCCCCGACAACTTTATCATCGTCGGAAAAGGCTGGGGCCACGGCGTCGGACTTTCACAGTTCGGTATGCGCGACCTTGCCGACATGGGCGTCGGATATATCGAAATGCTCGAGGCATACTGCCCCGGTATCAAGGTCGACGATTACAGCAAATATATCGGTTAAATTTCAAACCGAAAAACAAAAACCGGAAAGCGGGAGCTTTCCGGTTTTTGTTTTGGTTCAGCCTCAGATATCGTATTTTGCCGCGAGCTGTGCCGGAGGGGCGGAGAGCAGGCGGATGAGCGGAAGCACGGAGACGATGATGAAGTACAAAGTGATGATCAGCGCAGTTGCCGCCGCAACGTACCAAGGCAGCGTGACCGCAAGCTCGATCTCACCCGTGAGCTTTATGACGGCAATGGCCGCACTCACAATGACTGTCGTCGGAAGGACTGTTTGCAGTGCGGATATGAACGCTTCGAGTGAGAAAATCGAGAACAGCTTCCGTTTCGGTATGCCGAGCAGCCTGTAAACGGCGAGCAGCTTTATTCTCCCGTTTGCCTGCGTGCGGCAGAGCAGATAAAGCATAACAAGGCAGAGAATGATGACGGTCACGGTCACGATAAGGCGTGCGTCGGCGCGCAGATGAGCTGCGGCTGTGTACTGGTTCATCAATTCACCGTAAGGGTCGCGGACAGTGACCTTGATAAATCCCTTTTCCTCGTCATCGGTCTTATGTGAGGTGAAATTCTTTACGGCGTCCTTATCTTCGCAGTATATGGAGACGGGACCGGCCGCAAAGCTCGCGAACATCATTTTGTCAAGCTTTTCCTGCGTTACTATCGCGGCTGCACTGAGCTCCTCGATCTCAACGCCTCCCTTGATTTTGAATGTATGATTTCCGATACGGTAAGTCCATATGGCGTCCGAGGGCGACTCCGGCACGCGGTCCTTCCAAATGTTGCCCGCCGCCGGAAGATTGAGGATGCAGTCGTCGCCCTCGATATTCAGGTCGTCGTACTGCCCGGGGTACATCGCTTTCAGGTCTTCTATGGTGATGACGTTCCCGCCTCCCGCGCTGATGCACGCCATCGTCGTCTCAAACATATACGCCGAGCGCTCGCCGCTGTCGCTTATGCCAACGATCTGAAGATGCAGGTCACGGCTGCCGTACGAAACCGTCCTGCCGAGGAAAAATTCGATATTGGAGACGCTGTTTGCGAAAAGGGCGTTCGACTTGGTAACTGCCTCAAGGACGATCCTGTCGACTACGATCTCGGAATAATTTTCCGGCATGCGTCCGTATATCAGCATGCTTTCATCGAGCTTTTCTATCGGAACATTGCTGAACGACGGAGCACGCAGAGTGACGGCTTCAAGCTGTGTGAAGAGCGTAGCCTCTACAGTCAGAGGAGTAGATGATTTCGGAGCGAAATAGATATCGAGATCGCTGTTAATGAGATTTTCGATATATTCGAATTTGATATCCAACGGCTCACGTTTGTATCCGGAAGGGTTGCCACTGTCGTCAAATACGATATCGGCGTTCGGTCCCTGCTCGATGTTGATTTCAAGAATATGCGAGTCAGTCAGAACGAATTCCTCGGGGTTGACGGTTGACAACTCTATAAAGTCTCCCGTTATCCACAGCGTCAGTGCCGTGAGAAGAATCAGGAACAGAAATAAACCGAACCGCTTCAGCCCGTTGCCGCGCCTCAATGATTTTGCCTCTCTCCACATCATGGGAAGCGTCAGCCCGCTGCCCGGGGAAGCGTCCTGTGCGGGCGGGAAGCTGAAGAGGGCATCCTGCGATTCAGACTGCTGTCTGTCTATCTCTTCGAGCGTGAGCACGGGAGCCTTTCCCTCGACTATTTTCGGCTCATCCTCCGATGTGCCGAGCTGAACGCGGCGCATATCGTCAAGCTTGATCACTATGCGGTCGGCAAGGACGGCAACGGTGAGATCTGCCGGCGGCGCGCCTGCCGCGCGCATGAGATGAAGGGTGACGCTTCCGTCGTCGCCGGTGTCACCGTACTCGTTTTTGGACATGCCGTCCGTGTATACGGTCTGGGCGGCCTCGGTCGACAGCTCGCTTCGCTCCCAGCTCTCTGTGTCGGACACGATCTCGCCGTCGCGGAGCGTGATTATCCTGTCCGCGAAGAAGCGCGCGATGCGCTCCTCATGCGTGACCATCACGACAAGACTGTTTTTCGCGGCGCGGCGCAGGAGCGTGCAGATGTTTATGGTATTCGCTTCATCAAGGTTTCCGGTCGGCTCGTCCGCGAAGATGACGCGCGGACGCCTTGCGAGCGCGCGGGCGATGGCGACCCTCTGCTGCTGACCGCCCGAAAGCTCGCCGACATTGCGGTGGATGTAACGCTCCATGTCGACGGCCTTCAGCGCCTGTCTGACGCGGCGCAGCTTTTCGGCATGGGAGAGCTTCAGGCTGTGCAGACCCATATAAACGTTGTATGCGGCGCTGTGATCGTCGAGCAGATAATAATTCTGGAATATGTATCCGAAATTGCGGTTTCGCTCAATCTCGTATGCACGGCTGCCGTATCCGTGTACGCTCACGTTGTCCGTCGAGAGCGTACCGTTATCGAAACGGTCAAGACCGCCGATAACGTTCAGAAGACTCGTTTTTCCGCATCCGGAAGGACCGAGAATGCAGACAAACCCGCGGTCGGGAAGAGTAAAGGATACGTCCTTTAAGACCCTGTTCGAGTGACGGCTGTGTTTGTCATATGTTTTGTTGAGTTTTTCGGCACCTATCATTTTGTCATGCCTCCGTTTCTTCGTCTGTCAGGATATCGCGGTTCTTGGCCGCCATCGGATATACATGTTTGTCTATGCCGCGCAGTATGAAAACCCCTGCCGTCATGGCAGCCGCAAGATGGACGGCCGAAAGGAGCAGAACATAGGGAAGCGGCAGATACTTAAGCATATTTTCTATGCGCTCAACCCCTGCGGCACCGCTGACAAAGATCGCGATCCCGCCGATCAGCTGTCCTGCCGCGGTGAACAGGAGCAGCTGCCACAATAGCGACTTCTTTGCCGCTCTGTTTGAGAGACCGAGGTCCGAGAGTATGCGGAAGCTGTTTCTCTCCGCAGAGAATATGGCGGTGAGCAGGAGCAC